>JAOPYG010000488.1 GCA_025964685.1 Actinoallomurus sp. | reverse complement strand
AACAGCACGGCCCAGGTGATCCCGTCGTAGCGGCGGGTCACGATGGTGGCGGTGCCGGGCAGGCTGCCGTCGTGCCAGGTGTTCCTGCCGCCGGTGACGTCCCGCACCATCCAGCCGAAGCCGTAGTAGTAACCGTACGGCGACCATCTGGGGATCACTCCCCTAACACACCCACGCGCGCGGGGGCAATGAAGCTGCGGCGTCCTTTTGTCTCCAGCGTGGGGGATCGTCCCGCCGTCACCACGGGAGTCGAATGGTTGCAAGGTCGCCGATTCACCAAGGGATGGCCACGTGCTGAGCTCCTTGATCTATGGCCGCTACGACCAGGAGGCTCTCGACCGGCAGTACTCTCCGAGTTCCTGCGTGCCCGATATCTCGCTCTTCCTGGACAGGTACGCCACGGAAAGCGAGAGGGCCAGGGCCGCGCTGCCCGCGCGCATCGGGTTGCGCTACGGCTCGGCGCCGTGCGAAACGCTCGACTACTTTCCCGCGGACGCCCCGAACGCACCGTTACTCGTGTTCGTGCACGGTGGCTACTGGCAGGAGCTGAGCAAGAACGAATCGGCCTTTCCGGCGAGCGGCCTGGTCCCGGCCGGTGCCGCGTTCGCGGCGATCGACTACGGGCTCGCTCCGAACTACCGCCTGGACGAGATCGTGGACCAGGTGCGCCGCGCCATCTGGTGGCTGGTCGAGCACGCGTCCGATCTCGGAGTGGACGGCCGTCGCATTCACCTGAGCGGGAGTTGCGCCGGGGCCCATCTCGTCCTCATGGCGTTGCTCGACGGTTGGATGCCCGGTGACCGGCACCCCGCGCAGGCCATCGCCGGGGCGGTCCTGCTGAGCGGAATCTACGACCTGGAACCCCTCAGGCTCACCTATGTGAACGAGCCGCTCGGGCTCGATGCCTCCGCTGCCACGCGGCTCAGCCCGATCCATCACCTTCCGGAGCGGCTGCCCTCGCTGATCGTGGCCCGCGGTGCCGCGGAGACCGACGAATTCATTCGCCAGCACAACGAGATCGTCGAGGTCGTCGGTCCCCGGGCGGCGAGTGTGCAGGACCTGGTGATCCCGCACCGAAACCATTTCGACATCACCTTCGACGTGGGAAATCCGGCCTCCGCACTCGGCTCAGCGGTGTTCCGGCAGCTCGGGCTGCCGAACCACTAGAGAGAACCCGCCGCGCATTCTCGACCGTGCTCGGAGGCGGCACGGCCGCACGCGCCGGCCGCCGCGCTGAGCGGCGACCGGGGCGTCTCCCTCGTCAGAAGTGGAGGTAGTTTCCGACGCTGCTCGCGGTGACCGTGCGGGTGTCGTAGTTGTGAGCGCTCAGGTAGTTGTACTCCTCGAGCAGAATGGTGCCGTCGCCGTTCACCCGGGCGACGTAGGCGACGTGACCGTACGTTCCGGAGTTCCACTGGGCGATGGCACCGACCTTCGCCGTGTGGTCGACCTTCACTCCCACGGAAAGCGCGGCGTTGTCCCAGTTGATGGCGTTACCCCAGTGCACGCCGCGGTAGGCGTTGGTGAGATCGACGCCAAGCCGCTGACGCACCCGCCAGGCCGCGAACGAAACACATTCCCGTTTGTAGAAGTTCCACGGGTCCGCCTGGCTCGACGAGTCGGCCTTGTACGGATAGTCGTCGGTGAGCGTCTGGACGCACGGCGGCGCCACCGTGCCGTCCGAACCGGTGTAGATGTAGGCGTCCGACACGTAGCCGGCCGGGCTGGTGATCTTGTCCCAGACGCCGCTGGTGCCGTACGTGCCGGTGACCGTCGTGCCGCGCGTCTGGCAGCTGATCGTGACGCCGGCTCCGTCCGCGACGTTCCCGACGGGCGTGTAGCTCGTGCCCGCACCGGAGCGTACGGACAGGGCCGTCCCGCTGGTGTTGACGGTCCCGGTCGCCGCGTTCGCCGTCGACGCGCCGAGCATGACCGCGCCCGCGCTCACCACGGCCATCAGCGCGCTTCGTTTGATCCAGGCCACATCGAACCCCTCTCTGGCGGATGTTCCTGTGACCGTAAGTCAATGATTGACTAACTTAAAGACTTGACGGTGACAAGTTCACGGGATCGGGGTGCTGAATCGGCGAGCGGCTCCCGACAGGGCGGGTGCACCGTCTTCGGCCGCTGGACAGGCAACCGGCGCGCACGGCTCCGCGTCCAATTAGCATGCAGGGGGAAAGAGCACGACCGTACGTCATTGTCATCTGTGTCGTGTTCACCATCATCATGGCGCTGCTGGCCTTTGCGGGGTTCGCCACGGTGTACGAGATGTCGGCGCGCGGAAAGGTCGCGTCGGCCCGGGTGGTGGAGAAGCCCAAGCTCGGTAAGTCCGGCCTTGCGATCGTGGAGTTCACCACCGATACCGGACGGCACGTACGGGTAAAGATCCCGAACGTCAAGGAAAAGGCCGGCGCGACGATCCGCGTCAACTACCTTCCCGGCCATCCCGATGACAGCGTCGAAAAGGTCGGCAGCCACTCGAACGCGTTGTGGGCCGGGGGCCCGGCGTTCATGACGCTGGTGTCGGCGGTACTCACCGTGGGGCTGGCGACGGGCCGGCTGTTGATCAAGGATGAACGACGCATCGTCCGGGCGCGGAGGCGTCGCTCCCGACACGGACGAGACGGATCAGACGGATCAGACGGACGGAGGCGGTGATCGCTCTGATCACCGCCTCCAAGAACCGCCCGTGCCGTCGGCGACGCTCAGTTCGACTGCTTGGACAGCGACGGCCTCGACATGTTCGTCGGACAGTTGGGGTTCGTGTCGATCCGGATCCCGTTGGGAGTCCCGAATTCACGCAGATCGTAAATGGCCCTCGGGTTCCCCGAGGGTATGCAGGCCGTGTCGCCGTTGGTGTAGCGAATGTAGGCCGTGTCATCGTTGCGGGTGTTGACCGCGAAATAGACGTCGGTACGACTGAAACTCTGCCATCCGGTGGTGAAGTCCCGGTACTTCAGGACGGTGTCCACCACCTGGTTGTAGAGACAGACGTAGGGATACGTGCAGTTGTAGTAAGGGACGGGGGTACGCGGCGCGGCGTGCGCGGGCGCCGCTGCCACCGCCACCGCGCCGCCGGAGAGCGCCGCCACGGCGAGCGTCGTCCCCAGTTTGCGTGCCATTCCTGATGGCATTGTGCCTCCTCTTTCGCGTCTCGGCGTGGCCCGACCCCGAGCCCCGACGCGCCGGACGTTCCAGGTTTCCAGCGTGGAATATCCGAATGGCCGTTGTCGCGCCCTTTCAGGTGAGCGTGAAAGGTGCGCGCCGGGTCATCGGGCGCCGAGGACGGCCATGCCGAGAGGCGTGAGGGTGTGCAGGACCGCGCCGCCGTCACGGCGCGTGCTGATGAGGCCCGCCTCCCGGAGGACGGTCGCGTGCTGGCTGGCCGAGGCCAGCGAGGTGCCGCTCCTCCGGCTGAGCTGGGTGGTGGTGCCGCCGCCTTCCACGGCGCGCAGGACCGCCGCCCGGGTACGGCCCAGCAGGTCGGTCAGCGGCCGGTCATCGGGACACGGCGGCTTTCCCGGAGTCACCCGGGGGTCGTGCTCGATCGGATAGACCAGCACGGGTCTCAGCTCGTCGTCGACGAGAGTGACCGGCGTACGCCAGCAGAAGTACGCCGGAACGAGCAGCAGTCCACGCCCGGCCAGGGTGAGGTCCCGATCGACGGGGTAGGCGACCTCGAGCACGGGCGGGTTCCAGCGCATCAGCGGCCGGAAGCCGTTGAGGAGCCGCTCGCAGCCGCCTTCGGCGAGGGCGTGCATACGCCGACCGCGATCCGTTTCGACGCGCGTCCGGACGACCGTCCACGCGGGTTCGATGACGGCTTGGTGGTACGCGCGAACCGCACCGTCGAGCCTTTCGAGGGTCTCGACGTCACCCTCCGCCAGCCGTTCGGTCCAACTCGGCACCCGGACATGGTCCGCGAGGAGCCGGATCTCGTTGCGGAGCCGGGTGCGGGGAGTGGACAACACCTGGTCCAGGCCGTGTTCCAAGCAGTGACTGCCCGAGGCGGGCGTGAGGAAGTCCGGGAAGTACGCCGCGTGCGGCGCGAGAGTGACCAGCGGCCGCAGCCACGGGCCGACCCGGCCACGGACATGGCGGCGCCATCCGTCGAAGACTCCTGCGCCTTCGCGGTTCTGCAGCAGTTGCAGGCTGAGCACGATCTCCCACATGACGTCGGGGCCCGATGCGATACAGGTCCGCGCCAGATCATCGGCATTGAAGTGGATCCGCAGCACGTCGCCTCCGGCAATTCGCCGTCGTACTCCAAGACAGCCTTTCCGCATGCCGGCTGTCCTCTGACCCATCACCTGACTCCCCCGGAGGGGACAACTGATCAAGATCCTTGCGGGGCTCGGGCTGGATCTGCTTCCATTCGTTTGACGCCCCGGGTGCCTCAGTGGTTGACCGGAACGTCGCCATTGCCGCGATCTGCTGCTGATCGCCCTGGTACGCAGCGCCTTGGTGGCCGAACCGGCCTCATGACCCGCAGCACGGCGTTCTCTCGATAAGCGAAGAGAATTCCGCCGGCCACTGGCCAGTGGCCGAGATACCGGCTTGTCAAAACAAACAGCACGGCGCTCCTATGGTCGACATAAGTGTCGTCCACTCACCTGGCCCAATTACCCCTTGCCGGTCCGGGCGAGGTCGGTGAGGTGTTCGGAGACCGGGCCCAGGGTGACCAGGCCGCTGCCCGCACCGGCCAGCTCCCCCGCCGCGGGGGTGAGCGCCGCGTGGGCGCGGTCCATCATCTCGCTGTCGCCGACGGCGATCGCCACCCGGCCGGTGAGGCACCACAGGGCCTCGAACAGCAGGTCGCGGGGCGGGTCCGGGAGCCGGCGCAGCGCCGCCGCGGCCTCACGGTGGCGGTCCTGGGCCAGCAGCACCAGCGGGCGGGCCCATGGCTCGTACGGCCCCCAGTCCGTACGAGCCGTGTTCGCGGGCAGCCCGTACGTCAAGCGCAGGCACAGCAGGGCGAGCGGCAGCAGACCTCGCTCCAGGCCGGGCATGCCGGCGCCGTCCAAGCCCGCGGCGGCGTCCCGGTAGGCCGCTTCGACCTCCGCTGCCGGTGCCTGTCCGGTCGCGGCGAGCCGCAGTGCCCGGTACCACTGCGTGAACACGCCCACCAGGGGCAGCTCGTGGCGTTCGGCCAGGGTGTCCGCGGCGGACGCGTGCCGGTCCGCCGACGGGAAGTCGGCGAGCGCGCTGCGGGCCTGGAGCCGGATGAGGTGTCCGAGCACCTCGTAGGTGACCAGGCCGTGCCGGGCGGACAGGGCGACCAGTTCGGCGCCGATCTCGTCGCGGCGTGGCGCCAGGCCCGCGCGGTGGAAGGTCTGCATGAACACCCCGTTGAGGGCGAACGCCAGCAGTGCGGGATCGTCCAAGCGGCGGGCGATCTCCTCCGCCTGCCGGGCGGCCCGCGGCCCGCGCTCCGCCCGGGTGCCGCGCGACTCCAGCGCGATCGTGGCCAGCAGCCGGGCCCGCGCGGCCTCGTGTACGCGGGGCGGGAGGGTGGCCAGGGTGCGTTCGGCCGCGGTCACGACGCGCGCCGCCTGCTGCGGGTCATCGACACGGGTCCAGATCGCCGGGACGTCGTACGCGCCGATCACGCGGGCGGTGAGTTCCGCGTCGCCGAGTTCCTCCGCCGCCGCGATGGCCGCCACTCGGTGCCCGCGGGCGGTCTCCAGGCCGGCGCCCCCGGTCACCGCGAGGTTGCGCAGCATGCCGACCGTCGACTCCAGCCGGGCCCGGGCGCCCGACGCGACGGTCCGGTCGTACGCGGCGGCCGTCTGTGCCCAGACCTGGGCCGCCGCGTCGGAGGCGGGGTCGAGATGGCCGGCGTGGTGCAGGATGTCGGCTTCCAGGCGGCGAAGTCCCGGTCCGGGATCCACCCCGAGCTGCTCGACCAGGAGGGTTCGTGCCCGGCGCAGCACGGCGAGGGCGTCGCCTTGGCGGCCGGTACGGTACAGCGCGAGTGCCAGCAGCCGCCAGGCGTCCTCCCGCCAGGGATGCTCGGTCACATGCGCGCCCAGATCCGGCACCGCCTCGGCGGCGAGCCCCAGGGCCAGCCGGGTCTCGGCCTGACGCTCGGCGGCGTGCAGCCGCAGCTCCGCCAGGCGGGAGCGCTCCGCGCGGGCCCAGGGCTCGTCGGCGAACTCGGCGTACGCGGGACCGCGCCACCACCCCAGCGCCTCATTCAGGCGTACGAGGCCGTCGCCGGGTGGCAGCGTCGCGGCGGCCGCCACCGCCTGCTCGAAGCGCCAGGCGTCCACCGCGGCCGGCTCCGCGCGGAGCACGTACCCCGGTCCCTCGGTGACCAGCAGCCGGGCCGGCGTACGGGGCGGACGATCCGGCTCCAGGGCGCGGCGCAGCGCCGCCACGAAGGTGCGTACCGCGCCCACCGCGCCGGGCGGCGGATCGGTCCACAGGTCCTCGGCCAGGCGGCCGACCGGGACGACGCGACGCCGGGCGATGATCAGCCGGGCCAGTACGGCGCGGTGCCGCGGCCCCTTCAAGGCGATCGCGTCCCCGGCATCGTCCCAAGCCACCACGGCTCCCAGCACCCCGAACCGCACTCCCACCTGGTCACGGTAGCGCGCGCTCATCGGATGCTCATTCGCGCCCGGCAACCTGGAGACCCACCTACGGAAAGGACGGAACCATGGCGCCTGCCATCTCCGGCTTCGAATACCAGCGCGTCCCGGTCGCCGACGGCGTGTCCCTGAACGCGGCCGTGGGGGGTACGGGCAGCCCGATCGTGCTGCTGCACGGCTTCCCGCAGACCCACCTGATGTGGCGGCACGTCGCCGCCGACCTCGCGGCCGACCACACCGTGATCTGCCCCGACCTGCGTGGCTACGGCGCCAGCGACAAGCCCGTCGCCACCGACGCGACCACCTACTCCAAACGCACCATGGCCGCCGACATCGTCGCCCTGGCCCGCACGCTGGGGCACGACCGCTTCGCGCTGGCCGGGCACGACCGCGGCGCCCTGGTCGCCTTCCGCGCCGGCCTGGACCACCCCGATGCGATCACCCACCTGGCCAGCCTCGACGTACTGCCGACCCTGGACATGTGGGAGGTGATGCACGGCGTCACCGCCGCCGTCGGCTTCCATCTGTACCTGATGGCCCAGCCCCCCGGCCTGCCCGAGCAGATGATCGCCGCCAGCGCGGACGCGTTCTTCGGCCACTTCCTCGACATCTGGGCCAACGACCCGCAGGCCGTTCCCGCCGACGTCCGCGCCGCCTACCTGGACGCCTGCCGCGACGCGGTGCCCTCGATCGTCGCCGACTACCGCGCCTCCGCCGGCATCGACGTCGACCACGACCAGGCCGACAGGGACGCCGGCAACCGGCTGAGGATGCCGGTCGCCGTACTCCAGCAGGACTGGGGCGCCGCACTCGGCTTCGAGGCCGCGGCGCTGTGGGGCGCCTGGGCCGCCGACCTGCGACATGCCACCGTCACCTGCGGCCACTTCATGGCCGAAGAGGCACCCGCCGACATCACCAAGGCCCTTCGGGACCTCCTCGCCGGCTGATGGGGAACTCGCCCCGCAGACACGCCCCCGGCGCCGCCCGCGCTGCGACGGTGAGCGAGCCGTGGTGGGCGGTGGCGATGTCGCGGGCGATGGCGAGCCCGAGTCCGGAGCCGCCGTGATCTCGGTCGCGGGACTGGTCGAGGCGGGTGAACCGATCGAAGACGATCTCGCGGTCCTGCCGGGGGATGCCGGGGCCGTCGTCGGTGGAGGACCGCCGGGCGAACCCCCCGCGCCCGGCGGTCCTACTGCTTGCGTACCCGTTGTTGCCGCTTGCGCTCGAGCCGGCGCTGAGAGCGTTCCAGTTTGCGGCTGGGTGATTCGGCGGTGACGGCACGGCGCTTCACATGGACACTGCCGCAGAACACGAAGCCGGTGACGGTGATCCTGGGTGCGCCGGGCGTTCCCGGCCCTTCGCCGTGGTGGTCGAAGCCGCCGATGATCCCGGTGCCGCCGATGTGGACCTCGGCGTCCTCGGGCACCACGACGGTGATGTCGCCGATGATGGCTGTGGCGTGGATCGTCGTCTCGCCGTCGAGGAACCGGGCCTCGCGCAGGTCGATCTCGCCGTTGCCTATCACCGCCAGCCCATTGAAGGCGCGGCCCACGATCCATCGACCCTTGCGTTGGAACCCGGCAACGATCCCAACGTCCCTTGTCGAGGTCGGTGCGGCGCCTGCCGACTCACCTGGCTGCGGGGCGTACGTCCGCAGGTCGTGCACGATCGGGGCCAGGTCGGCCTCGGTCCTGGCGGCGTAGGCCGCGCCAAGCCGCTCCTGCAGCTCCGGCATCGTCAGCCGGCCCTCCGCGAACGCCGCCTGCAGCGCGACCGCGACACGCTCGCGGTCAGCGTCGGAAGCTCGGACCACCGGCGTCACTGGGCCATTGTCAGGCCCCGCGGCCTCAGGCGAGTTCTCCACCCTTCAAAGCCTACGATGCCGGCCCTCCTCCCCGGCCGGAACCGACCCACGGAACGGGTCGGAGAGCCGGCCGGTCCGCATCGTTCGTCGTCGGCCCCGCCGCCGACGGCGGCGGCCTGCTGGCCACCCTCATCGGACTCCGGGCGACCCTGCTCGTCGCCGCCATCGGCGGAACTCTGTCACTTCTCTGGCTGCTGCCCTCACCGATACTCCGCATCCACTCCCTGACCGCTGCCAAGCCGGTGGCCGCGCCCCCATGGTGGTTTCTCCCCCATCCCGTATGCGGGGGAATGTCGGTGAGACGCCGCCGTATTCGCTGGCGTTCGAGCCGGTAAGCCGGGAATGGCGGCACCACCAGCAGGAGCTGACCGTACGGGCAGCGCCCTCCCGTTACCGGCTGTACACCCCTCGACACGCATATGCCGGTTGTGGCCATTTCGCTACGCACGGTGTTCTTCGGTCACCCCGTGAGTTACAAACGTGGCGAAACTCTTCTACGGCCGCGGAGGACCCTGCATGCCCCTCTCTGAGTCCCAAGCACACGCACTGGCAGTGCGCTTCCAGCACTGGGATCGCGATCACAACGGTCACCTCGAATGGTCCGACATGGAGAAGGCCGTGACACGGCTCGGCGACGCGTTCGGCCGGGCGCCGGGCGCGGCCGAACTCCTCACGCTCACCGAGTCCTGCCAGGAGTTCTGGCGGGTTCTGATCCAGCACGCGGACGTCGACCGCGATGGCCGGATCAGCAAGGACGAGTACATCAGCGCCTTCGGCGACGGCGTGATGGACGACCCGGGCGTCTTCGACGGAGTCTTCCGTACCCTGCTGGCGAACGTCGTGAAGGTCGCGGACGTCAACGGCAACGGCGGGCTGGACCAGGACGAGTACACCCGCCTGATGGGGAGCTGGTACAACTCCGTCGAGGCGGACGCCGTCGAGGCGTTCCGGCTCCTGGACACCGACGGCGACGGGCTCCTCAGCACCGAGGAGCTGGTGCGGTCCGCCTCCAGCGCCTTCGTCGACGCCGAACCGGTCCTCCTGACCGCCCCACCTCGCCCCCGATGACCTGAGCGGGCCGGTCACCCCGGCGGAAACGGGTGTCCGGCCCGCGGTTTTCCAGGTGTCACCGAAGGTACGCCAGCAGCAGGTTCGGGCCGGTGGCCGTGCTGTAGGAGGCGCTGAGCACGTAGAGGTCGCTTCCGCGCACCACCACCGAGGTGGGGTTCGTCGAGACCGGCCAGTCCCGTGACCTTGACCTACGGAGCGCCGGCTCGATCCGCGGACGAGCTGGGTAGACCTAGCACCACCTCGGAATGACCAGCGTGCGGTATCGATGGGTCACCTATGGCGCACCTAGCGTTATCGGCATGAGCGATCACCGTTTCTCCTCCCCCCGGCGCCTCGTCGCCTCCACCGCCGCACTGGCCGTTCTCAGCGGGCTCGTCGTGTTGAGCGGGCACACCGTGGCCGACGCGCTGGCGGCTCCCACGGCGCATGGCGGGCAAGGCGACGTCGTGCAGCAGCGCCTCGACGGCCTGGTCCGGGACGACAAGTTCCCCGCCGCGCTGGCCGCCGTGCGGGGCCGCGACGGACGTATCCGTAACTACACCGCCGGCGTCGCCGATCTGCGGACCAAGGCGAAGGTGCCCGTCGATGGGCAGGTTCGCATCGGCAGCAACACCAAGACCTTCACCTCTGTGGTCACCCTGCAACTCGCCGGCGAAGGCAAGATCGACCTCGACCAGCCGATCGAGACCTACCTGCCGAAGCTCATCCGCGGCGATGGCATCGATGGCCGCCACATCACGGTGCGGCAGCTGCTTCAGCACACCAGTGGCCTGCCGAACTACACCAGCTTCCTCCAGAACGGTATCCTGCCCTACCAGCACACCTACTTCGAGCCTCGCCAGCTGCTCGACATGGCGCTGGAGCAGAAGGCGGACTTCGCGCCCGGCGCCAAGTGGGAGTACAGCAACACCAACTACCTCGTCGCCGGCCTGCTCATCGAGAAGGTCACCGGCCGTCCGCTGATCGAGGAGATCACCAAGCGGGTGATCGACCGCATCGGGCTGCGTCACACGTACTTCCCCAACGTCGGCGACCAGACCATCCGCGAGCCGCACCCCCAGGGCTACGGCCGGGACGACCCCGGCAAGCCGCTGACCGACGTCACCGAGATGGACCCGTCCATGGGCTGGGCGGCCGGCCAGATCATCTCCACCCCGAGCGACCTGGACCGCTTCTTCACCGCTCTCCTCGCCGGCAAACTGCTCCCGCCGGCGCAGCTCGAGCAGATGCGTAAGACCGTCCCGTCGCCCGAGCTGGGCTCCGGCGTCAGGTACGGACTCGGTCTGGCCAGCACCCCGCTGAGCTGCGGCGGCCTGTCCTGGGGCCACGGCGGGGACATCGACGGATACTCCACCAGCAACGCCGCGACCGATGACGGCCGCGCCGCCACCATCGCCGTGACCGACCTGCCCACCGACAACACCAAGGTCGGCCACCTCCTGAGCGCCGTCGACACCGCGCTCTGCGGCTGACCCTCGCACCGGTGGCGGCCATCCAATGGCCGCCACCGACGCATGTCCCGGTGGGCGGAAACTAGGCGGCGCGATGGCGGTCGCAGCGGCGGCGGCCGGCCTCGTCGCCGATGCGCGCCCACAGCTCGCCGGCGGCCTGCCACTCGCGGAGGGCGGCTCGTGTCTTCTGCTGGCGGGCCAGCACCACGCCGATCATCTCGCGTGCGTGGGCCTGGCCGCTGATCTCGCCGATGTCCTCGGCGAGATCGAGGGCCTGGATGAAGTGGTGGTACGCGCGTTCGAGGCTCTCCGCGCGGTGTTCGGACGGCTCGGACGGCTCGACGCCGTACGCGCCGGCGCTCTGCCGGGTGGCGACGACGCCCAGGTTGATCTCGTCGCCGATCCGGCCGCGTACGTCTCCGGGCGGGCGCATGGCGAGGCACGCTTCGATGTCGGCTCGGGCGGCGGCCAGGTCGCCCCGCTCGAGGCTCTGCAAGGCCGCCTCGGTGTGCCACTGCGGCAGGCCGCGGGCGCGCATGAGGGCGGTCGCCTGGTTCAGGTGGCGGGCGGCGGTGTCCGCGTCGCCCCGCGTGCGGGCCATGGCGGCCAGCCGGAGATGGCCGACGGAGGCGGCCGGCTCGCTCTCCATGCCGACGAGCGTCCGGGCGACGGCCTCACGCTCGGGCGCCCGTCCCTCCTGGGCGTACCAGACTTCCAGCGCGTCGGCGATGCCGACGATCTCGCCCGCCGGCTCGGCCTCGCGGGTGAGCTGCTTCAGCACGGCGTCGGCGGAGGCGAACCAGGCGCGCGCGTCGGCGTACCGCTCCGTGCCGAGCCGGTCGGCGTGGTCGGCGGCCAGCTCCGCGTAGTACGCGAACAGCCGGCGCCGCGCCCGCACCCCGCGTCGGCGGCCGACGTCGAGCCCGAGGGTTCCGGCCTGTTCCGACAGCCGTACGCCGCCCGGGCCGCGGTGCACCAGGGCGCGCGCGGCGAGATCGGCCAGGCACGCGTCGGCGCGCGAGACCGGCCATCCGGCCAGCGCCGCCAGGGCGGTGACCTCGTAGGCGGCGTACGGCAGCAGCGCCATCAGGGCGAGCAGCAGGCGCTCCTGCTTCGGCACCCCGACCAGCAGGGACCGGAACAGCCCGCGGAACCGGTCCGAGAGCTCCGAGTGCGTGCTCGACCGCAGGAGGTCCAGCAGTTCGGAGACCGAGACGTTCGGGTTCGCGTCGAAGATCCGGCCGGCCTCCTTCACGATGCGCGGGCGCAACAGGTAGTTGCGCGCCAGCTCGGCGGCCGGGCCGGGCTCGGCGGCCACCCGCTCCTCGATCGTGTTGGGCGGCCGGCGCCCCGGGTGACGCCGCCACGGCCACCGCCGCCGTGGCTCGGGCGGCGGCGCCAGGCCGTACGGGTTGCAGAACAGTCGCAGGCTCTCGTCCGGCGCGAGGGCATTCACGGTCACCTCGGCGACGCCGCGCAGATCGCCGGTCTCCAGATCGCCGGCGACGATGACGTACGCCTTCGCGATCGGGCGTGCGATCCACCGCACCTGCGCCGGATCGGTGACGTTGTCGATGAGCAGCGCCTCACCGCTGTTGCGCAACCGGCTCATGATGAGCTCGGCGGAGCCGTCGCCGGCGTGGGCGACCGGCAGTTCGAGCGTGCGCAGCACGCTCAGCCGCACCTCCCGCTCGTCCTGACCATAGGCGTCGACCCAGTGCCGCTGCCCCGGCTCGGAGACCAGGCTCAGCAGCGCCTCGATCGCCACGGCCGAGGTGCCGATGCCGCGCGGGCCGCGCACCAGCACGCACCGGTGCGCCGTCGCCTTGGTCATCGTCTCGTCGATGACGTCGTCGCGGCCGACCAGCGGGCTCCGGTCGGTGAGGCTGCGCCGCTCCACGATCTCCGCGATCGGCGACTCGCGGTGTTCCAGAGCCCACATCACCACGGCGGCCGGAACGCCCAGCATCACGACCGTCCAGGGCACCCACTGGCCGAGCGTGCCGAGCTGGTTCGCGGTCACTTCGAGGATGAAGGCCACGACGCCGCCGGCCAGCGCCGCGCTGCCGGTGACGCGGGATCCGATCCTCAGGGGCCGCCGGGCTCCGCTCGTGCCGATCACTCCGCCTCCCGGGTCGAGCGCCGGACCTCCGTACGCGCGGGCTCCCGTCCGACGCCGGAGGTGAAGCCCCGCACCAGCCAGTTGCCGGTGGCGACGACGAGACCCAGCGGGATGACCGTGGCCACGACCGCACCGGCGGCCATCACGCTCTCGGAGGTGACGAACTGCCGCGCCTGGTCCGACAGCACGAAGGTGACCTGGCCGGACTCCGGGCCGCCCAGCAGCAGCCCGACCACGTAGTCGTTCCACACCAGGACGAACTCCAGCACCGCCACCGTGACCAGCGCGGGCAGGCTCTCGCGTACGACGGCGAACAGCGGTGATCCCGGCTCGGCGTCGTACCGGCGGGCGTGCACGACCTCGCGGGGCACCGAGGCGAACGACGCGCGCAGCAGCAGCACGGCGAGCGGCACGCCGAATGCCGTGTGCACCACCGTCAGCGCGGTCGGCGCGCCCAGCAGGTGCATCCGGTCGAACACCTGGCCCAGCTCAACGATCACGGTCTGCGGCGGCACCACCGCCACCACCGTGGTGACCGCGATCAACGCGCGGTTCACCCGTCGCGGCAGCCCGCCCCAGGCCAGCGCGTACGCCGCCGGCACCGCCACGACCAGCAGCAGCACCGCCGCGAACACCGAACGCGCGCCGGTGTTGACCAGCGCGCCGGCCAGTTCGCCACTCTGGAACGCCCGCCGATAGGAGTCGAGCCCGAACCCGCCCGACCACCAGCCGCCGGCCGCAGCCGCGCGCGGCGTGTGGAGGGACGTCATCAGCAGGACGAACAGCGGCAGCACCCACAGGGCCACGGCCAGCACCACGACGACCCGGCCACGCCGGCGCTTGCGCGGTGGCGCGGGCGGCTCCGAGCGCGTCGGCCACTCGCGGCTCAGCCCCCACAGGCCGACCAGGGCGGCGATCGCGGCGATCGCGAACTGCATGACGGTGAGCGCCGCGGACTCGCCGGACCGCAGATCGTCGCGGAACCGCCACCAGTGCAGCCCGATCACGTCGACCGCCGCCTGGTCCGAGCCCGGCGCGGCGATGAGGATCAGGTCGAAGACGCGGGCGGCCGCCACCAACGCGATGATGAGCACCAGCGCGCCCGCGGGGAGCAACGCCGGCCCGATGACCGTGCGCAGTCGCCAGGCGCGGCTCACCCCGAACGCCTTGGCCATCCGTACGAGGCCGGGCGGGATCGCGTTCAGGCCGGACCGGAAGACCACGACCGCCAGGCCCGCCCACTGCCAGGCGAACGCCAGGCCGAGGACGAGCCAGATGCCCGTCGGGCCGAGCAGGAAGTCGCCGGGCTGCGCGATCAGCCGGAACGCCAGCCCGGTCACCAGCGCCGATACGGCGATCGGCGCGGCGAGCACGCCGATCCGCCGGTGCGCCCCGATCGTCCAGGCCAGCAGCAGGCCGAACACACAGACCACCGGCGCCAGGACCAGCCAGAACAGGCTGTTGTACACCGCGTGGCGCACCTGCCCGTCGCGCAGGACATCGGCGTAGTTGCGCAGGCCGCCGTGCAGGCTGTCGACCACCGCCCACGCCAGTGGCACCACCAGCACGATCCCGACGAGCAGGCCGGCCGGCAGCAGGTACACCATCGGCCGCCACGGCCTGGGCCGATGCCCGCGTACCGGTGCCCGCGTGTCCTCTCGCGGGATGAGGCCCGCCCCGCTCACGACGGCCTCCGAGGGGCCCCGTCGAGAGCTGCGACGGCTCGGCGTACGGCCACCGCTACCGCGGAGGGGCGCTCCGCGACGGCGGCGAAGAACTCCTGGAAGATCCGCCAGGTGCCACGCCCGTCGCTCCCGGTCAGCCTGCCGCCGAGCTGGTCGGACAGGTCGAAGGTGACACCGCCGGGGGTGTCCTGCCGGATCTCGGCGGCCAGCCGGGACAGGTCGCCGGGGTAGTCGTTCACGCGCGGGTCGAGCGAGAGCAGCCCGCCCTTCGAGGCCCAGGGACGTACGGCCTCCGGCGAGCCGAGCCAGGCGATGAGGGCGCGCCCGGCGGCGCTGGCGGGCCGCAGCAGCACGGCGGCGTCACCGGCCGCCAGCAGCGGCCGCTGCTCGCCGGGCCGGTGAGGGAAGCGGAACCAACGGGCGGGAGCGGAGCCGTTCTGCCGGATGATCGGGTAGTAGAAGTCGGCCCCCGGCACCATCGCTGCCGAGCCGTGCTCGAACACGTCGACCAGGGCTCCGTCGTACTGGGTGAGCAGCGCCCGCCGCCGCCCGCCCGCGAACACCCCCGGGATGCTCCACATCTCACCGATCCGGGCCAGCGCGGCGGCCACGCTCGGATGTCCCCACAGCGCGGCCCCGCCCGCCAGCCGCCCGTACGTCCCCGGGTCGATGCTGAGCAGGGCGTTCTCGAACCAGTCGGTGAGCACCCACCCGTCGGCCGCGCCGAGTGCCAGCGGCGGGCGGCCCCGGCCTGCCATGTCACGGCAGAGCGCCACCCAGTCGTCCCAGTCCGCCGGCTCACGGGGGAGCATGTCGGGCCGGTACCAGACGAGCGACTTGTGCGAGACCTTGAACCATGAGCCATGAACCTGGCCGTCGAAGGTGAGCAGCCGTGTCCAGTCGGCCGGAACGCCCGGCACCGGATCGAGCGGCATCAGCCGCCGCCGGGCGGCGGCCACCAGCTGCGGCCGCTGTACGAGCGCCACGTCGGGCGCGGCGGTCTTGGCCACCCGGTTGCCGACCAAGGCGCCGATGTCGTTGCCGGCCGAGAGCAGGCTGACCTTCCACGATCCGCGCCGCGAGAAGGCGTTCAGGACGTCGCGGAACTGCGTCAGCTCCCAGCCGTTCCACACCGCCACCACCCGAAGGCCGTCACGCCCGGTGCCACAACCGGCGAGCGTGAGCAGCGCGAGTGTCGACAGCGCCTCCCTACGCCGCATCAGGCCCCTCCTTCGGCCGGATGACTGCGCCGAGCGCGCCGCCGCGGGCCTCCGAGTCGGTGATGACCAGCACCGCCGCGTGACCGCGCGCCTCGGCGACGGCCGTACGGCAGGGCACGTGGCCGGCGCGGTCCTCGAACACCACCGCGGACGGTTCGGTGGACAGCGCGCGGGCCAGCGCCACCTGGAGGCGCTGCACCGGGGACAGCTCGTGGGGGCGGAACCGCCCGATGCCTTCCAGCCGCAGCCGCCGCATCCACCGAGACGCGTCACCGCCGGCGTACTCGACGTTGCGCTCGACCGTGAGGTGCGGCAGCAGTCCGCCGCCGGCCGGGACCAGCGCGATGCCGCGTCGTCCCGGCGGCAGGCCCGTCACGTCTCTGTCGCCCGTACGGACCACCCCGTCGTCGGGCAGGGCGAGGCCGAGCAGCACGTCGGCGAGGGACGTGGCGGCCTGACGGCCGGTGAGGACGACCGCGACCTCTCCGGACTCCACGGTCATATCCAGGACGTACGACGCACCCGCGACCTTCCAGCCAAGACCGTGCAGTCTCAGGCTCGCCACGTCTCTCCCTCGGTCGCGGGGGCGGCGCTGGGGTGGTCGCCTGCGTGCTCAGGACGGGCGTGGAAAGGCCCGCGTTCCTACCGTAAAGGAACCTTCACCTTATCCTTCGGTCCGATCATTCGACCGGCGCTCGCGCGTGCCACGTGGCCGTGACCGGCCAGATCGCGCGGTTCGGTGCGGAGCGCGTCACCTGCTGGGCTGCGGAGCCTTGCAGGCGACCCACGGGTTCAGCCCGGCGTAGTTGAGCGGTCCGGAGATGATCGTCACGCCGATCGTGGCGAATCTGCCGCAGCTGCCGTCGAAGTGGGAGTAGTAGTGGCGCTGCCCCGCCGCCAGCCCTCCGATGACCAGCCAAATGACGACGAGCGGCGGTCCGGTCCGCATTGCCACCTCCGGTGCGCTCGTCACCGACCTCGGAGGAACGGCGAACTACGAGAAGATCGGCATTAGTTAAGCAAGTTCGACCCGCAGTGTCATCCATTGAGGACTTCGAGTCCCTATCTGCCGCCTGTCACCCGGTCTCCACTCACGCCGCCGTCACCACGGCCGACGCCCTGTTGCCGTCTCCGTCCCCGGGCCCCGAGGGGCGCGGCGGGGCTCGGCGGGCGTCCGTACGGCGCACTCGGCAAGGCCGCGCGGGCACTGCGGCCCGAGGAGGGTGGTCCGGCGGAGATCCCGACGAGCATCCTGAGCGGTGGGGTCAGTGGTCGTCCGCGCCGGCGGCCGCGCCGATCCGTGCGGCGGCGGTGTAGATGTCCTCACCGTGCTCGCGGCCGGCGAGGACGAGAATCCGGAACGCTTCTTCCGCGTCGCAACGGTGACGTGCCATGAAGACCCCGAGCGCCTGGGCCACGTCCCTGCGGTGGACCAGCGCCCGATGGAACCCCTGGGCCGTCGGCGAGTCCAAGCGGACGTGCTGCGCGGCGATGACGAGATCGGCGATGACGTCGGCGAACTCCGCGGATGCCAGCCGATCGGTGTCATCGAAACCGTGGGTGACCTGGGATTAGAGGTTGAGCGCGCCTCGCCCGGCGTCGGCGGCGCGGATGGGCAGCGACAGCACCGAACCCATTCCGCAGTCCACGGCGGCGGCCGGGTAGCGCCCCCATCGGGTCTCCACGCTGAGGTCCTGGCTCTCCACGACAGAACCGCCGTTCATCGCCTGCAGGCAGGGACCGGCCTCCGCGGTGCACTGGAGTTCGTCGTTCAGCGCGGCGAGGTCGGAGGAGAACGCCAGCGTGACGGCCTGTCCGGGGTGTAACACGGTGATCCCACAGTCATCGACACCGGCGACGGCGCGGCAGATCAGCCCCGTAATGCGTGGGAGGAGGTCGAACGGCATATCAGCCACGACCACGGCGCCCCTCTTACCGAACGAGCAAGCCGGCCGGTCCCTAACGAACGCCGGGAACGGAACGCGATCGGTCGCCAACGCCCTCGACATGCCCTCGGTACTTTCACGTTATACCGTTTTCCGGGCCGGCCGTTCTGGTGATCAGGCTAGGGGTGTGCCGTCCGTCGTATCGCCCCGCCGCCACGTGGACACGAGGGTCACGGGGGCGACCTTTCCCTCAATGACATCATTGGCCGCTGCCACCACGGTGACCCCATGGGCACGCGCATGGAATTCGAGTACCGCATACGCGTCGGCCGGACTGCCGGCCATGTGCGCGGCCACAATTCCTTTGACCTGTTCGACGCGGCCACGCTCGTTGAGGATCTGCTGGATGCGCTCGGCCAGGCGCTCGCTCCGCCGAACCGGACGCTCCTGAGCCAGAGCGACCGAGACCAGCCCGCACAGTGCCTGGCCCAGTACGGGGTCCGGGAGGTCTCCACCGGCATAGGGACGGAACAGATTGAGCGCGCCGACGACCACCGCGTCAAGCCGGATGGGGAGTGCGTGCACCCAGCCGATACCGATCCCGCGCGCCGCCCGGGCGAAACCCGGCCACCGTCCGTCGGCGGAGGTCAGGTCGACGGTCAGTCCGTTCCCTGAGGCCACGACGTCGAATGCCGGTCCTTCCAGTTCGAAGGACTGGAAGAGCTCGGCGAGGTCCGCGCGCTCGTCGGAGGCCGCCAGAACGCGGTACCCGCCACGAGGATCAGCGACGATGATGCCGGCGGAGGCGACCTCGAACAGCTCGACGCTCCGGCGGGTGAGCAGCTCGAGCACCTGGGCGACGTGTTCACCGTCGACGATCGCATCGATGAGCTCGGCGAGGACGTCCGGGAGGCGCTGCTCCGCGGAGATGCTCACGCCCGCCCCCGTCGTACCGGGCGGCCAGGCCCAAGCGCCGTTTCAGTCATCGGTGTCTCCTTCGTCAAGGCGCAGTCGCCCTTGCACGATCTCGCGTGCCACTGCGGAAATGGGTTGACCATGCGCGAAAGCGTGGCCGCGCAGACGGGCGAGCGCATCGGCAAGACTCACGCCTAGATGAACCGACACCATGCCGGTGGCCTGATAGACCTCGGTGTGGTGATCGGAGGAAATCGCGTCCCAAATGAAATCTCGGCCATTTTCCGCCTCTGGGCCGAGAATCAGCACTGACATGATGTCCGCCAGCACGAGGGCATCGCCGAGCTGAATGGTCGTCAACCCACCGGTATCCGCCCGGTGCGCCTGGAACACGCCAATGGGCATGGTGCCTGACCGTAGCGAAAAGGCGAACAGCCCCCGAACACCCATCTCAAGCGCGGCCGAGCCGAAGAGTGGCCAATGAGAGTCATGGCCCTCGAGGTCGGATGTCAACACTGGGGCGCCCTCGGAGTACGCCCGCAGGCCGGGGCCCTCCCCCAGGGTGGACTCCAGGTCCTCCAAGTGCCGCCCGAGCGCGCTGGTGGCGAAGACGGAGACGTGAACGTCCCCGGAGCCCAAAGCGGCGACCGTGACCCCGTCGACCGACAGCACACGGACGGCGGCGTGACATGCCACCGGGATGGAGATGGGCTGTCGGCGGCGGCCCGCCTCAGCCGCCAACAGGCTCCAGACATGCACCTTGCGGCTACTGTCCACCAGCCAACACGACCACCTTTGGTAGCTGAACCGTCTCACCGGCCCTCAGCGACGAACGGCTGAGGGAGCGCAGTCGGCGATGACCTCGCAAATCGATGAACCGTCCGCCGGCCATCCGGCTGTGGATTGCGCATTCGGACTCAGAGCACACGCCAGCCTACCCACCGGCTACCGATACCGCGATCGCGGCCGGCGAACGGGGGGCGGATACGCGTTCGCGGGCCGATTCCGAAGGCGTAGGCTCCGGCGAAAAAGACACCACGCGCGCCGGAGACGGGCATGAACGATATGGCGGCGCGGCGGCAGGACGCCGCGGCGACGCTTGAGGAGCTTCGGGCTCTGCTTGATGAGGAAGAGAGGCTGGACCGGGTGCTGGTCCGGCTGGCCGAGACGGCGACGAGGACGATCCAGGCTGCGGTCGCGGTCAGTGTCACGGTGCTGGTCGATGACCGGCGGAACGCCTGGACCGCCACGGCGACCGATGACGTGCTCGCCGACGACCTGGCCACCGCCCTGACCTCACGGGCCGAGATCGAGCAGGCCAAAGGCGTCCTGATGGCGCGGCACGGGGTGCTGGCCGAGGATGC
>JAOPYG010000433.1 GCA_025964685.1 Actinoallomurus sp. | reverse complement strand
GCCGCAGGCACTTCGAGGTGAGCGCGAACCGGTCGGCCATGATCGACAGCTCGCCGCGCTTGGACGTGATGACCTCGCCCTCGACGCCGACCTGGTCGCCGAGGTCGATGTCGCGCTTCCACGACTCGAGCGCCTCCTCGCCGACGTTGGCGAGGGACAGCATGATCTGGATGTCGCCGCTGCCGTCGCGGATCGTGGCGAAGCAGAGCTTGCCGGTGTTGCGGGCCAGCATGACGCGGCCGGTGACCCCGACCTTCTCCCCGGTGGACTTGCCCGGCTCCAGGTCGGGATGGTCCGCGCGGACCTGCGCGATCGTGGTCGTGCGCGGGAAGCCCAGCGGGTACGGCTCCACGCCGCTCTCGCGCAGCCGCTCCGCCTTTTCACGGCGGATCCGCATCTGCTCCGGAAGATCTTCATGCGACTCGTTCACGGTCATGAAGGCTACCGACCACCGAGGTGCGCTTGCGAACGCATTGTTACTGGCCCGGACCCGAGACACCGACGTTGCGCTCGTAGACAAGGCGCAGGCCGATCAGGGTGAGCCACGGCTCGTACGCGTCGATGGTCCGGGCCTCGTCCAGGACAAGCGGTGCGAGGCCCCCGGTGGCCACCACGGTGACCTCCTCGGGCTTGTCGGACAGCTCCTCCGCCATCCGGTCGACCACGCCGTCCACCTGGCCGGCGAAGCCGAAGATGATGCCCGACTGCAGCGCCTCCACCGTGCTCTTGCCGATCACGTTGCGGGGTCGTACGAGCTCCACCTTGTGCAGCTGCGCTCCCCGGGCCGACAGCGCGTCGACCGCGATCTCGATGCCCGGTGCGATCGCGCCGCCCACGTACTCGCCCTTGGCCGACACCGCGTCGAACGTGGTGGCCGTGCCGAAGTCGACCACGATCGCCGGGCCGCCGTAGATGTGGGTGGTGGCCAAGGCGTTGATGATGCGGTCGGACCCGACCTCTTTGGGGTTGTCCATCCGCACCGGGACGCCGGTCTTGACGCCCGGCTCCACGATCACCGCGGACACGTCGCCGTAGTAGCGGCGGCACATCTCCCGCATCTCGTGCAGCACGGAGGGGACGGTCGAGCAGAGCGCGATGCCACTGATGTCGGTCTCGGCGAGCAGCGGGCTCTGCTGCACGAGCCCCTGCAGGACCACGGCGATCTCGTCGGCGGTGCGCCGCGCGTCGGTGTTGATCCGCCAGTGCTCGATGACCTCTTCGCCTTCGAACAGGCCGAGGACGGTATGGGTGTTACCGACGTCGATGGTGAGCAGCATCAGGTCCCCGCTGAGTAAGGTCAAGGCCGATGTCGAGTGAGGGCGCAGAATGCGTCAGCGCCCCCACGGCAAGGTAGTCCACGCCTGTCGAGGCCACATCTCTGGCCCCGTCCAACGTGAGGCCACCACTGGCCTCCAGCTCGGCCTTGCCGCCGGCGAAACGCACGGCCTGGGTCATCTCGGCGATGCCCATGTTGTCCAGCAGGATCGACGAGGCACCGGCGGCGAGCGCCTCGCGTACCTGGTCGAGGGTGTCGCACTCCACCTGAACGTGCAGGCCGGGAGCGCGTACGGCGGTGAACGCCGCGGTGACCGAGCCGGCCGCCGCGACGTGGTTGTCCTTGATCAGTGCGGCGTCCTGCAGTGACATGCGGTGGTTGACGCCACCGCCGCAGCGCACGGCGTACTTCTGCAGGGCGCGCAGGCCGGGCAGGGTCTTGCGGGTGTCGCGCACCCGTGCGCCGGTGCCCTCGACGGCGTCCGCCCAGCGGCGGGTGAGGGTGGCGACGCCGGACAGGTGGGTGAGGAAGTTCAGCGCGGTGCGCTCGGCGCGCAGCAGCCCGAGCAGCGGCCCCTCCACCGAGAGCAGGGTGTCGCCGGCGGCGATCCGGTCACCGTCGGCGGCCATCGGCTTGACCGACAGCCCGAGCGTCTCGAAGACGACGGTGGCGACCGGCAGGCCGGCGGCCACGCCGGGACGCCGTGTCACCACGTCGGCGCCGGCCACCGAGTCGGCATCGAAGATCGGCTCGCTCGTGACGTCGGCTTCGCCGTCCTCGGCGAGCGCGGCACGTACGAGGTCGTCCACAGCCTGTGGATCGAGTCCGGACTCGCGCAGCCGGTTCCGCAGTTCGGCTCTCACGCGCTTCTCCTCAGACCGGCTGGAACGTCGTGGCGAGGGTCTCGCCGGTGAGCGTCGAGACCAGGTGCCCGCGCCACTCGTCGGAGGCGTCGGGGAAGTCCGATCGCCAGTGACTGCCGCGGGTCTCCTCCCGCTGCCGCGCCGAGGCGACGATCAGCGAGGCGACGGTGTGCAGGTTCGTCGCCTCCCATGCCTCCGTGCACGGACGGTGCGTCGTGCGGTCCGCCAGCGCGGCGAGCTCGGCAGCGGCGCGGGCGAGACCTGGACCGTTCCGCAGCACGCCGGAGTCGGCCGTCATGATCCGCTGGATCTCGGTCCGTACGTCCGGATCCAGCAGCGCCGGCGGGGACGTCCCGGCGGCCCCCGATGCCGCCGGGACGTCCGCGCCGAGATCGGCGGACAGGGTCCGCGCGATCCGCTCGGCGAACACCAGTCCTTCGAGGAGGGAGTTGGAGGCCAGCCGGTTGGCGCCGTGGACGCCGGTACAGGCGACCTCACCGCAGGCGTAGAGGCCGGGCACTGACGTGCGTCCCCACAGGTCGGTGCGGATGCCGCCGCTCGCGTAGTGGGCGGCCGGAACGACGGGGATCGGCTCGTTCACGGGGTCGATGCCGTGCCGCTCGCAGGCGGCCAGGATCGTGGGGAACCGCTGCGCCCAGATGCGCGGGCCGAGGTTGCGGCCGTCGAGGTAGACGCACGGGTCTCCGGTGTCGCGCATCCGCTTCATGATCTCTTTGGCGACGACGTCGCGGGGCGCCAGGTCGGCGAGCGGATGCCGCCCGGTCATGAACCTCACGCCCGCGCCGTCGACGAGGAACGCGCCCTCGCCGCGCACCGCCTCGGAGATGAGCGGCTGGCGTCCCCGCGCGTCCGGCCCCAGCCACATCACCGTCGGGTGGAACTGCACGAACTCAACATCCGCGACCTCCGCCCCGGCGCGCAGCGCGAGCGCCAGCCCATCACCGGTGGAGACCTCAGGGTTCGTGGTGGCCTCGAAGACCTGACCCAGGCCGCCGGTGGCGAGGATCACCGCGCGAGCGCGTACGGCTCCGACGCCGTCGCGCTGCCCCTCCCCCATGACGTGGAGGGTCACGCCGGCGGCGCGGCCGTCGACCATCGTCAGGTCGAGTGCCAGGGCGAGTTCGACGACCTCGATGCCGGCGTCCTTGGTGGCGGCGAGCAGGGCGCGGCTGATCTCCGCGCCGGTGGCGTCACCGCCCGCGTGCGCGATGCGGCGCCGCAGATGACCGCCCTCCCGCGTCAGTGCGAGGGTGCCGTCGTCGTCCCGGTCGAAGTCGGTGCCGAGCGCGATCAGCCCGCGGACGGCCTCCGGCCCCTCTGTCACGAGCACGCGTACGGCCTCGGGATCGCAGATCCCCACACCGGCGGTGAGGGTGTCGTTCAGGTGGTCCTCGGGCGAGTCGCCGGGGTGCAGGGCCGCGGCGATGCCGCCCTGGGCCCAGCGCGTCGAACCGTCGTCGAGCAGCGCCTTGGTGACGAGGAGGACCTTCCCGGCGGCGCGGGCACGCAGCGCCGCGACGAGACCCGCGATCCCGGATCCGATCACCACGATGTCGGTGTCGAGGGTCCAGCCGGGATCGGAGGCGGTGAGGCGTCGAGGGAGCATGAGCCCTCCAGGGGGAGGCAAGTTCTCGTCAATCTGACTCTAACTCGTCTCGGGAAAATGCGATTCCCCGGGAGGGTCAGGGCGTCACGTTCGACCCGGTCAACGCGATCACTCAGCATGACGACCCTGAGCGCTTCACCGGATTAGGCTCGAGCCGGCCGACGGTCGACGAGGGGGGCCTGATGAAGGAGATACGGCAGCGGGTGGCGGCCTTCTGCGACAGGTTCGGGCTACGGGTGCCGATTCTGCAGTCGCCGATGGCCGGAGCCTGCCCGCCCGAGCTGGCCATCGCGGTCGCCGCGGCGGGTGGGATGGGCGCCGGCGGCATGGTGCAGGACGACGCGCCGCGAATCGCCGCGTGGGTGGGGCGCTTCCGGTCGGGCTCATCCGGCGCGTTCCAGCTGAACATCTGGGTTCCCGGCCCGGCGGACGAGGACGGGGACCGGATCGAGGCCGCGCGCGAGTTCCTGGGACGCTTCGGGCCTCCCGGCGACCCGGGCGGCGGATCGCCTCCGATGTTCCACGCGCAGTGCGAGGCGATGCTGGCCGCCCGCCCGACGGCGATCTCCTCGATCATGGGCCTGTTCGACCCGGACTACGTCCGCCGGCTGCACGCGCACGGCATCGCCTGGTTCGCCTGCGCCACCACGCTGGATGAGGCACTCGCCGCCCAGGAGGCCGGCGCGGACGCGATCGTGGCGCAGGGCATGGAGGCCGGCGGTCATCGCGGCAGTTTCGACCAGGACGCCGCGGAGCAAATCCAAGTCGGGCTGATCGCCCTGCTCCCGCGATTCGCCGACCACCTGGACGTGCCCGTCGTCGCCGCCGGCGGGATCGCCGACGGACGTGGCATGGCGGCAGCGCTCGCACTCGGGGCCAGTGCGGTCCAGGTGGGTACCGCCTTGCTGCGCTGCCCGGAGACGGGTGTCACCGAGCAATGGGCCGCGGCGCTGGACGGGCTGGCACCTGAGGCCACCGTGACCACCCGCGCCTACACCGGCCGGCTGGCCCGGGCGGCACCGACGTCGTACCTGACGGCGTGGGCCGAGCCCGGCGCGCCGCGTCCTGCTCCCTACCCGGACCAGCGGCGGCTGGTGAACGAGTGGCGACGCGGCGACGCGAACGGCGTGGACAAGACCAACCACTGGGCCGGGCAGAACGCCGCGCTGGCCGCCGAGCAACCGGCCGGTGCGGTGGTAGGCCGGATGTGGCAGGACGCCTCCGCCCTGCTCGCCTGAGGAACGCGCCGGTCAGGTCCGGAGCGCGTCACCACGGACGGTCTCGGTTCCCGGGACCGGCTCGGCCGGGTCCGAGCCCAGCGCGATGATGTGGTTCTCCCGGTCGACGTGCACGACCTTCGGCTCGAACACGCGGGCCTCGGCGTCCGCCATCAGGGCGTAGCTCATGATGATGACCAGGTCTCCGGGGTGCACCAGCCGGGCGGCCGCGCCGTTCAGGCCGATCACGCCGCTGCCGCGCGGTCCGGCGATGACGTACGTCTCCAGGCGGGCGCCGTTGTCGATGTCGACAACCTGGACCTGTTCGCCCGCGAGCAGGTCCGCCGCGTCCATCAGGTCCGCGTCGATCGTGATGGAGCCGACATAGTGCAGGTCGGCCTGGGTGACGGTGGCTCGGTGGACCTTCGACTTGACCATGGTGCGGAACATCAGGAGGTCTCCGGGAAGGGTTCGGGCGCCAGGTAGAGCGGCAGGTTGTCGATGAGATGGGTGGAGCCCACGCGGCCCGCGACGGCCAGCACGGCCGGCCCGACGTACTCCTCGCCGACCTCCTCGAACGTCGTGGGGTCCACCAGCGCGACGTAGTCCAGCTCGAGCGGCGGATCGGTGTCGGCCGCCTCGTCGAGCACCGCGCGGGCGGCCTTGATGACCTTGGCGGGGCCGTCGGGCGCCGCGGCCGCGCCCCTGCGCAGGGCCAGGGAGAGCGACAGGGCGGTGACGCGCT
The DNA here is from genome assembly GCA_025964685.1 of Actinoallomurus sp. Classification (GTDB taxonomy): domain Bacteria; phylum Actinomycetota; class Actinomycetes; order Streptosporangiales; family Streptosporangiaceae; genus Actinoallomurus. The sequence goes on along the minus strand of JAOPYG010000433.1, from coordinate 4,713 downwards.
CCGGCGGGGACAGGTAGCGGTTGCGGCTCGACAGGGCGAGCCCGTCCTTCTCGCGGACGGTCGGGCTGCCGTCGATCCACACCGGCACGTTGAGGTCGGCGACCATGCGGCGGATCATCGCGAGCTGCTGGGCGTCCTTTTCCCCGAAGACGGCGATCTCCGGGCGGACCAGGTTGAACAGCTTGAGGACGACGGTCAGCACGCCGTCGAAGTGGCCCGGGCGAGTGGCGCCCTCGACGATCGTGCCCATCTCTCCGGAGCTGACCGTCACCGCGGTCTCGACACTGCCGGGATACATGGTCTCCACGGTCGGCGCGAACAGCAGCCCGACGCCCTCGTCGGCGCAGATGGCCAGGTCCTCGGGGAAGGTACGGGGATAGCGGTCGAGGTCCTCGCCCGGCCCGAACTGCAGCGGGTTGACGAAGATGCTCACCGCGACCGTGCCGGCCAGGCCTCGCGCCCGCCGGATCAGTGACCGGTGCCCCTCGTGCAGCGCGCCCATGGTGGGTACGAGCGCGATGGTCCCGAACGAGGAGCGGGCGGCCGCCAGCTCCTCGCGGGTGCGGGCGATGACGAGCGTCATTGCGGGTTCCCTTCGCGACCGTGACCCGGTTCGGGCCTTTCGGCGAGAACGTCGAGCAGCCGCTCCGCGGCGTCCGGTTTGAGCAGGCCCGCGGCCAGCGCCCGGTCGGCGGTGAGCCGCGCCAGCGCGACGTAGGCGTCGCGCGCCTCGGGTGAGACGCGGGTCAGCTCGGCGATGTGCCCGGCGACGGTGCCCACGTCACCGCGGGCGACCGGCCCGGTCAGGCCTTTCACACCGAGCCGCAGGCCGTTGTCGAGGGCGGCGCCCAGCAGCGGTCCGAGCATCCGGCCCGGGTTGTCCACGCCGGCACGGCCGAGCAGGTCCATCGACTCGACGACGAGTGTGACGAGGTGGTTGGCGCCGCTCGCCAGGGCCGCGTGGTAGAGCGTGCGCCGGTCTTCGGGCACCCAGACCGGTTCGCCGCCCATCTCGACCACGAGCGCCTCGGCGACCGGCCGCAGCGGCTCGGGCGCGGTGACGCCGAAGGAGATGCCGACGAGCCGTTCCACGTCGTCGGGCCGGCCGGTGAAGGTCATCACCGGGTGCAGCGCCAGCGGCAGAGCGCCGGCCTGCGTGGCCGGGTCCAGGATCCCGACGCCGTACCGCCCGCTGGTGTGGGCGAGGAGCTTGCCGCGCACGTCGACATCGGTGGTCACCAGGCCGCTGATGAGAGAGGGCAGCGCGTCGTCGGGCACGGTGAGCAGGACGAGGTCGGCGGCGGCCACCACCTCGTGAACGGGCAGGATGGGGACGCCCGGCAGCCGGTCGCGTGCCCGCTCGCGGGAGGCGTCGGACACCGCGGAGGCGGCCACCACCGAGTGGCCGGCCTGGTTGAGCGCGAGGCCCAGGGCCGACCCCACACGGCCGGTGCCCACCACGCCCACGGCGAGGCGGCCTGGGCGCTGGTCAGAGGCGGTCATTCGTTCGTTCCAGTCCTTACGGGTACCGGACGGTCCGGCCACAGCCTACCTTCGGGGACCCGCCGGCTCTGCAGCGCGTATTCCCCCGAACACGGCAGCGTACGGGGTTCGTCCCCGCACGCCACCGGTCGGGATCAGTCTCCCGCGAGCGACCCAACGATGGAGGCTCTCGCCGCGCGGCGGCTGGGGACGACCGCGGCGAGAAGGCCGGCCAGGCCCGCGACCAGGATGAAGGCGAGGACGCGCAGCACCGGGAAGCCCAGGACCGCTCCGTCGAAGACGGTGCTCAGCGCCGCCCAGCCGAAGCCCGTGCCGAGGACGACGCCCGTCAGCGCGCCGATCACGGCCATGATCAGGGCTTCCAGCGACAGCGTCCACCGCAGCCCCCGCTTGGTCAGGCCGAGGGCGCGGAGCAGGGCCGACTCGCGGGTGCGCTCTACCACCGACAGGGTCAGGGTGTTGGCGATGCCGATAAGCGAGATGATGATCGCCAGTCCGAGGAGTGCGCCCACCAGCACGAACAGTTGGTTGACGGCCTTGGTGAACTCCGCCTTCACGTCGGCGAGGCTGCCCACCTTGACCATCGGGTACGCCTTGGTCGTCTCCTCGACCACCCGGCGTGACTCATCCGCCGAGACACCCTTCTTGGCCAGGATCGCGACCGATGTGTCGTCCTTGGCACCGAAGGCGTGCTGGAAGTCCTGCTCGGTGAGCGTGACGGACGGGATCGGGGTGTCCGCGGTGAAGATCGCCGCGACCGTCAGCGGCATCGCCTTGGCGCCGGTGCCCAGGCTCAGCTGTTTCCCCACTCCTACGCCGAGGAACATGGCCTGGGCCTTCTCCAGCGCGACGGTGCCCGGCCTGAGGTCGGTGATCGACCCGGCGACCAGCGTCGGCTTGACCGTACGTCCGAGGGAGTGCTGAGTGATCGTGCCGACCTCCAGCGTGTGCCCGGACAGCCGCCCGGACGCCGTGCGTTCCTCGATGATGTCGGCCAGCTGGGGCTTGGACCGCAGGTCGGTGACGATCTGCCGCGGGATCAGCCGGTCGCTGCCGGTGGTCAGCTGGTAGTCCACCGGGAACTGGGCGTCGAGCTTGGAGGTCGCGGTCGCCTCGGTGGAGACCAGCACGACCGAGAACATCGTCATCAGCGTGACGCCCACCGTCAGCGCGACGGTCGTGATCGCCGCCCGCTTGGGGTTCCGGGCGGCGTTGTCCCGTGCGAGACGCCCGGGCACGCCCAGGGCACGGGCGGGCAGCCAGCCCACCAGCGCGCTGAGCCGGCCGACGATGAACGGGCTGAGCGCGATGAACCCGAAGAAGATCAGCATCGCGCCGCCGAGCACTATCAGGAACGCTCCCTGACCGGCCGGGGAGACCAGTGCGAGCCCCACGAGCGCCAGCCCGCCGATGCCCGTCAGCCCTCCGACGATGAGGCGCAGGATCCCCGCGCGGCCCTTGACCGGCCCTTCGGTCTGAGTGCGCAACGCCGCGATCGGGGGTACGCGCGTGGCGGCACGCGCGGGCAGCAGGGCGGCGAACAGCGTGACGACCATGCCGACCACCATGCCGACGACGATCGGCGTGGCGGACACGGTCACCGGGCCGGAGGGGGACTCGCCGGAGGAGGCGAAGAGCGCGGCCCCGCCGTTGCCCAGGCCGATGCCGACGAGCACGCCGAGCGCGGACGCGACGAAGCCGACGATCACCGACTCGGTGAGGATGCCGCGGAACACCTGCGCCCGGGTGGCACCGACGCACCGCAGCAGGGCCATCTCGCGCGTCCGCTGAGCGATCAGGATGTTGAAGGTGTTGTAGATGACGAGCGCGGAGACGAACAGCGCCACGACGGCGAACGCCAGGAAGAACATCGCGAGCTGGTCGGTCGAGACGCCGGCCGACTTGGACAGTCGCTGGGCGAGCCGGTCGCTGGTAAGGACCTCGTACGATCCGCCGGCGGTGGTCGCCACGGCGTCGCGCAACCGCTGCCGGTCGACGCCCGGGGCCGCCCTGACGTCGATCTCCACGAAACCGCGCTTGCCGGTCACCTCGGCGGCGGCCGCGGAGGTGAACCCGACCGCGCCCCGGTAGCCGATCTCCTGGTCGACGCCGAAGTCCACCAGGCCCGAGACGGTGTAGGTCCGCGGACGGTCCTGGGGATCGAGCACCTTGACCGTGTCGCCGACCTTGTAGCCGGTGCGCTGGGCGGTCTTGGTGTCCAGGACGGTCGTCCCGGGCCCCGTCGGCGGCTGACCGGCCGTCGGCCGGTACCGCTGGAGCGCGCCGGTGGAGATCGACATGCCGACCGTGGAACTGTCGCCGTAGACCTTTCCGTCCTTGCCGATCAGCGGGGCGGTGCCGCGTACGAGTCCCTGGGCGTCCTGCACGCCGGGCAGGCCCCTGAGCCTCGCGAGCAGCGCCGCGGGGATGCCCTGGTCGTCCGGGCCGGCCGACTCCTTTTCCAGCACGGCGACCGACACCTTGTCGGCGGAGGCGGTGAACTGCTGGTCGAAGCCCGCCTTCATCGTGTCGGTCAGCACGAACGTGCCGGCCACGAACCCGACGCCGAGGGTGATCGCCAGTGCGGTGAGGACCAGCCGCAGCAGATGCGCGCGCAGGCCCGCCAGAGTCATCTTCAGCATCTCAGGCCTCCAGTCGCTTCAGCGCGTCCAGCACCGAGTCGGGCGTCGGGCCGGCCAGCTCGGCGGTGATCCGGCCGTCGCGCAGGAACACCACGCGGTCGGCGTACGAGGCCGCCACCGGGTCGTGGGTGACCATCACGATGGTCTGTCCCATCTCGCGCACCGAGGAGCGCAGGAAGCCGAGCACCTCACCGCCGGAGCGCGAGTCGAGGTTGCCGGTCGGCTCGTCGGCGAAGATCACCTCGGGACGGTGCAGCAGGGCGCGGGCGCAGGCCACCCGCTGCTGCTGACCGCCGGACAGCTCGCTCGGCCGGTGCGACAGCCGGTCGCGCAGCCCGACGGAGTCGATGACGTGATCCATCCACCGCCGGTCGGGGCGGCGGCCGGCGAGTTCCAGCGGGAGCAGGAGGTTCTGCTCGGCGGTGAGTGTCGGCAGCAGGTTGAAAGACTGGAAGACGAAGCCCACGCGGTCGCGGCGCAGGTGGGTCAGCTGCCGGTCGGACAGGCGGGTGATCTCGACCTGCCCGAGGGACACCGAGCCGCCGTCCACCGTGTCCAGCCCCGCCAG
>JAOPYG010000408.1 GCA_025964685.1 Actinoallomurus sp. | reverse complement strand
AATGTAAACGGTGGCGCGATAGCCCTCGGGCATCCCATCGGCGCTTCGGGAACGAAGCAGTTCGCGACGCAGCTCAACGAGCTCGAGCGCACCGGCGGTCGCTACGGCCTGCAGACGATGTGCGAGGGCGGCGGCCAGGCCAACGTGACCGTCATCGAGCGCCTGTGACGTCCTGCCGCAGGAGGCCGTGGGTGGCCTCGATCGCCTCCGCGGCCTGACGCGTGATCCGCTCGATCAGCTCGGCGCACGAGGGCAGGTCGTCGATCACCCCGACGACCTGCCCGGATGCCATCACCCCAAGATCCGGACGGCCGTCCACCATGGCGGCCTTCAGCAGCATCGGGGTGTTGGCCGCCATGAGTACCTGCGACCACGACAGGTCCTTGCCGTGCCGCATGGCCAGCCCGTCCTGGACCAGCGCCCGTACGCTCATCCCGGACAGCCGACGGAACCGGACGGCGTTGCGCACCGCCCCGGCCAGCCGCCGGGCCCGCCCGCGGGTTTCCAGGGAGTCGATCAGGCCGGTCCGCAGGACCCGGTGCGGCAGGCCGTCCACTTGCCGGGTCACCACGGTCTCCGCCATGCCCAGATAGACCTGCTTGACCGCGTCCGGCACCGAACTGTCGGAGGTGAGCAGGAACCGCGTGCCCATCGCCACCCCGGCGGCGCCGTAGGAGAGCGCGGCGGCCAGCCCGCGGCCGTCGAAGAAGCCCCCGGCCGCGATCACCGGGATGTCCACCGCGTCCACCACCTGGGGGAGCAGGAGCGTTGTGGCGACCGGGCCGGTGTGGCCGCCGCCCTCACCGCCCTGCACCAGTACCGCGTCCGCGCCCCAGCCGGCGACCTTCTCGGCGTGCCGCCGGGCACCGACGGACGGGATGACGACGACCCCGGCGTCCTTGAGCCGCCCGATCAGCTCCTGGCTCGGCGCCAGCGCGAACGAGGCGACCTTGACGCCCTCTCTGATCAGAAGGTCGACGCGGTCGGCGGCGTCGCCGGCGTCGGCCCGCAGGTTGACCCCGAACGGCGCGCCGGTACGGTCCTTCACCTCGCCGATCGCGGACGCCAGCTCCTCGGTCGTCATCGTCGCGGACCCGAGCACGCCGAGTCCGCCGGCCTCGGCCACCGCCGACACCAGCCGCGGTCCGGCCACCCAGCCCATTCCCGTCTGCACCACCGGATGCCGGACGCCGGTGAGCTCGGTCAGCGCCGTACGGATCACGAGGCCTCCTTCGTCGGCCTCGTGACCGGGATGCTGTGCTTCTTGGTTCCCTCGGTCACGTGGGCACCTCGCGGTCGCGCAATGCCCTCGGGTCCAGGAACTCGCGCAGCAGCCGCAGCTCCTCATCCGTCGGCGCACGGGTCGGCGGCATGTCGCCGGCGACGGCCAGCTCGAAGCCGGTCGCCGCGACGATCTCGTCCACGGTGACGCCGGGGTGCACCGAGACCAGCCGCATCGTGCCGTCCGGCCCGGCGAAGTCGAAGACGCCCAGGTCGGTGACGACCCGGCGCAGGTCGAATGCGCCGCGGTCGGTGCCGATACCGCTGACGAAGTCGACCCGTTCGACGAACACGCGCGGCGAGTGCCGGGGGATCCAGTAGCTGGTCGGGTTGCACCGCGTGTTGCCCGGCGCGCCGCGCGCGCCGAGGAGCTGCGACTTCGGCCGCTCCCAGTCGCCGATCGCGGAGATGTTGGTGTTGCCGTACGGGTCGATCTGGCTGGCGCCCATCATCACGTGCCGCCGCCCGGCCGCGACCAGCCACAGATGATCGCGGAACGGCAGGCCGCCCTCGACGGCGCCCGCCTCCGCGCCGAGCGGGATCGGCTCGGCGGTCAGCAGCGCGCCGCCGTCCGTGGTGAGCAGCGCGGGCTCGAACGTCAGCCGGGCCAACCGCGCCCCGAGGATGGAACAGGTGCCCATGGCGGCGGCCAGGACCTCCCCGTCGCCGCGCCACGCCTCGGCGCACGCGGTCACGCACACCTCGGCACGGGTGACCGTCATTGGGTCGCCTCCTGGTACGCCTTCTCGTCGCCGTCGAGGTAACGCCGCCGGAACGCCTCCCACTCGGCCGGGTCCGCGGCGGCCTTGACGTACTCCCGCTGGAACGCCTCGTCACGATCGTGGTCGGGCTCGCAGGTGGTGAAGTGGGCGCCGCGCGGCGTCTCGGTCACGCCGGTCACGTGCACGCGGCTGATCAGCAGCGACTGGACGTGGCCGTCCTCGAGCAGGTCGGCCGTGTCCACGAGCCGTTCGCAGGAGACGTAGGAGGCCGTCGTCGCCGCCTTCACGAACAGGTCGTCCAGGTACGGGTCGGGTCCGAGGTAGCGGGCGTTGCCGCGCGCGTCGGCGCGGTTCATGTGGACCAGCGCGACGTCCATGCTCAGCGCCGGCATCGCCACCAGCTCCTCGCCGTCGTCGTAGGGGGAGCGGACGGTCCGCAGGTCCGGGTTGACCCGCATCACGTCGGAGCCGAGCCCGGCGCGGGTGGGCAGGAACGGCAGCCGGTGCGCCGCCGCGTACAGGCCGAACATGAACATGCCCTCGTCGTACTCGGTGAACGCGATGGAGCCGCTCCGCCGCGCGGCGCGGAAGTGCGGCTCGAGCGCGATCGAGTCCAGCGTGACGAACGGGGCGATGACCCGGCGGAGCTTCCCGTACGCGCAGAGCAGGCCGACGTCGGGTCCGCCGTAGGAGATGACGGTGAGGTCGGTCAGCGACGACCGGCAGATCGCCCGGACCAGCGCCATCGGCTTGCGCCGCGATCCCCAGCCGCCGATCCCGATCGTCATCCCGCTCGCCAGCGAGCCGACGATCTCGTCGATCGACATGACCTTGGCCGGCGCGGTCATGTGCCCTCCTTCTTGCCGACGAAGGCGTCACGATGGCGGTCGCCGGCGCCCGCGAGGTTGAGCTCGAAGGTGAAGCCCTGTTCGAACCGGTAGCTGCGCCGGACGTCGACCGGGTCGATCCCGTTGAGGGACTCCTTGGCCCGCCGGATCACGAACGGGTCCTTGCCCGCGATCCGCGCGGCCACCGCCAGCGCCGTCTCCCGCAGCTCCTCGGGCGGTACGACCTCCAGTACCGAGCCGTAGTGGTGGAGCTGCTCGGCGGTCGCGGTCCGGCAGGTGTAGACCATGGCGCGCATCAGGTGCTGGGGAACGAGCCGGGCCAGGTGGGTGGCGGCGCCCAGGGCGCCCTGGTCCACCTCGGGCAGCCCGAAGGTGGCGTCCTCGCTGGCCACGATGATGTCGGCGTTGCCCACCAGGCCGATGCCGCCGCCGAGGCAGAAGCCGTGCACGGCGGCGATGACCGGGACCTCGCACTCGTAGACGGCGGCGAAGGCGGCGGCGCAGCCCCGGTTGGCGCCCAGCAGCGCGTCGAAGCCCTCGGTGGCCTGCATCTCCTTGATGTCCACGCCGGCGTTGAAGCCCCGGCCCTCGGCGCGCAGCACCACGGCGTGGACCTGCTGGTCGCGGCCCGCGGAGGTGACCGCGTCGGCCAGGTCGTACCAGCCCCGCACGGTGAGCGCGTTGACCGGGGGCACGGCCACGACGATCTCGGCCACCCTGTCCGGGTGGACTGTGGTGGAGACTCCCATGGTGCTACCTTTCCACCAAACATTTGTTAGAAGGAATCTAGCAGAGGAGGCCTCGGGATGATCTGCGCGGGACGAGTCGTCATCGTGACCGGTGCCGGACGCGGGCTCGGGCGGGCGCACGCCCTGGAGTTCGCCCGTCAGGGCGCCGCCGTCATCGTCAACGATCTCGGGGTGGCACGGGACGGCGCCGGGTCCGCCGACGAGGGTCCGGCGCACGACGTGGTGCGCGAGATTCAGGCGCTCGGCGGCCAGGCGGTGGCGAGCGACCACGACGTCGCCGCGGCCGACGGCGCCGCCGCGCTGGTCGCCGCCGCCGTCGAGACCTTCGGGCGGCTGGACGTGCTGGTCAACAATGCCGGGTTCCTGCGTGACCGGATGCTGGTCAACATGGGGGAGGACGAGTGGGACGCGGTCATGCGCGTGCACCTCAAGGGCCACTTCCTGCCGCTGAGGAACGCCGCGGCGCACTGGCGGGCCGAGACCAAGGCCGGGCGGCCCGTGGACGCCCGGGTGATCAACACCTCCTCCGGCGCGGGCCTGTACGGCAACGTCGGGCAGGCCAACTACTCGGCGGCCAAGGCGGGCATCGTCGCCCTCACCCTGGTCGCCGCCGCCGAGCTCGCCCGCTACGGCGTGACCGTCAACGCGATCGCACCGGCGGCCCGTACGCGGATGACCGAGGAGCTCTTCACCGACATGATGAGCGCTCCGGAGGCGGGCGCGTTCGACGTCATGGCGCCCGAGAACGTCTCGCCGCTGGTGACCTGGCTGGGGTCGGCCGAGTCCCGTGAGGTCACGGGCCGGGTGTTCGAGGTCAAGGGCGGCGAGGTCTGCCTGGTCGCCGGCTTCCGGCACGGCCCGTCCGCCGAAAAGGGCGCCCGCTGGGACCCGGCCGAGCTGGGCCCGGTCGTCACCGACCTGCTGGCCAAGGCCGCGCCACCGGAGCCGGTGTTCGGCGCGTAGGGCGTTCCCGGCCAGTGGGATCCGGGCGGGTGCGTCGGGGCCCGCCCCGGTAGCGTCTCCGGCATGCTGACCGAGGAACAGCGCGCGGAGGTCGCCGACCGGCTGCGGGCCGCCGAGCGGGAACGGGCGCCGATCCCGCCGCTCATCGAAACCCATCCGGGCATCGACGCGGTGGACGCCTACGAGATCCAGCTCGTCAACATCCGGCGCAGGCTGGCCGCGGGCGGGGTCGTCCACGGCCACAAGGTCGGGCTGTCGTCCGAGGCGATGCAGCAGATGATGGGCGTGGACGAGCCGGACTACGGCCATCTGCTCGCCGACATGGCGCTGCGGCCGGACGAGCCGGTGGCCGTCGACCGCTACTGCTACCCCCGCGTGGAGGTCGAGGTCGGGTTCGTGCTCGGCGCCGACCTGCCCGGCGAGGACTGCACCGAGGCCGACGTGCTCGCCGCCACCGAACGCGTCGTCCCGGCGATCGAGCTCATCGACAGCCGGATCGCCGACTGGCGCATCACTCTCGCCGACACCATCGCCGACAACGCTTCCTCGGCCGGCTATGTGATCGGGGAGGGCGTCGCGCCCGGCGGCCTGGACCTGACCGCGATCGAGGCCACGCTGCACCGCGACGGCGAGTTCGTCGTCGCCGGCCGCTCCGACGCGGTGCTGGGCGACCCGGTCGTGGCCGTCGCGTGGCTGGCTCGCAAGGTCGCCTCCTTCGGCGTCCGCCTGCACGCCGGGCACGTCGTGCTGCCCGGCTCGTGCACCCGGGCCATCGATGTCGCGCGCGGCCAGACCTTCACCGCCGACTTCACCGAGCTCGGTTCCGTCTCGCTGACCTTCAAATAGGTCGTCACACGCCGTAGCCGCCGTCGACGTCGAGCTTCTGGCCGGTGATGAAGCCGGCGCGATCCGAGGCGAGGAAGCAGACGGCCTCGGCGACGTCGGCCGCCGTGCCGAAACGGGGCAGCGGGATGCGCGCGCGTGCGGCGTCGAGGGCGCGGTCGTCCAGCTCGCCCGACGCGATGAGCCGCTCGGCCATCCCGTCGGTGAGCATGCCGGGGCCGACGCAGTTGGCGCGTACGCCGAACCGTCCCTCCTCGGCGGCGATGCCGCGTACGAGCGCCTCGACCGCGCCCTTCGGCACCGCCGAGAGGCCGTCGCGTACCGGGAACCGGCTCGTCGCCGCGGTCGTCACCGCCACCATGGCGCCACCGCTCGCGCGCAGGTGGGGGAGGGCCGGGCTCACGGCGTTGAAGAACGCGACGGCGTCGCCCAGCACCTGCTCCCGGAAGCGCTCGGGGGTCACCTTGCTGAGGTGCGTCATCGGCACGTGCGGGCCGGCGGCGTACACGAGCGTGTGCAGGCCGCCGAAGTCGGCGGCGACCGCGTCGACCACCTCCGCGCACGCCTCAGCATCTCCCAGGTCCAGCCGGTACGCGCGGGCGCTCGACGACACGAGCAGGTCGCGGATCCTTGGCGACTCGCGCCGGAAGGTCAGCGCGACGTCGCCGCCCCGGCGGAGCAGCATCCCGGCGATGGCCGCCCCCAGCCCGCCGCTCCCGCCGAGCACGAGTGCCGCGCCACGGCGTCCGGCGAAGTCGCTGGGATCGGCGGCCGGCTCACGGGAGGTCATCCCGCCAGGTTCGACGGTGACCGGCGGCGTGCGGGCCGGGGTCTCGCTGATCGGGATGAGCACGGCCGGCCGTGGCCGGCGCTGGTTAGCGTGCCCGCAACACGATGAGCTGAGGTACGAGGATGGCGGAACTGACGCACGACTCCACGCTGCGCGAACTGCCGACGGACCAGGGCGTGCTGCGCTACCCCGAGGCCGGCGCCGGCCCGCCGCTGCTGATGCTGCACGGCTCGGGCCCGGGCGTGACGGGGTGGCGCAACTTCCGGGGGAACCTCCCCGTGTTCGCCGAGTGGTTCCGCTGCCTGGTGCTGGAATTTCCCGGCTTCGGGGTGAGTGACCCGACCGATCGGCACCCGATGGTGGCCGCGCCCGAGGCCGTCTTCCGTTTCATCGAGGGGCTCGGACTCGAGCAGATCGACGTCATCGGCAACTCCATGGGCGGCATCGTCGCCGCCCAGATCGCCAGTGCGCAGCCCGAGCGGGTACGCCGGCTGGTGACCATCGGCGGTGTGGGCCGGAACCTATTCAGCCCCGGCCCGAGCGAGGGCATCCGGCTGCTGGTCGAGTTCACCGAGGACCCCACCCGCGAGAGGCTCGTGCAGTGGCTGAACTCCATGGTCCATGACCCCGCGCTGGTCACCGAGGAGCTGATCGAGGAGCGCTGGAACCAGGCCACCGACCCCGCCACCCTGGCCGGCGCCCGCCGGATGTACGGCCGAAAAATGCTCACGGCGCGGCCGCCCGGGGACATCCCGCCGTACTGGGCGATGCTGCACAAGATCACGGCCAAGACGCTCATCACCTGGGGCCGCGACGACCGGGTCAGCCCGCTCGACATGGCGATCGTGCCGATGCGGACCATCCCCGACGCCGAGCTGCACGTCTTCCCCGACTGCGGGCACTGGGCGATGATCGAGCAGAAGGACGCCTGGGAGAGCGTCGTTCTGTCGTTCCTGACCAGGAAATAGGAGACGCCGCCACGCCTCAGCATGGAGCGCCGCAGACCCCGGGCGACCCAGCGGTCCTGTTGAGTGGGACCGGGCGACACGGGGGGCCGGGTGACGATGACCATGTGGCCATGACGCCGGACGCTCGCGGGATCCCCGACGACCTGCCGGCCGCGTCGCGGGCCTACGCGGGGTTCGAGGGCCGGATCGGGCGCACCATGGCGGGCTCGCAACCCTGGTGGCCGCCGCGGCCGAAGGCCGGCGACAAGGCGCCCAACGTGGTGGTGGTCCTGGTCGACGACATGGGGTACTCCGACATCGGCTGCTTCGGCTCGGAGATCGCGACTCCGCACATCGACCGGCTGGCCGAGGAAGGGATCCGGTACACCAACTTCCACGTCACGCCGATGTGCTCGCCGACGCGGGCCGCGCTGCTCACCGGCCGCAACCCGCACGCGGCCGGTGTCGGGTACGTCGCCCACGCGGACCCCGGCTTCCCAGGACACGCGATGGAGCTCGCCGACGACGTCAGCACGATCGCCGAGGCCCTGAGAGACAACGGCTACTCCACGTTGATGGTGGGCAAGTGGCACCTTTGCAAGGACGCCGACGTCACGGACACGGGCTCGCGGGCGTCCTGGCCGCTGCAGCGCGGCTTCGACCGGTTCTACGGGATCATGGACGGGATGACGGACATGTTCCATCCGCATGCCGTCTATCGCGACAACACCCGCGTCACACCGGACGAGTTTCCGCACGGCTACTACTTCACCGACGACCTCACCGACCAGGCGATCTCGATGCTGCGCTCGGTCAAGGCGTCGGACCCGGCCAGACCCGCCTTCCTCTACTTCGCCCACGGTGCCGTGCACGCCCCGCTGAACGCGCGTGCGGAGGACATCGAGCGGCACCGGGGGGCGTACGAGAGGGGCTGGGACCGGCTCCGGACGGAACGGTTCGAGCGGCAACGCGAACTGGGCATCGTGCCAGAGGGCACCGAACTCGCCCCGCGCAACGGCGAACCCGGGGACGAGGTCATCGCGTGGGACGAGCTGAGCCAGGAGCAGAAGAAGGTCTTCGCCCGCTACATGGAGGTCTACGCCGCCATGGTGCAGAGCGTGGACGCCTCGCTGGGCCGGTTGCGGGCGGCGCTGGAGGAGATCGGCGAGTGGGACGACACCGTCCTGTTGTTCACCTCCGACAACGGGGCCTCCCGTGACGGAGAGTCGCAGGGGAGCACCCAGTACTTCGACGTCCTGCGCCACTACCACGGCGCCGGCGACCTGGAGGGCGCGTTCGAGCGCGACCGGGAGGCCGTCGACCTGATCGGCGGACCGAGGTCCCTGCCGCACTACCCACGTGGCTGGGCGATGGCGTCCAACACCCCGTTCCGGCTCTACAAGATCAACGTTCACGCGGGGGGTCACGCCGTGCCCGCGATCGTCTCCTGGCCGGAGCGGCTGTCCGGAGTAGGCGGGGGGATCCGGCGTCAGTACGTCCACGTCACCGACGTCTTCCCGACGATCCTGGAGGCGACCGGCGCGACGGCGTCCGGGCGGCGCCACGGCGTCGACCTCAAGCCCCTGGCCGGGCACAGCTTCCTGCGCTCGCTGAAGGACGCCGACGCCCCGGAGACCCATCGGGAGCAGCACTACGAGATGCAGGGCCACCGCGGCCACTACCGGGACGGCTGGGAGATCGTCACCAGGCACGTCCCGCTCACCCGGTTCGGCGACCACGAGTGGGAGCTGTACGACCTGCGCGCCGACCCCACCGAGACCCGCGACCTGGCCGCCGAGCACCCCGAGCTCGTCGCCGACCTCGCCGCCCGGTGGGAGCGGGCCGCGTGGGAGAACCAAGTCTTCCCGCTCAACGAGGGCTCCGGGCTCCAGCGGGCGCGGCGCCCTGAGCGCGAGGACGCGTTCGCCCGGCCGGTCCGGCTGGTGCCGGGAACGCCCACACTGGAGCGCTACCGGTCGCTGATGCTCGTCTACCGGCGCTCGTTCCGCGTCACCGTGGACCTCGACTTCGTGCCGGGCGACCGTGGCGTCCTGTTCGCGCACGGCTGCAAGAGCGGCGGCTACTCCCTCTCCATCGACGGCGACGAGCTGACCTACTTTCACAACCACTCGGGCGAGATGACCGCGCTCGCCCTCGGCACGGTCGCGGCCGGCCGGCAGCGGATCCTGCTGGACGTGACCGCCCTCCAGGGCGGAGCCCACGTCGACGTCAGCGTGCTCGTCGGCGGCCAGGTGCGCGGCAAGGCCGACGGGCTGCCGATGCCGATGGGCCAGGCCATGTTCCAGGGCATCGACGTCGGCGTCGACCGCGGGTCACCGGTGTCGTGGGCCCGCTTCGACGCCGAGGGCACGTTCCCCTATACCGGGACGCTCCACTCGGTGACCTGGACACCCGGTGACCCGGCGCCCGGAACGGGCCCGGAGACACTCGCGCGACTACGAGAGATCGGCATGGCCTTCGAATGAGCAAAGCCTGGGACGAGGACTGCGACGTACTCGTGGTCGGCTCCGGCGGCGGCGCGCTGACCGGCGCCTACACCGCGGCCCGCGAGGGGCTCTCGGTGATCGTCGTCGAGGCGACGGACCGGTTCGGCGGCACGACCGCCTACTCCGGCGGCGGGTTGTGGTTCCCGTGCAACGCGGTGCTGCGGCGAGCCGGCGACGAGGACACTCTTGAGGACGCCAGGACCTACTTCCGCGCCGTCGTGGGCGAACGTACGCCGCGCGACCTCCAGGACGCGTTCCTCGACAACGGCGCCCCCCTGGTCGACTACCTCGAGAGCGACGAGGACTTCGGGTTCATGGTCTACCCGTGGCCCGACTACTTCGGGTCGGCGCCGAAGGCGAGTGCCACCGGGCGGCACATCATGCCGCTGCCGTTGAAGCCCGAAGAGCTCGGCCCGCTCCGTGACGTGCTGCGGCCGCCGCTGGGCACCGACCGCGCCGGGCAGCCGCTGCCCGACCTCGTCCGCGGCGGCCAGGCGCTCATCGGCCGGCTGCTGCTGGCGCTGTCGAAGCGCGCGTCCGCCGAGCTGCGGCCGGAGACGGTCTGCGACGAGCTCGTCCGTACGGGCGACACGGTCGAGGGCGCCGTGGTCGGTCACCGGGGCCGGCGGTACCGCATCCGGGCCCGGCGCGGCGTGCTCGTGGCCTCCGGCGGGTTCGAGCGTAACGCGGGCATGCGTGCGCGATACGGCGTCCCCGGGCAGGTCAGGGACGCGATGGGCCCGGCCGGGAACCTCGGCAAGGCGATCCAGGCCGGGATCGACGTGGGTGCCGACATCGGCCTGATGTCGGAGGCCTGGTGGTCGCCGGGCATCACCCACCCGGACGGCACGTCGACCTTCTCCCTGTGGTTCACCGGCGGGATCTTCGTCGACGGCACGGGGGAGCGGTTCGTCAACGAGTCCTGGGCCTACGACCGGATCGGCCGGGTGGTCATCGACCGGATGAACGCGGGTCGGCTGACCCTGCCGTTCTGGATGATCTACGACGACCGCGACGGCGTTCGCCCGCCGGTCCGCTCGACCAGCGTCCCGCTGGGGGAGACCCGTGACTATGAGGACACGGGTCTGTGGGTGAGCGCCGGCACGCTCGGCGAGCTCGCGAACAAGATCGGTGTGCCCGCCGCCAAGCTCATCGCGACCGTGGCGAGGTTCAACACGTTCGCCGAGTCCGGTACGGACGAGGACTTCCATCGCGGCGACGAGCCGTACGACCGGTCCTTCGCCGACGGCGCCTCACCGCTGGTCCCCATCGAGACCGGCCCCTTCCACGCCGCCGCGTTCGGCCTCTCCGACCTCGGCACCAAGGGAGGTCTGCGCACCGACGCGACCGCTCGGGTGCTCGACACCTCCGGTGAGGTGATCAAGGGCCTGTACGCCGCGGGCAACTCCATGGCGGCCGTCAGCGGCACCGTTTATCCGGGCGGAGGCAACCCGATCGGGTCGTGCATGGTCTTCGCGCACCTGGCGGCGCTGGACATGGTCGCGGGCCGATGAAGGACCGGGTGGCCGCGGCCGCGGTCCCCGAGGAGCCGGCGGCCAAGGGCCCGTTCTGGGAGAAGCCGATCGGCCTGCAGGACATGTTCGACGTCGGCCTGCGGTCGTCGTACGTGTCGAGCTACTATGCCGCGCCGCTGCTGACCCGGGACCCGGATGAGGGTGGCCTCGTCGTCAACACCTCCTCCTTCGGAGCCGGCTGTTACATGCACGGTCCTGCGTACGGCAGGCCCGCCGTCCGGACCGGATGCACTGGACCGGACAGGTCGTGGTCGGCGCCGAGCTGGGCGAGGCGCTCGGCGTGGTCGACGTCGACGGTACGGCGCCGGCGTCGCACCGGGCGCGACTGGGCGACCCGGTCACGTACAACGGCACGGTCGTCGACTGAGTTCGGGCAAGGAGGAGCGATGGACGTCCAGGATCTGGTCGAGTGCCGGGCGATCGAGGAGCTCAAGTACCGCTACATGCGTGCGGTGGACACCAAGGACTGGGAACTCCTCGCGTCGACGCTGGAGCCCGACGTCACCGCCGAGTACGGCGACCGGCTCTCGTTCGCCGGCGCGGCCGAGCTGGTCGGGACGCTGAGCCGGATCATGACCGATGACACCATCACGGTCCACCGCCTGCATCAGCCCGAGATCGAGCTCGACGGGGACACCGCGACCGGCATCTGGGCGCTGACCGACCGCGTCATCCGCAAGAAGGACCGGGTCATGATCGAGGGCGCGTCCATCTACCGGGACGGGTACCGGCGCGGCGCCGGTGGTGCCTGGCGGATCGCACGGACGGCCTACGAGCGACTGTACGAGTCGGAGGTCTCGCTCGATGACGTACCGACGTTCACGCTGACCGCGGACCGCTTCGCGGACGCGTAGCCGCTGATGACGTCGCAGGCGGCGGGTGCGCACCTTCTGGAGGACCGGGTGGTCCTCGTCTCGGGCGTGGGCCCCGGCCTGGGCCGTTCACTGGCGGTGCGGTCCGCCCTGGCCGGCGCTGACGTGGTGCTGGCCGCGCGGACCGAGTCCACGCTCCGCTCGGTGGCCGACGAAGTCCAGAGCCTCGGCCGCCGGGCGCTGGTCGTGCCCACCGACATCACCGACGGGGCGGCGGTGACCGGCCTCGTCGACCGGGCCCTCGACGCGTACGGGCGGGTGGACGCGCTGCTCAACAGCGCCTTCTTCCATCCGCCGCCGGAGGAGCTGCTGAGCGCCGACCTGGAGGCGATGCGGGGCTCGTACGAGATCAACGTCCTGGCCGTAGTACACCTCGTCCAGAAGCTGGCCCCCGCGCTCGTCGCCTCGCGCGGAGCGGTCGTTCTCATCAACTCGATGGTGATCCGCAACCGGCTGCCCGGCTTCGGCGCGTACCGGATGAACAAGGCCGGCCTGCTCGCCGCCGCCCGCGGCCTCTCGGTGGAGCTGGGACCCCGCGGGGTCCGGGTGAACTCCGTCGCGCCGGGTTACATCTGGGCGGACAAGGTGCAGGCCTACTTCCGGCGGCTCGCGAAGAAGCGCGGGGTCAGCCCGGAGCAGGTGTACGACGAGGTGGCCGGCACCGTCGACCTGCGCCGGCTGCCCGAGCCGGACGAGATCGCCGACGCGGCCGTGTTCCTGATCTCGGACCTGGCCCGTGCCATCACCGGTCAGTGCCTGGATGTCACCTGCGGCGAGACTCACCACTGAGACCCGTGGAGGGGACGATGACCGGGACGCGCGCCTCTGTCGGGACGATCGAGGAGCTCCACGAGGCGGCCGGTGCCGCCACCGGACTCTCGGACTTCGGGGAGGACGCCTACCTGGACGGCATGGCGGTCCTGCTCGACGGCTACGAGACGGAGTCGGCGCTGACGGAACCGGGCCGGGAGCGGATCAGGTCCATGCTCCTCACCGTGCTCGAGTCCCGGCTCTACACGGAGGCGTCCTGGCGCGAGCACCCGGAGCACCGGGACGTGGCGCTGGACAGACCGATCTTCGTGACCGGCCTGCCGCGTACGGGGACGACCGCGCTCCACCGGCTGCTGTGCGAGGACCCGGCCCACCAGGGGCTGGAGCACTGGCTCACCGAGACGCCGCAGCCACGGCCGCCCCGCGACACCTGGCCGTCGAACCCCGGCTACCGGCGGATGCGGGCGTGGATCGATGCACGTTTCGCGGCCGACCCGGGGCTCAAGGGGGTGCACTTCATGGCCCCGGAGATGGTCGAGGAATGCTGGCGCGTGGAGCGGCAGTCGATGCGGTCGGTCGCGTTCGAGAACGCGGCCCATCTGCCGGCGTACTCACGGTGGCTGGCGGGACAGGACATGAGTCCGGTGTACGAACGCCACCGCCGCGTCCTGCAACTCGTCGGGCTGCCTGATCCGGGACGTCGCTGGGTGCTCAAGCATCCCGGGCATCTGTTCGCGCTCGACGCGCTGATGAAGGCCTACCCTGACGCCCTCGTCATCCAGACCCATCGTGACCCCCGCACCATCCTCGCGTCGGTCAGCAGCCTGAACCAGCAGGCGAGTGCCGGAACCTCAACGGTCTTTCACGGCAACGTGCTGGGCGAGGACTGCCTCGATCTGTGGGCGCGCGGGGCGGACGCCTTCGTGGCCGCCAGGAAACGCTACGACCCGGAGCAGTTCGTCGACGTGCACTTCGACGAGTTCGTCCGGGACGCCGTGGCCACCGTCGAGTCGATCTACGATCGATTCGGGCTGGCCCTGACCGAGGAGGCCCGGCAGGCCATCGGCGACTCCGACGCCGAGAGCAAGGTCAGCGAACGGCGGCCCGTGCACCGCTACCACCTGTCCGACTTCGGTCTCACCGAACGACAGGTCACCACCCGCTTCGCGGCCTACCTGGAGGAGTTCGGCGCCTAGAAGGAAGCACGGGCGCCACCGTCGATGCGGATCTCGGAGCCGTTCCAGTACGTGGCCTCCGGCGAGGCGGCGAAGGCGATGAACCCGGCCATGTCCGCGGCGTTGCCGGAGTGTTCCTGGCCCCACGGGTGGATCAGCCGCGAGTACCAGTCGCCCTCGTAGTCCTTAACCTGCTCCCAGATCTCCCACATCATCTTCGTCTGCACCCCGGACGGCGAGATCGCCACGACCCGGATCTGCCGGGGCGCGAGCTCGATGGCAAGCGTGAAGGAGAGCGAGACGAGGGCGGCCTTGGAACCGGCGTACGCCCCCAGGGTCGGCACGGCCTGGCTGGCGGAGGTCGAGCAGATGTTGATGATCGAGCTGCCGCCGCCCGCGGGCATGTGGGGCAGAGCCTCGGAGATGAGGCGCATCGGGCCGGTGAAGTTGACCTGCATGATGTCGCGCGCCAGGTCGATGTCCAGGGCGTCGATCGGGGTCTTCAGCGTGACGCCGGCGATGTTGCACACGACGTCGATCCGTCCGTCCAGGTGCTCGGCCGCGGCTCGGACACCCCGGATGATCGCCTCGTCGTCGGCCAGGTCGACGAGGTGGAAGGCGAAGCGGGCGGGGGCCGGGACCAGGGTCTCGGTCTGCTTGAGGCCGTCCCGGTTGCGGGCCAGGCCGAACACGGTGGCGCCCTCGGCGATGAACCGCACGGCGGTGGCCTGGCCGATGCCTGCGGACGCGCCCGTGATCAGGACGTTCTTACCCTCGAACCGGTTCATGAGGCTCCGCCTCTGTGGGACGGGGATGTGGCAGGAGCCAGACGTTATGTGACCCACGTCACGACGAAGAGATCCATCCCGATCAGCGGGACGACGGGTACGTCCGGAGCCGTTCCGGGTGTGATCCCGATCACTGGGACCGTACGGCCGTGGTCGCCCGGGCCGAATTATCGTGCGCGCACAGAGGTCAGACGGCTTCGTACCGACGCGCGGAGGATGGCGTGGCCAGCAGACCGCCGACCTGCTCAGGTGCCACTCCGTCCCCACGAAGCGTGCTGACCGGAGAGGCACTGCCATGGGCGAGATGCTGCGGATCAAGGATCTCCGCGACCCCGCACTTACCGAGGCACAGCAGGGTTTTCTGACCTTCGCGGAGCAGAACCCGGTGCAGCTCACCGTGGAGGCCGTGCTGGCCGCCGCGACCGGCGCCACCGGGCTGGACGACTTCGGCCCGGAGGACTTCAGGGAGCGACTGGCCGTCTGGCTGGAGGAGATCGACAGCGACGCGAACCGCACGGCCTACAGCCGGATGCTGCTGTTCACCCTGTGCGTCAAGTACGCGAGCAGCCGGCTGCGGATGCGGGACGTGCTGAAGAGACATCCGGAGATCCACGACATCGAGCTGCGGCCCCCGGTCGTCGTCACCGGCCTTCCCCGGACCGGCACGACCAACCTGGTCAACATGCTCGCGTCCGACGCCCGGTTCCGTTCGATGCCGCTGTGGGAGACCGACGAGCCGATCCCGGTACTCGGCGACGGGCCCGGCATCGACGGGGTCGACCCGCGATTCAAGCGCTGCGAAACGGGCTGGGACATCCACCGGGCCACCAACCCCTACCTCGCGGCCTGGCACCCGATGAACCCGGACCACATCGACGAGGACATGTCGTTGATGCAGTTGGACTTCTCCAGCTACTACCTGGAATCTCTGGTGCAGATGGCGCCGAAATGGCGCGACTACTACCTCGGACACGACCAGACCCCGCACTACGAATACCTCAAGACCGCGCTCAAGGTGCTGACCTGGTATCGCGGTCCGCGACAGTGGGTGCTCAAATGCCCGCAGCACCTGGAGAACCTCGGCCCCCTGATGTCGGTCTTCCCCGGCGCGACCGTGGTGATCACCCACCGCGATCCCGTGGGTGTGGTCCAGTCCTTCGCGACCATGATGGCCTTCATGGGCAGAATGGGACTCCGCAACGCCGATGTGGACGCGGTCTTCGAGTACTGGAGCGAACTCGCCCAGCGCTTTCTCCGGGCCGAGGTCAGGGACGGGCACCTGGTGCCGGCCGGCCGGCGGGTCGACGTCTACTTCGACACGTACATGGCCGATCCGATGGGCACGGTCGCCCGGGTCTACGAGCGCGCCGGGATCGAGTTCACCGAGGAGGCGCGTGCCCAGATCCAGGCCTACGTGGACTCCCACCCGCGGCACAAGCACGGCACCATCGCCTACGACATCCGCGAGGACTTCGGGATCACTCCTGCGCGGCTTCGCGAGAAGTTCCAGTTCTACCTCGACGTGTATCCGGTCAAGCCTGAGGTGATGTGACCGATGGGCAAGCTCGACGGAAAGGTCGCTCTGGTCACGGGTGGGGCCCGCGGCATGGGCGCCTCGCACGTGCGGACGTTCCTGGCCGAAGGCGCGAAGGTCGTCTTCGGTGACGTTCTGGAGAACGAGGGCCGGGTCCTGGACGAAAAGCTCGGCGACGACTGCCGGTTCGTCCGGCACGACGCGACCGAGGAGGCGGGCTGGACGGCGATCGTGGAGCACGCGAGGTCCACGTTCGGCCGGCTCGACATTCTGGTGAACAACGCCGGCATTCTCGGGTTCCAGCCGTTCGCCGAAATGACCGTGGAGGACTTCCGGAGATTCCTGGAGGTCAACCTCGTCTCCCAGTGGCTCGGCATCAAGCACGCCGGCGAGGCGATGAGCGAGGGTGGCTCGATCATCAACATCTCCTCGGTCAACGGCCTGGTCGGAAGCGCCGGGATGACGGGTTACAGCGCCAGTAAGGCCGGCATCCGCGGTCTGACCAAGTCCGCCGCACTCGAACTGGGGCCGAGGAAGATCCGGGTGAACTCCGTGCACCCCGGGGGTGTGGCGACGCCCATGGTGGGGATGTCGGCCGACGACACCGAGGAGCCCACCCGCGGACCGATGTCCAAGCTCGCCATTCCGCGGTTCGCCAGGCCCCAGGAGATCAGCAACATGGTGTTGTTCCTCGCCAGTGACGACTCGAGCTACTGCACCGGAGCGGAGTTCGTCATCGACGGAGGGATGACCGCCGGAGCCGGTTTCTGAGCCGCCGGAGGCTACATCAGGGTGTCCTCGTCGAGGAGGCTGAGGATCCGCTCCATCATCCCGTCCGACCACACGGTCGAGGGCATGTCGTCGGGCGATGTCTCCGGGAACAGCCGGAGAGAGATGCGCTTGGCGACGTCGAGTACGAGCGGGGCGTAGCGTTCGAGAGGGCCGGCGCTGGTCTCTCCGCAGAGCGAGATCCCGGCGACGACGCCATCCGGTCCCCGAACCGCCGCGCCGACGCACGAGATTCCGACCACGTACTCGTCACGCTCGAAGGCCAGCCCGTGCCGGCCCCGGATGCGGCGCAGCTCCTGGTGCATCACCATCAGGTTGGTGATCGTGTTGTGGGTGCGGGCCTTCATGCCTGCCTCGAAGAGGGTGTCGGCCTCCTCGGGCGGCAGCCAGGCGAGCATCGCCTTGCCCAGGCTGACGGCATGGGCGGGGGCACGTCCGCCGACCCGGGAGGGCAGCGCCGCCGCGGTCACACCACCGATCTTGTCGAGATAGACCACGTCCGCGAAGTCCAGGATCCCGAGTTGGACGACCTTCCCGGTATTGGCGTGCAGCTCCTCGAGGAGGGGTACCGCGGCGGCCCGGATCTCCGCGTGGTTGCTCACCGAACCCCCGAGCTGCAGCGCACGCTGCCCCAGCGCGTAGCCGTCCTGCGTGTGCCGCAACCAGCCCAGTCGCACCAGCTGCTCGAGGATCCGGTGAGAGGTCGAACGTGGCAGACCGGTGTACGCGGCGATCTCGTCCAGCCGCAGACGCGCGGCACGGTCGCCGAACGCCTCCATGATCAGCGTCATCCGCTCGATCATCGACGGCGGAGCGGCCGACCCTCCCGAACTCTCCTGGGTCACTCCGGGTGCACCTCCAGTCAGCCGACGTTCGATTGCCCTCAGACCAGGATCAGGCTGTCGTCGACGCCGAGACCATAGGCCCAGCGGCCATACAGGGACATTCCCTGATCGACGTCGTTGACCACGTGCGCCGCGCCGGTGTGCACGTCCCGCCAGGCGCGCTGGATCGGGTTGCCGGTCTGCACGCCGTGACCACCGGCGGCCTTGAGCAGCAGATCGACCGCCTCGACGGCCCGCTCCGCGCTCCGGACCTGGTCCCGCCGTGCCCGCAGGCGAAGCTCGATGGGGATCCGCTCGTTGCCTAGCGCATGCTCCATGAGTTCACGCAGGTCACGCTCCAGCTGGAGGATGGACGCGTCGATCTCGCCCGATCCGCGGGCCACCGCGACCGGGGCGAACTCGTCACCGGACCACTTGCGCCCACCATGGCTGAGCTCGCTTCGCCGGCGCATGCGGGCGAGGTGGTAGTGGTAGGCGCCCTCGGCCGCGCCCAGCAGTGGCGCGACGAGGGCCGTGCTGTGGATGGACGCGAACGGAACGCGGTAGAGCGCCGGGGCGTCGGGGCCGCGCTGGAACTTGGCGAACCGCCGGCGACCGGCGGCCCCGAAGATCCGGTGAGACGGGACGAAGGCGTCCCTCACGTGAACGTCCTTGCCCCCGGCGCCTTGAAGCCCGACCACGTTCCAGCCGTCCTTCAGCACATAGTCCGAACGGGGTACGACGGCCGCCGTGTAGTCGACAGGGTCGCCGGTCGAGCCGATCATCAGGGTCCCGAGCACGATCCACTCGCAGTGCTGGGCGCCCGGCGCGGAGCGCCACGCGCCGCTCAACCGGTAGCCACCGTCGGCGGCGACCAGGCGGCCCGTCGGCGCGTAGGACGAGGACACCAGCACGTTCTCGTCGGCACCCCAGACGTCCGCGCACATCTGCGGTTCCAGCAGTGTCACGTGCCACGGGGTGATGCCGAGCAAGGAGGCGACCCAGCCCGTCGACGGGCACGCGGAGGCGAGCCACCGT
Source organism: Actinoallomurus sp. (assembly GCA_025964685.1). GTDB lineage: Bacteria > Actinomycetota > Actinomycetes > Streptosporangiales > Streptosporangiaceae > Actinoallomurus. The sequence goes on along the minus strand of JAOPYG010000408.1, from coordinate 1,981 downwards.
ACCGCCGTGAAGTAGTCGACCGGGTCGCTCTCGCTCCCGCCGTATCGCGTCGGCCGGAACATGCCGAAGAAGCCGGCTTCGACGAGTGCGGCCACCGTCTCCTCCGGGATCGCGCGCTCCGACTCGGTACGGGACGCGCGCTCGCGGATGACGGGCAGCAGCTCGCGAACGGACTCGAGAACGTCGCTGGCCACTCTGCAGTCCTAGGGGTGGTCGGGGGCACCTCCGCCCCTCGGGCGGGGAGCCTCAGCGTAGTCCCGGCCGGTGGACACGTCGATGCGGACTCGGTCCGGCTCATCCCGTTCGGGGGCGGGGTCTCGCTCATCGGGATGCCCATCTCTCCCGGGGACGACGGGTGGTTACGTGGCAGGATCATGAGCGCAGATTGGGACCGCGAGGTGGACTTCCTCGTCGTGGGCAGCGGCGGTGGCGGCATGAGCGCCGCCCTGGCGGCCGCGGACGCGGGGCTCGACACCCTGGTCGTCGAAAAGAGCCGGAACTTCGGCGGAACGACCGGGATCTCCGGTGGCGGCATCTGGGTGCCGGGCAACCCGACCCTGCGGCGGAAGGGACTGGGCGACAGCCGGGACTCGGTCCGCACCTACCTGCGCCTGCTCACCGAGGGCAGGGTCCCCGCGGCGAGAATCGACGCCTTCATCGACAACGGCCCCGCGGCCATGGAGTTCCTCGAGAAGAGCCCCTGGATGACCTTCTTCTGGGTGAAGGGCTACCCCGACTATCACCCCGAGCTCGAGGGCGGACGTGCCAAGGGGCGTTCGATCGAGGCCAGGCCCTTCGACACCCGCAAGCTGGGGGAGGACGAGGCGTTCCTGCGGCCGAACGGTATGAAGGGCCCCCTCGGCTTGTGGGTGACGGCCAAGGACTACCACGACCTGGCGATGGTGAAGCGGACGTGGCGGGGCCGATGGGCCTCGGTCGTCGCGGCGTGGCGGGTCTCCTCCAACCTCGTCCGGCGCCGGCACATGGCGACGACCGGGCGCGCGCTCGTGGCCCGGTTGCGGCTGGCACTGAAGGACGCGGGGGTTCCCCTGTGGCTGAAGACACCGATGACCGAGCTCGTCGTCGGCGAGGACGGCGCGGTCAGCGGCGTCGTGGTCGAACGAGACGGTCGCCTGACGCGGATCGGCGCCCGGTGCGGTGTGCTGCTGGCGACCGGTGGGTTCGACCACAACCCCGAGATGCGCCGGCGGTACCTGCCCGAGGGCGGCCGGCCGGACAACAGCGGCGGTGCGCCGGACAACAACGGCGAGGGGATCATGGCCGGGCAGCGGATCGGCGCGGCGACCGACCTGATGGACGACGCGTGGTGGATGCCGTCGGTACGGCATCCGGCGGGAGCCGTGATCCCGTTGGTGTCGGAGCGTTCGATCCCGCGGTCGGTGATCGTCTCGGGCCGGACGGGGGAGCGGTTCACCAACGAGGCGGCGCCGTACGTGAACTTCGTGCACGACCAGCTCGCGGGGGGACACGTCCCGCTCTGGTTCGTGATGGACGCCACGGCGCGTACGCGCTATCCCTTCGCCCAGGTGCTCCCGGGCGCCGAGTTCCACCGGTCGTTCTACGACGGGGGCGTCATGCACAAGGCCGACACCCTCGGCGAGCTCGCGGACCGGATCGGCGTGCCCGGCGACGCGTTGGCGGCGACGATCGAGCGCTTCAACGGGTTCGCCCGTGACGGCAAGGACGGCGACTTCGGCCGCGGCGACAGCGCCTACGACCGGTACTACAGCGACCCGACGCTGCCGAACCCCACGCTGGACGTGATCGAGAAGAGCCCATTCCACGCGATCCGGGTGGAGGCCGGGGACCTGGGCACCAAGGGCGGGCTGGTGTGCGACGAGAACTCCCGCGTGCTGCGCGCGGACGGCTCGGCCATCGAGGGGCTGTACGCGACCGGCAACACCTCCGCCTCGGTCATGGGCAACGACTACCCGGACCCCGGTGGCACGATCGGCCCCTC
>JAOPYG010000395.1 GCA_025964685.1 Actinoallomurus sp. | reverse complement strand
GAGGGGCTCACGCCCGGCGTCGATCTTCTTGCGCAGATAGCTGACGTACAGCTCGACGACGTGCGCCTGCCCGCCGAAGTCGTACTTCCACACCCGGTCGAGGATCTGCGGCTTGGACAGCACCCGGCGCGGGTTCCGCATGAAGTAGCGGAGCAGCTCGAACTCGGTGGCGGTCAGCTCGATCAGGTCGCCGCCGCGGCGTACCTCGCGGGCGTCTTCGTCCATCGTGAGGTCGGCCACGGCCAGGACGTCGCCGCTCTGGGCCTGGGCGTGGCCCGAGCGCCGGAGCAGACCGCGCAGCCGCGCGAGGACCTCTTCGAGGCTGAAGGGCTTGGTGACGTAGTCGTCGCCGCCGGCCGTAATGCCCGCGATGCGGTCCTCGACGGCGTCGCGTGCCGTGAGGAACAGCACGCAGACCGACGGGTTGTCCGCCCGCAGGCGCCGAAGGACCTCCAGCCCGCCCATGTCCGGCAGCATCACGTCCAGCAGGACCGCGTCGGGCCGGTGTTCGCGGGCGGCCCTGATCGCGTCGGCTCCGTCGCCCGCGGTCCACACCTCCCATCCCTCGAAACGCAGGACGCTGGCGAGAACCTCCGCGAGGCTCGCCTCGTCGTCGACCACGAGCGCGCGTACGGGAGACCCGTCCGGGCGGGTCATGATCGGGTGCCGCGCCCGGGGGGACGCGGCGGCATCGAGGTCGCTCATCGTGGTCTCACTCTGCCTGTCGCGGCTGCGGCATACCTGGGGGTTTCTTCAGAATCAGCTCTGAACGATGGTATCTGTGCTGGTCACGGCGGGACAGCGGGGCGTACACAGGCGCTTCAGAAGGAATTCACAGGAAGCGGCAGCAGGCTGGGGTCTCCACGAACCACCACGTATGGGGAGAACTCTTGACGACCCTCGACGGACGGGTCACCGGCCACCGCCCGTCCAGCCCACCGAGGCCGGCCCGCGCCCGGCCCGCGCATCTGCTGGTGATCGTGGCCGTCGGCGCCGCCGGGGTCATCGGACTGTGGTGGCATGACACACCGGCCATCTCGGGTGTCGGTGACTGGCTCACCAACGCCGGCCGGATCACCGGCCTGCTGGCGGGCTACACGGTGATCGTGCTGCTCGCGCTCATGGCTCGTGTGCCCGCGCTCGAACGCGGTGTGGGAACGGACCGCCTCGCCCGCTGGCACGCCATGGGCGGCCGCTACACGGTCTGCCTGGTCATCGCGCACGCGCTGCTGATCACCTGGGGATACTCGGTCACCGCGCACACCGGCATCGTCCATCAGACCAAGACGCTGCTGGTCAGCTATCCGGACGTGCTGATGGCGACGGTCGCGGGCCTGCTCTTCGTGGGGATCGGCGTCGTCTCCGCACGGGCCGCGCGCCGGCGTATGCGTTATGAGACCTGGTACTACCTGCACCTCTACACCTACCTCGCGATCGCGCTCGCGTTCAGCCATCAGTTCGCGGACGGTGCCGAGTTCATGACGAACCTACCGGCGCGGGTGCTCTGGTCCGTCCTCTACGCCGGCGTCGGATGCCTCCTCGTCTGGTACCGCTTCGTCACCCCCCTGCGCGGGGCGTACCGGCATCGGCTGCGCGTCGCCGGCGTCGAAATCGAGGCGCGAGGAGTCGTGTCCGTCTACATCCAGGGCAAGCGCCTGGATGAGCTGCGCGCCGAGCCGGGCCAGTTCTTTCGCTGGCGGTTCCTGACCCGCAAGCTGGCCTGGGCCGCCAACCCGTACTCGCTGTCCGCGCCGGTGCGCCCGGACCTGATCCGCATCACCGTGAAGAACTCCGGAAGGCACAGCGCCGCCCTCCGCCGCCTGCGACCGGGCACCCGAGTCCTCGCCGAAGGCCCCTATGGGGCGTTCACCGCGGGCCGGCGAAGGCGGCGAAAGGTCCTGCTCCTTGCGGGCGGCGTGGGGATCACACCCATCCGTGCCCTGTTCGAGACCCTGCCGGGTGGCCCTGGCGACATCACCCTCGTTTACCGGACCACCAAGCGAGCGGATCTGGTGTTCGAGAACGAGCTGACGCAGATCGCGTCCGCCAGGGGAGCCGCTACCTACTACATCGTCGGTTCGCGCGCTGAGCTGGGCTGGGATCCGCTTTCTCCGGAAGGGCTGACGAGGGTCGTATCGGGCATCGCCGACCATGATGTCTACGTCTGCGGTCCCGAAGGCATGATGACCGCCGCCATCGCGGCTCTGCGGGAGGCCGGGGTCCCCCGCCGCCATATCCACCACGAGTCGTTCGAGTTCTGAGGAGACCTCCCATGAAGCGGGCCATTTTTGCGATCGTCGGCACGGTCTCCGGGCTCATCCTGCTGCTCGGATTCAAGACCCACCCGTCCCCGACGGCGAATACCGCCGGCGCCTTGCCCGTCGGTCCCACCGTCCCCGCGGATCCGAGCGCGTCCGCCACGCCCACCGACGGTCACGGAAAACAGGCGAGCGCCGGCCCGAAGACCCGGACGGTCAGCGGGGACACCATCCAGACCAGGTTCGGGCCGGTCCAGATCCAACTGACGCTGACCGACGGAAAGATCACCAAGGTGACGGCCCTGCAGCTTCCCAGCGACCGGCAGCGCGACGTGGAGATCGACAACTTCGCCGTCCCACAGCTGACGCAGGAGACACTGTCCGCGCAGAGCGCCCGGATCGACTCTGTGTCCGGCGCCACCTACACCAGTGACGGGTACATCCGGTCGTTGCAGAGCGCGCTGGACAAGGCATGACGGCGCGGCGGCACGTCGAACACTGCATGGGCACCGTCTTCTCGTTCGATCTCCGCCCGCCGCACGTCCCGGCGGCCGTCCTGAACGACGTCGTCGCGTGGCTGCACCGGACGGACGCGACGTTCTCGCCGTACCGGCACGACAGCGATATCAGCCGGCTGGCCCGGGGCGACACCACGGTCGCCGGGTGCGCCACGGAGGTGGGGGAGATCCTCGACCTGTGCGACCGGCTACTGGAGACCACCGGCGGCTGTTTCAGCGCGTACGCGTCGGGGACCCTCGACCCGTCGGGTGTCGTCAAGGGCTGGGCCGTCGAGCGGGCTTCGGCGATGCTGCGCCGGGCGGGCTCCCGGAACCACAGCGTCAACGGCGGAGGCGACCTGCGACTCGCCGGTGGCCCGGAGCCGGGCCGCCCCTGGGGGATCGGCATCGCCGACCCGCTGCGCCCCGGCTCCGTCACCACGGTGATCACAGGACGGGACATGGCCGTCGCCACCTCGGGCATCGCCGAGCGCGGGGCGCACATCCTCGATCCGCGTACGGGCCTGCCCGCGACCGGCCTGGCCTCCGTGACCGTGGTCGGGCCGAGCCTGAGCACGGCCGACGCCTACGCGACCGCGGCCTTCGTCATGGGCGACGCCGCCCGCGACTGGATCGAGGGCCTTCCCGGACACGAGGCCCACGCCGTGAGGGCCGACGGCCGGACCTGGACGACATCCGGGCTCCTTGTCAGTGGACCGTGACCCGCGCGCCGTCCTGCTGTTCGCCGCCGCCCGCCCACTGGGCGGCCTCACCTGGAATCCCGTGCGGGGGACCGGCGGCCCGGCGGCCCGGCGGCCCCGCGCGTATCGGCCGGACGCTGAGCCTTACCGTCAGCCGGTCACGGTCAACCGGGCGAACTGCCGGACCGGTCTGCGCAACGACCCCACCAGAGCGGCGAACGACTGGGGGCGGCCCACTTTCGGCCCGCCCCCACGTCGCCGCGGATCCGGCTAGCTCTTGGGCGCCTTGATCTTCCATACGCTGCGACCGAATGTCGCGGCGTATATCGTCTGCCGGTCTCCGGTGACCTTGATGTCGAACACCGGGGTGTCCGGCAGACCGTTGCCGAGCTTCTTCCAGTTCTTCTTGCCGTTCTTGTCGTAGAAGACGCCGAAGTCGGTGGCGGCGTAGAGCTGGCGACTCGGCTGGTCGTAGGCGAGCATCTCGACGGGCGCGTTCGGCAGCTTGCCGCTGACGTTGTGCCAGCTCTTGCCGCCGTTCGTCGTCTCCCAGACGTTGGCCGCGGTGTCGCCCTCCCGGTAGCCGGAGTAGGCGACGTACACGTGGTCCGCGTTGCTCGGGTCGACGACGACCGAGTTGACCCATCGGGTCGGCAGGCCCTTGCCGGTGAACTCCGTCCAGTGGCCACCGAGGTCGGTCGTCTTCCACAGACGACCGGTGTCGGTGCCGAGATAGATCGTGTTGCCGTCCGTCTTCGCCGGGGCGATCGAGGTGATCGTGGCGTACTCGTTGGCGTAGAACGGTCCCTGGTCGTTCTCGTCCGGCGGCACCGGGCCGGTCAGGAAGTCGCCGGGCGGGCTGACCTGCGTGAACGTGGTGCCGCGGTCGGTCGAGCGGTCCAGCACGTTGCCGCCGAAGTACACGACCGACGGGTTGCTCGGGTCGAGCACGATCGGAGCGTCGGTCGTGATGCGCGACGAATGCCGCTGCCCGAACCGGAAACTGCGCGACGTGCCGTCCGCGTCCTGATGACGCGTGCAGACACCCACCTGTGAGCACTCGTAGTAGATGGTGTGGTCGCTCGGATCGATGAGGACGTTGTGGCCGTCCCCGCCGCCGTAGGCGTTCCACTGGGACAGGTCCGTCGCACCGGCGGTGTTCGTCCAGGTCCGGACGCTGCCGTTGTCCTGCAGGCCGCTCGCCAGCCGGTTCGGGTCATCCGCCGCCACCGCGAGGTGGTACGACTGGTTCCACGGAGCGTAGGTCGCGTGGACCCACGTGCCGGTCGCGCCGTTCTGGTCCGAGCGGTAGATGCCGCCGTCATTGCCCAGGTAGATCCGGTTCGCGACCTTGGGGTCCCACTGCATCGCGTGCTGGTCGGAGTGCACGCCGCCGGAGTCGGCCCACGTCGCGCCGCCGTCCTTGGACTCACGCAGGTTGACGTCCGCGCTGAACAGGTGGTTCTTGTCCTTCGGATCCACCCACATGCGCCCGAACCACCACTGGTAGCCGCCGGAGGAGCCGGGCCGCCCGCCCGGGACGAACGTGTCACCGCCGTCGTTCGAGACGTAGAAGCCCTTGTCAGGGCCGTACGGCGTACCACTCACCACGTACACGCGGTTGGGGTCGCCCGGAGCGATCGCGATGCCGATCCGGCCGAGGCTCGCGTCGCTCTTGAGGCCGGTGCCCGTCGTGTCGGAGGGGTGGGTTCCGGTGATGTTCTCCAGCCGCTTCCAGTGGTCACCGCCGTCGTCGGAGCGGAACAGGCCGGAGCCGACTCCGCCGTACACGCGTGCGCCGTTGTTGCGCTTGTGGTCCCACAGCGCGGCGTAGACGCGCTTGGTGTCGGCCGGGTCGATCGCCAGATCGATGCCGCCCGTGGTGTTGTTCGGCGTCGGGAGGACGAGCTTCCAGTTCTTGCCGCCGCCGGTGAGGCGGTAGATGCCGCGGTCGCCGGCCGTGCCGGACAGGTTCCCGGCCGCGGCGACGAAGACCTGCCGCGGGTCGGCCGGGTCGACGAGGATCTTGCCGATCGCACCGCTGTCGGTGAGACCCCACTGTTTCCAGTGCGCGCCACCGTCGGTGGACTTGTAGACGCCGTCGCCGAAGAACGTCAGCCCTCCGCCGGACGGGTTGGCCTCACCGGTGCCGGCCCACAAGGTGCCGTCGGAGCCGAGGGCGATGGCGCCCATCGTCTGCGTCTGGTCGCCGGGCCAGACGGGCGTGAACGTCTTGCCGGCGTCCGTGCTCTTCCAGATGCCACCGCCCGACACCGCCACGTAGAACGTGTCCGGGTGGTTCGGGTCCACGACGAGGTCGGTGACGCGGCCTCCGACGTTGGTCGGGCCGAGCTGCCCCCAGGTCCCGCTCCCGTGCTTCAGCGCCCTGGCCTGCTGGACGGCCTGCCTGATCTGCGCGGGTTTGACGTCGTGGCCCGAGGTGAACTTCTGGGTCAGGTATTCGGCCGGTGCCGTCGGGCCGCCGTCCTCCTCCTCTTCTCCCTCGCCGCCTTTGTCGCCGTCGTGATGCAGTCGCTCGGCGGAACTCGTCTCGTTCTTGTCGACACCGCCCTCGTGCCTCGGGGCGAGCCCGTGGACGGTGAGGGCCGCGATCGCGAGGGCGACCACACCCGCGAGGACGAGCATCGGCACCGTTCGGCGTTTCCGTGGCTTGGCCGTCGCGGCATCAGCGGACGGGTCCGGTGAGCTGCGTCCGGTCTCGCCGGGTTGGTCGTCGTTCATAGCGCCTCCTCGCCCTGGGGCGTGGCACGCCCCAGGGAGACGCTAGGGATCACGCGTCAACGCGTCATCGGACATATGTAGCAATGAGAGGTGGTCATTCCGGACAGATGTGCAGTTGCGGCGCAGTCGCACCCCGCCGACCGGTTCAGCCGGCAGGCCGGTAACGCCCGCTGAGCCGGGCGAGTTTCAGTCCGAGGTGGAGGCTGAGACGTTCGTTGCCGTCCTTGAGGTCGGTGCCCGCGAGCTCCTCGAGGCGCCGGATCCGGTAGTACAGCGAGGTGCGATGCAGCTTGAGGCGTTCGGAGGTCGCGAGCGCGTTTCCGGCCAGGTCGAGGTAGGTCTCCAGCGTGTGAAGCAACGGCACGGCCTGCGGGTCGGCGAGGAGCCGTTCGAGTCCGGGATGGAGCACGAGTTCACCGAGACGGTCGGTGGACAGCTGGGCGAGCACCCGGTAGATGCCGAGCTGCGACCATCGCGCGATCCTGCTGACGTCGGGCATGAAGGCGGCGATACGAGCGGCTTGCCTCGCCTCGAAATGGGAGGCGTGTGCTTCCTCCAGCCCTGACCGTGGCTGTCCGACGCCGATGACGTACGACGATGGCTGGTCGAGTCCGGACAACGCGGTCCGCAGGGCGTGGTCGAGCTGGGCGACACAGCGTTTCACCGTCGCCTCGTCGGCCTCGCCCTCGGTGCCGGCCAGCAGCAGTCCCTGGTTGTAGGAGACGAGGTGGAGGGCGCGCCTGGCCGGCAACTGATGCCGGGTGTTGAGGAGCGCGTGCTCGAGGGCGAGGCGTACCTGGTCGTCCGGCTTGACGTCATGGGTGAGCACCGGCCGGGCCACCAGCACGACGACGCCCACTGAGGGGTCGAAGTGCCCGCCGTCGATGAGCGTGCGCACGGCGTAGGCCCGCGGGTCGCTTTCCGAAAGCAGCAGGTTCCGGATCGCCTCGGTCTCCCGGTTCGAGGCCAGCTCGCCGGCCAGGACCTCGCGGTAGAGCGCGAGAGCGAAGCCCTGGGCGGCGGTCTCGGCCAGCGCGAGCTGCTCGGCGCTCACCGACTCCTCCTCGTCGATGAACCACAGATATCCCAGCAGGAGGTCGTGGTGCCGGATCGGTATGCAGACCCGCGGCAGCATGCCGAGCGAGAGGTTGTGGGGAGTGCGGACAGGGCGCCGCGCCTTGTCCAGCTCGAACCGCCGCAGCCACGCCATCACCTCGGCGGGCACGCAGCGCTGCAGGATCGAGGCATGGCGCACCGCGTCGATGGGCTCACTGTGCCGGCTGTAGACGACGAGCCGCTGTCGGCGGTCCTCGACGACCGCCGGACGCGACAGCCTCGTCGCCACCGAGTCGACGAGCTGCTGGAGCTCCGTGTACATCGGGCGCCTCCGGGCCTGTGGCGTACCTCCCTTGCCGGGGGACGGACGCGGTAACGCTTGCTACGTTTGTCGGAAGGCCACGGTCGGCGTGATCATAAACGGGTCCACACCGGACGGCAATGCTGGGGCTAGGGGCCGAGCAGAACGCAAGCGCGGCCAAGGCTCGCCGAAGAAACGATTGTGCGACCGGACGCTCGGATCCGACGATCATTTTCGCCGACTTTCCTGCGGATCTTTCGGGATCGAGGGCACTATGAGGCATGAGCTGGGCTATTACTGGAGATATCGCGGGCTACGACTCCTTGGCCGGAGGCTTCCTGAGATCGCGGCCGATCGAGAACACCGTGCTGGTCACGGTCCTCGCGTCGCTGCGCGCTCGAGGACTGACGGCGTACGGTGACGCTCCCGCGGTGCTCGGTTCCTGGCTGTCCGCCACCGGCTGTGTCGCCGGTGCGTTCGTGCACACCCCGCCCTTCCCGCTGCTGCTCAGCGTGATGCCGGCGCAGGCCATCGCCGAACTGGCCGAGGCGCTGGTGGCGCAGGGGCGGCGGCCGCCGGGAGTGACCGCTCGCCGCGAGATCGCCGAGGCCTTCGCCACCCAGTGGCGTACGGTGACCGGCGTCGACTTCAAGGTCTGGGAGCGCCGGCGGCTCTACCGGCTCGGGAAGGTGCGCCCGTCCGGCACACCCGGTCGCCCCCGTCCGGCCGGGCTCGCCGACCGGGACCTGCTGCTCGCCTGGTATCGCGCCGCCGAGAGGGAGATACGTGAACGTCCCGGTGACCACGGCGCCGCGGTCGACGACCGGATCGCGTACGGCGGGGTCACCCTGTGGGAGAGGGACGGCGTCCCGGTCTCTCTCGCCGGACAGAGCCGGATGGTCGCCGGAATGGTGCGGATCGCGCCCGTCTACACCCCGCCCGAGCATCGGTGCCACGGGTACGGCGCCGCCGTGACCGCCGCGGTGAGCCAGGCCGCCGTCGACGGGGGGGCGCGGGAGGTCGTGGTCTTCGCCGACCTGGCGAACCCGGGCGGCAACGCCATCCATCAGCGGATCGGCTACCAGCCCCTGGACGACTATCTCGTCATCTCCTTCGAATCGTCCATGGACGAGTAAGCGGATCGCGGTCCGAAAGCGTGTACGGGGTGTGAAGCAGCCGGAGTTCCAGGAGTTCTACGAGACCAGCCGGGACACCTGCCTGCGGGCGGTCCTGGCGAGTGTGGGCGATCGGCAGCTGGCCGAGGATCTGGTCGCCGAGGCGTTCACTCGGGCCTGGGTGTCGTGGCGCAGTGTCAGCCGGCACCCGGCGCCGTCCGCGTGGATCGTGCGTACGGCGCTCAACACCCGGGTCTCGTGGTGGCGCTGGCGGCGGCGGGAGGTCGCGCTGGAGGGCGACCACGACGTCGCCGACACCACGGCCGGAGATCCGGACCTGGACCCTGCGCTGCTCACCGCGCTGCGCCGGCTGCCGCAGCGGCAGCGGGAAGTGATCGTGTTCCGGGTCTTTCTCGACCTCGACACTCAGGCCACCGCCAAGATCCTCGGTATCGCACCGGGGACGGTCACCGCCCACCTGTCGCGGGCAGCCACGACGCTGCGCGGCCATCTCGTCACCGTCTACAACCCGGAGGCCGGGTCATGAACCCTCACGACACGGATGAAACAGCAACACTGGGCGTGCTGAAGGAATCGCTGGACGGCGCCACCATGCACACCCCCGTCGAGCAGATCGTGGCCGCCGGCCGCGCGCGCCGCCGCCGGCGTCGCGTCACGGTCGCGGCGACGGGCGTCGCGGCGGTCACCGGGATCGCGCTCGGTGTCCCGGCTCTGAGTCACCCCTCGACGGCGCCGCCCGGGACGGCTCTCAGCACCGGGGCCGGTTCGGTTCACATCCACACGGCGGCATTCGCCCTGGACGGCCACAGCGATGGCACGCTGCATGTGACCTGGGACAAGGGTCGATACTTCCAGGACCACGAGGGACTGCAGCGAGCCCTGCGCGCGGCCGGGTTCCCCGTACTCGTGAAGGAAGGCGTCTTCTGCAAGGGACCCCAGGACGACGGGTACCTGAGCCCGAGCGGCTCCGGGCACGGCGTCGAGCGTGTCGTCCATGGTGAACGTCGCGGCGACGGCAAGGTCGACCTCGTCTTCAATCCCTCGGCGATGCCCGCCGGGCAGCAGTTGTTCATCGGCTACCTGTCCCCGGCCCAGCTGGCCGCCGTGCACGGGAACCCCGGATCCGTCGAACGCCTCGTGCCGACGGGAGTGCCGCTGACGTGCGACACCCAGGCGCCTCCTGAGCATCACTACGGAGGGGGCGGGCCCGTCAAGAAGCACGACTGAGCCGCACGCCCGAAGCGGACGGCCGCCACGGCGGCCGCCCGCGCGGATCACTCCCCGCCCGGGGAGATGAGCCCGGTCTCGTAGGCGAGCACGACGGCCTGGACGCGGTCGCGCAGACCGAGCTTGGACAGGATGCGCGCGACGTGCGTCTTCACGGTCGCCGCGCTGAGGGTCAACCGGGTGGCGAGCTCGGCATTGGACAGACCGGTGGCGAGCAGGCGCAGCACCTCGAGCTCGCGTGGCGTCAGCTCGGACAGGTCCCGATGCAGGGTCGCCTTCATCTCGTCGCGCGGGGCGAAGCGCTCGATCAGGCGGCGGGTGATCGTCGGGGCGAGCAGGGCGTCGCCGGAACGTACGAGGCGTACAGCGGCCACCAGGTACTCGGGGGTCACGTCCTTCAGCAGGAAACCGCTGGCACCGGCGGTGAGCGCGCCGTAGACGTAGTGATCGAGGTCGTAGGTGGTCAGGATGATGACGCGCGTCTCGTCCCCGCCGGCCATGATCTGCCGGGTGGCCTCAAGGCCGTCCATCTGCGGCATCCGGATGTCCATCAGCACGACGTCGGGCCTGGTACGGCGGACGGCGGAGACGGCCTCGACGCCGTTGATCGCCTCGGCCACCACCTCGATGCCGTCGGCGGCGAGGATCATCCGGAACCCGGTGCGTACCAGTGACTGGTCGTCGGCGATGACCGCGCGCAGGCTCATGCCGTCGTCCAGGGGACCCGGGCCTTGATCCGGTATCCGCCGCCGATCCTCCGGCCGGCCTCGAGGGTTCCGCCGTAGACGGCGAGCCGCTCCCGCAGTCCGATCAGGCCGCGCCCCTCGCCGGTCCGCGCCCCGGCTCCCGGAACCCCGCCGGTATCGGTGACCTCGATCTCCAGCCAGTCGTCGTGGTAGCCGATCACGACGGCGGCCGCCGCGCCGACCGCGTGTTTGATCGTGTTGGTCAGCGCCTCCTGGACGACCCGGTAGGCGGCCAGGTCGACGCCCGGGGACAGGGGGCCCGGCGGTGGTGACACCGCGACGCTCACCGTGATCCCCGCGGCGCGCACCCTCTCCACCAGGGCGTCGAGCTGATCGAGTCCGGGCTGCGGTTCGAGCCCGTCGGGTCTCTCGTCGTCCGAGGGCGAAAGCAGACCCATGACATGCCGCAGCTCGGACATGGCGGCGCGGCCGCTGGCCTCGACCTCCAGCATGGCCTGTTTGGACAGTTCCGGCTCGGCGTCCATCACCTTCCGCGCCGCACCGGTCTGGATCACCATCACGCTCACATTGTGGGTGACGACGTCGTGCAGCTCGGCGGCGATCCGGGCGCGTTCGACCTCGACCGCCCGCCGTGTGGACTCCTCGTGGGCCTCCTGGAGTTCGGCCAGCCGGTGCTGGCTGGCACTGAGCCGCCGCTGCCAGGAACGGACGAAGCTCGCGAGAACGCCGGCGACCAGCAGGACGAAGAACGGCCCCGACCAGCCCGGCAGCGACGGTTCGGCATGCCGGAAGGCGAAACCGGCCAGCACGGCAGCGAGCACCAGGCCGGCCTTCGCCTGCACCCGGTAGCGGCTGTAGGCGATGGCGCTGTAAGCGGCGATCACATAGGCGAGCACGGTGATCCACGTCGCGTTGCCGCGTACGGCCAGGGCCGCGCACGTCACCACCGCGAAGGTGAGGAGCGGATACCGGCGCCGGGCGGCCACCGGCAACGTCGTCAGCATGGTGAGGGACCAGGGCGTGTAGTGGGCCGGGAAGCCCGGGTACGGCGGCAGCGGCGCGGGCATGGGAAGCCCGGGTGACCCGGGCGGGTCAGGTGGCAGAGGCGGCAGTGGGGCGCGCGGTGTGATGTGCATGATCTGATCACCGCCGGTGATCCTCGTCGCCGCGAACAACGCGAGGATGGTCAGGACGATCGCGAACACGGCGTCCGCGGCGATGACCGTACGGGACAGCGGGGCGCCTTTCGGCTCCGGGCGCAGCAGGTCGCGCACCTGTTGCCACCATTCGCGCCGTTCGTCCGAGTGCACCGGCTCATTGTCGGTCCTGTCCGCTCCGGTCCGCATCCGCCGCACTGACCAGAGTGCTGTCTCTGAGGCGTACATCGCAGTGATGACGCCGCGGCGGCTCGTCCCCAGGAGGTATTCGATCTCGGTGCGACGGCCGACGCGCCCGGCGGGGAGCCGCGCCTAACTTCGCTTCCGCCGGCCGCTCCATGGCCGTCGCGAACCGGAAGGACGAACCCCTGTGGGAAACCTGATCGCGTTGGACCGCACGACCAAAGGCTACGGTGCCGGCGCGCCCGCGCTCGGACCGCTGACCTTCACCGTCGAGCCCGGCGAGGCGCTCGCGGTCACCGGGCCCTCCGGCAGCGGGAAGTCCACGCTGCTGAACCTCGTCGCCGGCCTCGACAAGCCGACCGCCGGCACCGTGACCGTGGACGGCCTGCGGATCGACCAGCTCGGTGAGCACGCGCTGGCCCGGTTCCGCAGGGAGCGGATCGGCATGGTGTTCCAGTTCTTCAACCTGCTCGACGACCTCACCGTCGCCGACAACATCCTGCTGCCGGCCCAGCTCGCGGGGATGCCACGGGCGAAGGCGGCCGCCCGTACCTCCGAGCTCATGGAGACGCTCGGCATCGAGGACCACGCCGGCGCCTATCCGGGCCGGTTGTCCGGGGGTGAGCGTCAGCGGGTGGCGGTCGCCCGGGCACTGGTCAACCGCCCCGCGCTGCTGCTCGCCGACGAGCCGACGGGCGCACTGGACACCACGTCGGGCCGGGACGTACGGGAGCTGCTGATCGATCTGCACCGTGGCGGCCAGACCATCGTCCTGGTCACCCACGACCTCGCTCTCGCCGAGGCGTGCGCGAGCCGGACGGTCCATCTCGTCGACGGTCACGTCGCGTTCGACCAGACCGCGGAGGTCGCCCGATGAGCGCACTGGGCCGGGTCGTACGGTCCGGGGTGGGCCGGCGGCGCGTCCAGACCCTGGTGGTCGCCCTGGCCACCCTGATGGCCGTGGCCTCGGCGGTCGTCGCCGGATCGCTGATGGTCGCCTCCTCCGCGCCCTTCGACCACGCCTTCGCCCGGCAGCACGGACCGCATCTGATCGCACAGGTCGACGGTGCGAAGGCGAGTACGGGGCAGCTGGCCGCGACCGGGCACGTGCCCGGCGTCACGGCGAGCGCGGGCCCGTACGACACCGCGGTGATCAACGCGCAGGACCCGAACGGCATGCGAATGCCGGAGCTGACCGTCGCCGGCCGGGCCACTCCCGGCGGCGCTCTGGACGACCTCACTCTGGACTCCGGGCGATGGGCGGCGAAGCCGGGCGAGATCGTGCTCCCCACGGGATTCCCGCCCGAGATCTTCCCCCTCGGCTCCTCTTTGCGGATCCAGGGCGGTCCGGTTCTGACGGTCGTCGGCCGGGCCCAGTCGGTCAGCGAGAGCGCCGACGCGTGGGTGACGCCCGGGCAGATCAGCGCTCTCCGGGTAGCGGGAGCCCCCGTGACCGTGGAGATGTTCTACCGCTTCGCCTCTGCGGGCACCAAGGCCCGGCTCACCGCCGACCGGGCGACACTCGCGGCGGCCCTGCCGCCCGGTGCGCTGCTCGGTACGCGGTCCTACCTGGACACCAAACTGAGCGCCGACGGGGAGTCGGCGCCGTTCGTCCCCTTCCTCATGGCATTCGGCGTGCTCGGCCTGGTCATGTCGGTCATCATCGTCTCCAGCGTTGTCAGCGGCGCGGTCGGGGCGAGCCTGCGCAGGATCGGCATTCTCAAGGCCGTCGGCTTCACCCCCGGCCAGGTCGTCCGCGCCTATGTCGCGCAGGCACTCGTCCCGGCCGGCGTCGGCGTCGTGCTGGGGGTCGTACTCGGCAATCTGCTGGCGCTCCCGCTGCTGAGCGACGCCGAGCAGGTGTACGGGAGCGCGGGGCTGTCGGTGGCCTGGTGGGTCGACCTGGCCGTGCCGGCGGTCGCGCTGGGCGTGGTCGTGATCGCGGCGCTGGTGCCCGCGCTCCGGGCCGGCCGGCTCCGGACGGTCGAGGCGATCGCCATCGGCCGGGCGCCGAGCACCGGCCGCGGCCAGTGGGCGCACCGGGCCGTCGGACGGCTACCGCTTCCCCGTGCGGTGACCCTCGGCCTGGCGAGCCCGTTCGCGCGCCCGGTCCGTACGGCCGCGATGCTGGCCGCCGTGGTGTTCGGCACGGCCGCGGCGACGTTCGCCGTCGGGCTGGCCTCGTCGCTGAACGCCGTCGCGGCCGCCCAGCATCCCGACGCGGCCACCCCGGTCATCGTCCTCGCCGGCGGCTTGGGGCCTCCTGCTCCCGGCGGGCCGCCGCCGCGGATCTCCGCAGCCGACGGCGCGCGGATCCGCTCGGCCATCCAGGCGCAGCCGGGCACCGAGTCGTACTACGGCACGGCCTTCACCCAGGTCACCGTGCCGGGTCTCACCGGTTCGATCCAGGCTCAGCTCTATCAGGGCGACTCGCGCCCCGGCGCCTACGAGATGATCGCGGGGCACTGGTTCACCGGTGCCGGACAGGCGGTGGTGCCGACCCATTTCCTCGACGTGACCGGCACCCGCGTCGGTGACAGCGTCACCGTCGTCGACCAGGGGGTCTCGGTACGGCTCCGGATCGTCGGCGAAGCGTTCGACCCGGGAGCCGACGGGATGCGGCTCCACACGGACGTCTCCTCGTTCGCGTCGGTCAAGGAGGGAATCCCGGTCGACGCCTACAACGTCGTACTCAAGCCCGGCGTCTCGGCCGTCGACTACATCGAGAAGGTCAACGCGGTGCTGCGACCGCTCGGTGCCCAGGCGGTGCCGAACCAGGACTCGGGGGGCAGCCTCCTCGTCGTCCTGGAGGCGATGGCGGCACTCCTCACCCTCATGCTGGTCGCGGTCGCCGGCCTCGGCGTCCTCAACTCGGTCATGCTCGACACCCGGGAACGCGTCCACGACCTGGGCGTCTGCAAGGCGATCGGGATGTCACCCCGGCAGACGGTGACCATGGTGCTCGCCTCGGTCGTGGGCGTGGGCGTCGCCGGCGGCATCATCGGCGTACCGGTCGGGGTCGCGCTGCACGACTACATCCTGCCGGTGATGGGACACGCCGCCGGGACCAGGCTCACCCCGCGGATCGTGTCGGTCTACCACGCGCTGGAACTGGTCCTGCTCGGGCTGGGCGGAGTGGCGATCGCGGTACTAGGTGCGACACTGCCCGCCGGCTGGGCCGCCAAGGCGCGCACCGCGGCCGCCCTTCGCACCGAATAGACCGCGCCGACCCATGCTCCGCTTCGGCAGACGCGTTTCAGCGGCCGAGGGATGCGGCGAGGGACTCGGCGGCCTGTGCGGGATCGGTGGCGCTGGCGGAGCCGCCACCGCTCCACAGGTAGGACCAGTTGTCCGGTGAGAGCGACATGGCGAAGACCATGGTGCTGTGACCGCTCGCGGGGTTCGCCACGTGAAGCAGGGCACCGTCCGGCCCGGTGAGCGTGCACTGCAGGCCACGGCTCCGCGCTTCGTCGGCGAGCCGCGTCAGGCACTGCCGGCGTGAGGTAACGCTCGGATCGACGGCACCACTCATCGGGCTCCAGCCTTCCTGTAGAGCTACGACGAGACTTCCGACAGCCTTTCGGCGCGGCGATGTCCACGAGCCGTCCGCCGTTGACCTGGGATGAAGATCACTCTATCGCCTTCCGGTAGGTGTTCGATCGCGAAGGCCGGCCTCGGCTCCCACCGGCACGAAACAATGCCGGCGCGCCGATGCCGGGGCCGGTGGGTACGCGGGCGGTGCCCGGTTGACATCGGTGCGTCCGCTGATGCGATGGTGGGGGAGTATGCACAGGTCATGACGCAGCCACACTCGGGGGGGTGAGCTGAATGTCGGTCGGCCGTTGCCGCGAACTCCGGATCGGAGTGCTCGGCTCCTATGGGGGACTCAATCTCGGGGATGAGGCGATCCTCACGTGCGTGCTGAGCAGCCTGTGGCAGATACGGCCGACGGCGGAAAGGATCATCTTCAGCCGGCAACCGGAGCACACGCGTGACCGTTTCGGCGCCGTGTCGGTGGCCTACACCGGGGTCTCGCAAGGTCAGCTTCTGGAGGCGGAGGCAGGGCTCGACCTGCTCATCGTGGGCGGAGGAGGTGTCCTGCATGACGGCCAGGCAAGTGGCGTCATGCGGCCGGTGCGGCTGGCCCACCGGCTGGGCATCCCCACGTTCGGCTACGCGATCGGTGCCGGGCCGCTCACCAATCACGAGGACATCGACCTGGTCAGAGAGGTCGTCGAGGACATGACCGACCTGACCGTGCGCGATCACGAATCGATACTCGCGCTGGAGGGGACGGGAATCAGCCGGCAGATCACGGTGACCGCCGACGCCGCCGTGCTGCTGGAGCCGGAGGAGTTCACCGAGGAGATGCTGCTCCGGGAGGGCATCGACAGCCACGTGCGTCTGGTCGGCATGTCCGTGCGCGAACCAGGCCGGGCGGCCGATCACCTCGATGAAGGCGGCTACCACGCTCTGCTCGCGGAGGTCGCGGACTTCATGACCTACAGGTTCGAGGCTCAGACGGTGTTCGTCCCGATGGAGCGTGGCGACATCGCTCATGCCCACGCCGTCCTGTCGGCGATGAGCGCGCCCGAGACGGCCCGGATCCTCAACCGTAGCTACACGCCCGGCCAGATCGCCGGATTCATGCGTCACCTGGACTTCGCGGTGGGCATGCGACTGCATTTCCTGTTGTTCGCCGCCTGTGCCGGCGTGCCCGTCCTGCCGCTGCCCTACGCCGGTAAGGTCTTCGACTTCGCGCAGACGGTCGGCGC
Organism: Actinoallomurus sp.; assembly: GCA_025964685.1. GTDB lineage: Bacteria > Actinomycetota > Actinomycetes > Streptosporangiales > Streptosporangiaceae > Actinoallomurus. The sequence goes on along the minus strand of JAOPYG010000395.1, from coordinate 7,462 downwards.
GCCGGCGCTGACGGGGGTGGCGCGACGGGAGACCGGCCCGCTTCTGGCCGAGCTGGACCGGCTGTGGGACGAGCGGCACGCGTGTACCGACCGTCTGAAGCAGCGGTTCGAGGTAATGCGAGAGCGTGCGCACCAGAACCAGGAGCGGTGCCGGGCGCTCATCGACACTCTCGACTGAGGCCCGTCCGGGTGACCTCCCGATGCGGGAGCGAGGCGAGACGAGGAGACGATCGTGACCGACCGGCTGGCGGGGGACCCGTTCGTCCATGACGCTCGTGCCAACGGTCTGTGTGGTGACGGGGACACGAACGACCAGCCCGCCCTGCAGGCGCTGGTCGACAAGCTGGGGGAGGCCTACGCGGGCGACGGTCAGCCTCGTACGATCTACTGCCCGTCGGGGCTGTACTCGATCCAGGACCAGGCCACCGTCTGGCGAAGCGGGGTCTCGCTGATCGGCGCGGGCCCGGCGGCCACACGATTCGCTCTGGCCAACCCCGGCAATCCCGCCGCGGCGACGCCTCTTGCGTTCTTCACGGCTATCCAGCACGGCGCCGGCCGCGGGAACCACATCGCCGACTGCACGTTCGCCCACTTCGAGATCGACGGCTCCGGCATGATCCTGCCGGAGTACAACGTGTACGCCAAGGGGCTCGGCCTGCAGTACGTCCTCCGGGGACGTTTTCGCGACCTGTACATCCACGACACCCCCGCCACCGGGTTCGGCTGTGACTTCCTGCAGGACACCTTCGTGGAGAACCTGCTGGTCGTGCACTGCGGGCGCCTGGAACGCGGCGAGTGGCTCGGGGGCGCCGGCATCGGGATCGGCACCGGCGGCTGGGGCTCCACCGAACGGTGCACCATCTCCAACTGCACGGCGGTGCGCAACGGGACCAACGGCATCTTCTTCGAACTCCAGAACAAGCGCTGGTGCCCGACGCGCGGCATCCGTGTCCTCGGCTGTCACTCGGAGGGCAACCGGTTCGGCATCTCCGACTGGGGCGCGGACGGGCTCATCGTGGCCGGCTGCACCCTGATCGGCAACCACCAGGCCGGCTACGACGTCTCGGCGCTGGGCACGTCCGCCGTCGCCGGGCAGGGCGGGGTCGTGACGGGCTGCGTCATCGAGGACAACGTCTGGGACGGCGTCGCGATCGGCAACACCCCGGGCCCGTACACGCTGTCGTGCAACCGCATCAGCCGCAACGGCCGCTACGGGTACTGGCAGCACAATCTGTCCGGCGGCGCACAGGAGTCGGCCGCGAACATGATCATCGAGGGCAACGAGTTCTGGGACAACGGCCTGGACGGCATTCTCATCGCCTCCGCCCTCAGCGACCCCGACATCGCCGGGAACAGGCTCCGCAACAACGGCCGCCAGTCCGAACCCGCGGCCGAGGGCGGAGGCGAGACGGTGTACTACACCACCCAGTCAGTGATCGACACCGCGGCGAGCTGGCGGCCGAACGGGCACATCGGCAAATTTGTCACGGCGGGCGCGCAACAGGCCATCGTCTGCGCCAACACCGACACCGAGCTCAGCCTCGCCCCCGTCCGCCCAGGTGCCACGACCGCGTGGCCGGAAGGCACCCCGCCGCCTGGCTCCCCGTACCGCTTGCCCGACTCTCCCGAGGTCAGGGCGGGCATCACACTGGCCGGCAGCGTCCACAGTCCGACGATCCGCGACAACCGGGTCTGGGACAGCCAGGCCCGCAGGACCCAGACCCATGGACTGGTCATCACCGCGGCCGGTACCTGCGGCCCGGCGTTGGTGTACGACAACAACCTGACAGGCAACGCCGTCGCGGCCACGCGCTTCGACGTCGAACCGTCCGGGGGCTGCTGGCACCACAACCATGGCATCGAGGACCGCCCCGGCGACCATCACTGACCGGACCGGTACCCACGCTTGAAGACGGCCTTGAGGCCCGGGCGTTCGTCATCAATGCTCTGTAGGGACACGCGAGCGTGGTGACCCAGAAGAGCGTCCGGGAGGGTTCGGGTTGACGATCGTCGAGGGCCTGTGGAATGACGAACCGTTCGCCGTGCCCCTGTGCGTCCGTACGGCGACGGCGGAGCTCGGGTGACGGACCGGGAACCGCTCAGCGCGGCCCCGCGGGTACGGGACGACGCGCTCGCGCCGGCCGGGGCGCGGCGTGCCGAGGTGGTGGTGCTGGCGGCGTTCGCCGGCTTCGGGGTGACCTGGGGGATGTACGCCGCGGCGATCCCCGCGATCAGGGCCGCCACCGGCGTGTCCGACGGATTCCTGGGCGCCGCGCTTTCGTGCGTCGGTCTGACCGCGCTGCCCGCGATGCTCTTCGCCGGCCGGCTGATCGACAGGTCCGGGCGCGCGGCGTTCGCGGCGGCACTGGCGCTGTTCGCGGTGACCGCACCGCTGCCGATGTTGGTGACCTCAGGACCGGCGCTGGTCGTGACACTCCTTGTCTTCGGCGGCTGCTCCGGAGCGTTCGACGTCGCCATCAACCATGCCGCCGTGGCGGCCGAGGCCACGAGCGGGCGGCGCGTCCTGAATCGCGCGCACGCGGTGTTCTCTTTGGGCCTGCTCTTTGGAAGCCTCATCCTCGGCGCGTCCCGGTCGGGCGGGTTCACCCCCCGCTGGCCGCTGACCGTGCTCGGCTTGGTGCTGCTCGCCGCGGTCGTCCCGGCGCGGGCCGGCCTGGCCGGCACGCACGCCGCCCCCGACCCAGGAGCCAGAGCGTCCGGACGGGGCGTCTGGACGGGTGCCCTCGTGTGGGTCGCGGGCACCCTGGGCGTGCTCGCCCTGCTGGTCGAGAGCGGGCTACAGCAGTGGAGCGCGGTCTTCCTCGAAGACGTGCTGAACACCACGCCGGCCATGTCGAGCCTCGGACCGGCGGTCTTCGCCGGCGCGGCGGCGGCCGGCCGGCTGTCCGGGCATTTCCTCAGCCGGGCGCTCAGCGACGTCGCCCTTCTCGTCGGCGCGGGCCTCGTCGCCGCGCCGGGCGCGTTGCTGCTGGCCACGGCCGCCAGTCCGGCCGTCGCCCTCGCCGGGCTGTTCCTCGCCGGAGTGGGCATCTCGGTGGGATCCCCGACCCTGTACGGCTTCGCCGGCCGACGCGTGCCCGCCTCGGCGCGCGGACGGATGGTCGCCGCCGTGTCCGGCATCGCCTACGTCGGCCTGCTCGGTGGTCCCGGCCTCGTCGGCCAGCTCGCCGATCTCTTCACCCTCCGCTGGGCGATCGGCGCGCTCGCCGTGGTCGCGCTGCTTCTGGGCACCGGCTCCCTCACCCTGCGCCGCTGGTCCGCGCCCGCCGCCCCGCGGGGAGGCCGAGGTCTTCGATCACCGCGGTGACCTGGCATAGGGCGCATGCCGGTGTACGGGTGACGGAACAGGGGATCACTGGAGGGGGAGTCCTCGTGTGGTCGCGGTCGCAGGACGAGGGGGCTACCTGGATCCCGACCGGGACCGCCCGGCGCCGGCGAGAGAGCGGCTGCGCCGCTCGGGCGCATCAGTCGCTCCGGCTTATCGAGCCGCCCGCGCAGATCGATGTGGCCGGCGTCGATCTCGACTGAAACGAGGGAAACGATGAGCTTCGACCGCCCCGACAAGCACGGCCCACGCCAGGACGACGCGCTGAAGAAGCAGACGCGGGACCTGGAGAGCAGTGGGCGCGAGTCCCATGTCGAGGAGGGGAGGGAGGCCGAGCCGCCGGGTGAGGACCAGCCCAGCGTCGACCTCTCACCCGAAGGCGACCTGGTCGGTGGTACGGCGGCGGGGATGGAGCCGCAGGATGTGATCGGACGCGCCGAGCTGGCCCGCTGGCTCCAGCCGAGCGTCTTTCCGGCCACCGCGGAGCGGCTGGTCGCCAGCGCCACCGAGACCCATGCGCCCGACCACATCGTGCGCATGCTCAAGAGCCTTCCGCCGCACGAGCGTTACCAGAACGTCCAGGACCTGTGGCGTGCCCTGGGGGGCGGAACCGAGGACGTCGAACACCGCGCCTGATCAGCACGAGGAACCCGCCGACGGGCCGCCCTGATACGAGAGGAGAACGCCATGAAGGAACCGCATGAGGAGAGGGGCGCCGCCGAGGACGCCGGTGGGGTGCCGGTCACGCCGACGGAGGAGGAGGCGTCTCGCCGGCCGCCCAGTGACACCGGTGACACAGGTGACCAGGACGATGAGACACCCGGCGGTGGCACCGCCCGGCCGGAGGATCTCAGTCCCGACGACTTCGAGTGACGACCGGGTCAGCGTGAGTTGCCATCGCGGACCGTCACGTCAACCGCGGGTGTACGGCTGAATGTCTACGCCGAGGTGACAAGGTTCGCCGGATGATCACCGTAGGCTAACGTCTTGTACGCGCGAGGAGGCCGGACCGGCGCGGGGGGTTCTCGTCAGGCTCTGGCCGGTCGGCGGTCCGGCTGTGTGTCGCAGACCACGGGGCCCGTCGGCGGGCGAACGCCCGCACCAGTTCCCTTGGGGGAGGGAACCGGGCGCGGGCGTTCGTGTACTTCTGACGCCGCGCATCTGCGGGGAGGGCCGTGCCCGGCGATGTCCGTGGCAGGAGATCTCGCCCGTATCCCGTCCATCGAGTACCGTCGTGAATCCAATCAGTCACGGTTGCCCAGCCGACGCGTCCGCTGAGCTTGGCTCGTGCGAAGCTATGACACCTGACCGCGTCTGCGACGGGCCACCGGAGGAATCGCCGTGACCGACCTGGATGCCAGAGCTGGGCAGGATCGCCCGCTTGAGCAGTCCGTTGACGCCGTGCCGCCCGGGACACCACCTGAGCCACTCCCTGCCCTGCGCGATTTCACCGAGTTGCTGCTGGCCGCCGAAACGGTGGAGGGCGTGCTCAGGCGCGTCGTCGCCACCGCCCGGTACGCGATCCCGAACGCCGACCTGGTCAGCATCACGCTCCGCCACGACGACGGCACTCTGGAGACCCCGACCGGCACCGGGCCCGACGCGATCGAGCTCGACCAGGCGCAGTACCGCGCCGAGAACGGCCCCTGCGTGAACGCCGCCGATCCCGCGGGGCCCGCGTACGCTCGCAGCAACGATCTCGCCAACGAGACCGCGTGGCCCACCTTCGCCGCCAGCGCCACCGCGCACGGCTACACGGCCGTGCTGTCCACCGCGCTGCTGTCCGGGGCAGAACCCATGCCGTTCGCCGGCGCCCTCAACATCTACTCACGCCAGCCAGAGGGCTTCGACGACAGTGCCCGTGACCTCGCCTTCCTCCTCGCCACCCACGCGTCGCTGGCGCTGGTCGTCGCCGAGACCCGCCAAACCCTCGCGGACGCCGAGGACACCGTGGTTCACCTCCGTCACGCGCTGGACAGCCGTACGATCATCGGCCAGGCCACGGGCATCTTGATGGCACGCCGGAAGCTCACCGCGGACCAGGCATTCGACGTACTCACCCGCACGTCGCAGAACCGCAACATCAAGCTCGCTCGCCTGGCCGGCGTGCTCGCCGACGAACCAGACCTCGCCGACCGGCTTTAGGCGCTCCGCGGGCGACCGTGCCCGGGACCGATGTCACAGTGCGTCCAGCAGGTGCTGGAGGGCGTCGCGGTCACCGGTGATCTCCAGCCGGTCGCCGAGGTCGCCGGCGGATCGTCCGTCGATCACCAGGGCTTTGAAGGTGGCGGTGTCGGTCCGTACGGCCACGTCCCAGCGCGAGGGTTCGCCCCGCTGGATGGTGAGTTCGCCGTCGGCGACGCCGAGGGTGAAGAGGTCCTCACCGAGGTCGATCAGGACGGTGGCGTCGAGGTCGCGCAGCCGGGACGGCTGGAGGTGACTCTGCAGGGCGAGCATCAGGGAGTCGGTGCCCAGGGCCATCGTGGTCTGTTCGGCGGGGGCGTGGCGGCCCCAGCGGCCGAGCTGGACGAGGATCGGCTGGAGCTGGTGGCCCCAGTCGGTGAGTTCGTAGACCCACGCCCGGGCCGGCGGACCGAGCTTGCGCCGCTGGATCACCTCGCCCTGCTCCAGATCGCGCAGGCGTTGGGACAGCACCGTGGGGCTGGCGCCCGGCAGGCCGCTCTGCAGGTCGCTGTAGCGCTTGGGGCCGAAGAGCAGTTCCCGGACGATCACCAGCGCCCAGCGTTCGCCGATCAGGTCGAGGGCGCGAGCGGCGGCGCACGGGTCGCCGTAGGTGCGGACCGTGGTCATGAGGGCATGCTACACAGTCCAAATTAGTTACTTGTTTTTATGTAGTAATCGCTACTACTGTCGCAGTCATGATTCTTGTCACTGGAGCGACGGGGCTTAGCGGATCGATGATCATCGGTGAGTTCGCCCGGCAGGGCGTTCCCGTCCGGGCGCTGTTCAGGAATCCCGGCAAGGTCCGGCGGTCCCACGGTCTGGCGGGTGTGGAGTGGGTCGAGGGCGACATGCTGCGTCCTGAATCGCTGACGGAGGCCCTGCGCGGGGTGGACCGCGTCCTCATGATCTCTTCCGCCAGGGAGCGGATGGTGGAGACGCAGTGCGTGTTCATCGACGCCGCCAAGGCGGCGGGCGTGCCGTACATCGTGAAGTACTCCGGTAAGGAGGCCGGCGTCGGGTTCGACCAGGAGAGCTTCCGGGGGACGCGCGAGCACAGGGAGATCGAGCGCTACCTCGAAGCGTCCGGGCTGGCCTGGACGCACCTGCGCCCCAGCCAGTTCATGCAGCTGTACCTGCCCGGAACACTCACCGGCGCGGACGCGCACCGGCGGGAGCTGCGTCTGCCGATCGGCGACAGCAGACTTTCGCCCGTCGACATCGAGGACATCGCGAAGGTCGCGGTCGCCCTGATGGGCTCTGACGGTCACGAGGGCCGGGCCTATGAGATGACCGGCCCGGAGGCGTTGTCGATGAAGGAGGCCGTCGAGCACATCTCCGCTGCCACGGGAACGGCCTTCCGGTATGTGGAGGTGGCTTTGGAGGACAAGCTGCGGGAGTACCGGGACAACGGCGTTCCCGAACCCGCCGTCCAAACACTGAGCGAGTTGCTCGCCGAACGCAGCCGCCGTCCTGATTCGCATGTTCGCCTGGAGACCCACCGGGCATTCGGTGTGCGGCCCACACGTTTCACCGAGTTCGCCCGTCGCAACGCGGAGGCGTTCCTGCGCTGAGCCGAGCCAACCCGATCCGGCCAACCCGATCGCGTCAGCGGATCGCCCGGCTCCAGGTCAAAGTTGATCGACCCCGAGAAGAAGAAAACCTCATGTGACCGCAGTAGACATTTGGGGCCTGGCTGGGTAGTGTTTCCCGTGTTGCAAGACGACATCACGGTGACGCGGGAGATGACGAACTGCCCGTGAGGTGATGGCAAGACGTCAGGTGTGCGGGGCCGGACAGCAGAGGTGGCTCCGGACGGTGACGAGCGGTCGCTGACGCGCTGGGAGCGATTCATCGATCTCAGAAGGTCACGGCCGTCACGGAAAGGTAAGAGGAAGATCAGAGGAGAAGGGGAGGGAAACACGCCGTCGGATC
>JAOPYG010000483.1 GCA_025964685.1 Actinoallomurus sp. | reverse complement strand
CGTGTTCCCCGTGTGCCGGAGATCATGGAAATGCAGAGCCGCGAGACCCATGTCGGCGAGCGCCTGGCCCCGGTTCGCCTCACGCCGGAAGTCGCCACCCCGCAGGAAACCGCCGCCGGCACCAAGGAAGACGCAGGCTCGGTCACGATGAGCGTGTCCCGTCCGGGGCGAAGCTTGCACCTTCTGGACTTTAGGTTGCGGCGGACCTTGCAATGTTCGGCTTAAGTCGGCAGCGCGGTGGACTCGGATGGAGAGCTGATCAGCGCTCCGCGTCGTCGGTGATCAGGAAGTCGGGCCGGGAACGGTTCCAGTCCGCCGCGTTGAGCGCGTTGAGCGCGTTGAGCGCGTTGAGCGCGTTGAGCGCGTTGGGCGCGTTGGGCGCCGAGACGATCCGCTTCTCCTCGTAGACGAAGTGCGTCTCCATCAGCGCGGCGAGGCTGTCCAGCTCGCTCCGCACTTCGACGGAGTCCTTCTCCTGATCCAGGCTGGCGAGGAGCGCCTCTAGCCGCTGGAGGGAGTCCTCCACTAGACGGTGGTCGCGGCGCAGTTCGTCCAGCACCGGGCGCAGTTCGGGGAATTGCTCGGCGAGCTTGGGGAACGCGCCGCCGTCCTCGCCGGTGTGGTGCCGGTTCAGAGCGGAGCAGAAGGTCAGGCAGTGGGCCCGCAGTTCGCGGGATCGCGTGCTGCCGGCGAAATAGGCGTCGACGTCCTCGCGGGTCGCGGCCAGGCCGAGGCTGGGTGAGGGCCTTTCCACAGAGCGGTGCCGAGTGGGTTGCCGAATCAAGCTGTATTGGATCAAGGCGGCGGCGCTGCGCGCCCCCGCAGGCCGCCCGCTCCGGCACGCCCTACGGGCGTGCGGCGTGGGCGCCGGTCCCTGCGGCCGTGCCGATCGGGCGGCCATTAAGCCGGCCAAGTCGCACGTGGCATGCGGCGCCAGCTCAGACCGCTGTCCGCAGTGCTCAATCCCCCTGGAAGTGAACCTCGCTCGCGTCATCGTCCCTGCACCTGGTAGCCAACTGCTCAAGCCGGGTCAGGACTTCGCCCTCTGCGTCGGTCACGGCCAGACCGTGGACCCGAGCCAGCTCCTCAAGAAGCTGCGGCATCTCGACTGGCGTCAGGATCAGGTCGCCGTATGGATCGATGCGCTCCAGCATCGGTGCCTGGCTGCACCCCCGCCCCCGGTCGATGAGCGCACCAGCACATCCCCCGAATCGGTGAGCGAGGCTCCGACAGGCGTGACCTTCCTCCGGCGTGCGCTGGTTCCTGCGCGGCTCACCTTCATCAAGACCACGTCAACGCCCCATCGTGAGCTGCAATCCTTCGACTCGCCTACGCCCACGATTCAGCCTCCGGCGGGGGCCTCAGGTTCGCACGGATGCTGCCGTCGATCGGGAGGCCATCGTGCGTCGACCTCGTATGCGACTTCCGTGCATTCGTGACAGGCGTTCGGAGCAGTGGGCCGCCAGGTGTGGCGGTACACGTCGATATTTGCGTCTTCCACTCCGCACAGCGTGGCCTTACCGGTCACTGCGTGGTTGGTCACCGCGTGCTCGCTCAGAGGCCTGTTCTTCCTGATACCCGCTGCCCATCGTTCGCCCACGGGCCGGTACGGCAGCAGCCGCGGAGGCTTACCGACGATCGCCAGCACTTCAAACATGCACCACGTGCATACGTACTCCTTGCCATAGCCACGGGAGTCGGCGAACCTCCGCTCAATGACCGAGTCGCTTCCGCACACCTCGCAGGTCACCCGGAACAAGTTGGCACGGCGGGACAGTGGGGTCAAGGTGGACCAACGTGGCCCGCCGCCGTGCAATTAGCGTGCAATTAGCCACGATGATCAAGGGGGAACAGGGGTCACGTGCGGACACATGCCCGCGCAGGTCAGCTGCCAAATGGGCCAAGATCGGCATGATTTGCAAGCAGGAAGTCAGGGGTTCTCGGTCTTGGCCGCGTGGCGTGCCCGTTACGTGCCCGTTAGAGCGGACGATCACGGTCGCGTACGGTCGGCAGCGGGAAAGCGGCGTCCTCGCTCTGCTCGGCCGCTTGACCATGCCGGGCCGCCTCGGGGACGTCAGCTAGCCGCGTGTACGTCGGTGGCGGTCAGCAGCGACGACGGAGTGACTCCTTCGGCGGCCACCGCCGCGCCACCTCCCTGTTCGCGATTCTCTCGGCCGGCGAGAACTACCGGCCGAGGGTGATGCCGAAGGTCTCGTGCAGGCCCTTTTGGCCGGTCTCGGTGACGTGGACGGCGCGGCTGGTGTCGGATCGCCGGATCCAGTCCGTTTCGGTGAACCGGTCGAGCAGGCTACGGCCGAGTGCTCCGGCGAGGTGGTGGCGTTGTTCGCTCCAGTCGACGCAGTAGCGGATGAGTCGCCGGTGGGCGGGCACTCGCAGGCCGAAACTGGCGACGAAAGAGGTGCCGGACTCGGTGAGGGTGTAGTCGACGTCGTGGCCGTAGCCGGTGCGTTTGTCCTGCTGGGCGTGTGACGGATCGAACGTGCCGTCGCCGCCGGTCAGGTCGCCTCGGTCGATCATGGCGGACATGAGTTCGACGCCGAGGTGGCCGGCCAGGTGGTCGTAGCAGGTGCGCGCCGACCGCAGTGCCTGGGCGCGGGTGTCCTGCCGCAGTGAGCGGATCGGCGTGGTGGGCGCGAGCTGCTGCAACGCTTCGATCAGCCGGGCGACGGCGGGGCCGGCCAGGCGGTAGTAGCGGTGACGTCCGTGGGCCTCGACGGCGAGCAGTCCGGCGTTGGTCAGCCTGCCCAGGTGGCTGCTGGCGGTGGCGGCGCTGACTCCGGCTTCGGCGGCCAGGCGGGCGGCGGGCAGGGCGCGGCCGTCGCCCAGGGCGAGCAGGATCCGGCAGCGCCCCGGGTCGGCGACCAAGGCTCCGATCGTGGCGATGTCGGCGTCTCCACCCTGTGTCATACGACCAGGCTAAGTCCGGATCGCTTCGACCTCCATCGAAGCGTGGACGGCATAGCGTCGGCACAGCACCGCGGGTACGTATCCGCTGATCAGAGGCCGTATCGACAGAGGAGTGCTTCCCATGCGCGACCACACACCGACACCGGACCTGGTGACCGAGCATCCCGAGCGGATCCACGGCTACGCCTACGGCACCGACGAGGCCGCCGACTCGCCGCTCACCATGGAGGACCTGGACCGGCTGAAGGCCGCGGTCTGGCTCACGGGCGATGACGAGCGGGCCCTCCGTGACGCGGCCGAGATCCTCGCCGACCAGGCCGACGACATGGTCACCGCCTACCGCGCGCGGCTCGGCGACCAGCCGTGGCTGCGCGCGTACTCCGGCCATCCCGACGGCACGCCCAACCCGGAGTACGGCGCCGCGACCAAGCCGCGCTTCGACCGGTGGATCATCGACGCCTGCACCCGTCCCCTGGACCAGGACTGGCTGAACTACCAGCACGAGATCGGGCTGCGCCACACCCGTATGAAGAAGAACGCGACCGACGACGCCGACTCCCTCGACCACATCCCGATGCGCTACCTGCTGGCGTTCACCGCGGTCGTCATCACCACGGCCCGCGACTACCTGGGGGCCAAGGGCGCTTCCCCCGAGCAGGTCGACCGCATGCACTCGGCCTTCACCAAGTCCGTCATGCTCCACGTCACCGTCTGGACCCGGCCCTACGTCGGCCCCGACGCCTGGTAAGCAAAATCCCGCGCGGAGAAAGGGGCAAGTGAGACATCTCAGGATGCTTCACTTGAGCCCATGGCACTCCTCGGAGAGGGCGACGATGGACGTACAACGTGATCAACGCCTACCTCGACGGGGCTGCGGCGAGCGGTGGTGTGCTGCTGGACCGTGACACCTTCGTCGACACTCCTGCCCGGTTTCGCCTAGCGCTGGCCGGGTTGCCGCGCGAGCGGCCCGACGTGCTCGACGCGGCGACATGGCAGGAGATCGGCCAGATCACCGACGATGAGGACCTGGACACCGAGAAGATCGTCGATGTCCTCACTGACCACCCACCCGCCGCGAACCTCACGGCCGTGTAGCACCGACCAAGGAGTGTCCGTGTTCAGTGCCGAAGGATTCGACGCGCTCGGTATCGGTGAAGACGCGACACCGCGCATGCCCGGCCGCGGAAGCTGGCTCGCCTGGTGCTGGGGATCGTTCGCCGTCTCGGTCGCGGTCGTCGCGGCCATCGCCGCGGCCCGGCCCGGCACCGCTTCTCTGGCCATCGAACCGTTCGCCCAGCTCACCGTCTTCTGCGTATTGCCGCTCGTGCGGACGGCGCGGCTGAACGCGCTCCTGCGAGACAAGCGGTTCCGTACGGTCTCCGCCGAGGCCGTCACGGCAGCGCTGCTCCGGGCCGCCGGTCCGAGCGGGGTCCGTCAGGTGACGGTACGGGTCGGCCCGGTCGGCGGGTTCTCCCGCTGCTTCCGGGCCGGCGGCCACGCGGTGCTCCTGGTGCACGAACGGCTCCCGCTGCGTCCGGAGGCCGCGAGGTTCTTCATCGCCCACGAGGTGGCGCACCTGGCCCGCTACGACGTCTTCCGCCGGCCCGCCACGCTGATGACCGCGTTCATCTGCTGCTTCTGCCTGGCCGTGACCTGGCCGCCTTTGCTGGTCCCCGGCGTGCTCGCGGTCGTCGCGACGGCCGTCGTCGTCAACTGGTCGATGGAGCTTCGCTGTGACCGGCTGGCCGTACGCTGGCTCGGCCTGGCGCCGGCCGAGCAGGCGTTCGCTCTGGTCCAGCGGGTGTACCGCCGGACGTTCCGGGCGTTGGTCGCGCATCCCACGCCGCGGCGTCGCGTCCAGGCCTGCCGGCGGGTCTCAGAGGGTGCGCACGGGTGAGCCGGTGAGGAAGGCCGCGATGTCCTCGACCGCGTCGCCGTAGAAGACGCGGTAGCCCTCCTCGGACACGTACCCCATGTGCGGTGACAGGAGCGTACGCGGCGAGCTGCGGAGCCAGTGGTCGTGCGGCAGCGGCTCGACGTCGAACACGTCCAGCCCGGCTCCGGCGATCCAGCCCTCCTGGAGGGCGCGGGCCAGGACGTCCTGGTCGACCAGGCCCGCCCGTGAGCTGTTGACCAGCAGCGCGCTCGGCTTCATCGCGCGCAGCTCGGTCTCGCCGACGATGCCGCGGCTGCGTTCGCTCAGCACCAGGTGCAGGGTCACGATGTCGGCCGAGCCGAAGAGTTCCGCCTTGCTCGAGTGCGTGACGCCGTGCTCGGCGGCGCGTTCTTCGGTGAGGTGCGGGCTCCACGCGATGACGTTCATGCCGAACGCCTGGCCCACCCGCGCGACCGGTGCGCCCTGCCTGCCGAGGCCCACCACGCCGAGCGTGCGCCCGTGCAGGTCGCGACCCACGGTCTCCTGCCAGCCGCCCGCCCGGATCCGCGCGTCGTCGGCCGCGACGTCGCGTACGAGGCCGAGGATGAGCGCCCAGGTGAGCTCTGCGGTGTTCGATGAGCTCCCGCGCGTTCCGGACACCACCACGCCCTGGTCGCGGGCGGCGTCGATGTCGATCGCGGCGTTGCGCATGCCGGTGGTGACGAGCAGCCGGAGCCGCGGCAGCCGTTCGAGGACCTCGCGGGGGAACGCTGTGCGCTCCCGCATCGCGACGATCACCTCGTACGGCTCCAGCGCCGCGACCAGCGCGTCGGCGTCCGCCATGTGGTCGCGGAAGAACCGCACGTCGGCGGCCGGCAGCCGCCCCTTCCAGTCCGCCAGCTCGGCGGCCACACCCTGGTAGTCGTCCAGGACCACGACTCGTACGTCACCGCTCAACGGCTTCTCCTCATCCACAGGCTCACCTCGTTCTAGCGCACCTGCCTCCGCGACGGATACAACGGGTTCATGACGAGCGGACTTCTCGGCCGAAGGCTGGGGCTGACCGACGCGGTCCTCATCGGGCTCGGCTCAATGATCGGGGCCGGGATCTTCGCCGCGCCGGCCCCGGCGGCCGCGGCGGCGGGTAGGGGCGTGCTGGCAGCACTGTTGCTGGCGGCGGTCGTCGCGTACTGCAACGCCACCTCCTCGGCACGCCTGGCCGCTCGCTATCCGGCATCCGGCGGCACCTACGTGTACGGGCGTGAGCGCCTGTCACCGTTCTGGGGCTATCTGGCCGGATGGGGGTTCATCACCGGGAAGACTGCGTCCTGCGCGGCGATGGCGCTCACGGTGGGCGCGTACGCGTGGCCGGGCCAGGCCCACCTGGTCGCCGTCATCGCGGTGGTGGCGCTCACCGCGGTCAACTACGCCGGTGTCCAGAAGAGCGCCTGGCTCACCCGTCTCATCGTCGCGATCGTGGTGGCGGTGCTGGTGCTGGTGGTCGCCGTCTGCCTGAACGGCGGGACGGCGGACATGACGGCGCTCCTGCCCGCCGGGGACACGTCGGTGTGGGGTGTGTTCCAGGCGGCCGGTCTGTGGTTCTTCGCCTTCGCCGGGTACGCGCGGATCGCGACTCTGGGCGAGGAGGTCCGCGACCCGGCACGGACGATCCCCCGGGCGATCCCGCTCGCCCTCGGCATCGCGCTGGTGCTGTACGCGGTCGTGACGGCGGCCGCCCTGCTCGTGCTGGGGCCCGACGGGTTGGCCGGCTCTACCGCGCCGCTGGCCGCCGCGGTGCGTACGGCCGGCGCGCCCGGGCTCGTTCCCGTCGTACGTGCCGCGGCGGCCGTCGCGGCACTCGGCTCCCTGCTGGCCCTGATCCTGGGGGTGTCGCGCACGACCCTGGCGATGGCACGGGACCGGCACCTGCCCCGCGTGCTCGCCGTGGTGCACCCGAGCTCCCAGGCCCCACGCGGTGCCGAACTCGCCGTCGGTCTGGTCGTCGCGGTACTAGCCGCCACGGTCGACCTGCGGGGGGCGATCGGGTTCTCGTCGTTCGCGGTGCTCGCCTACTACGCGATCGCCAACGCCGCGGCCGCCACACTGTCCGCCGACGAAGGCCGGCCGCCCCGCGTCATACCGATCGCCGGCCTGGCCGGATGCCTGCTGCTCGCCTTCACGCTCCCGGTCACCTCGGTCGTGGCAGGCGCGATCGTGCTGGCCGCCGGCGCCCTGGTGTACGCCGCACGAAACCGCTGAACTAGCTGGTAACGACGGTCACCTCGACGCACTCGCCGCCGTTGCTGCCGGAACGACTGCTTTTACGCCAGACGGTGGCCTCGACGCACTGGCCGCCGTTGTCGCCAGAGCGACTGCTCTTACGCCACTGCTCATCGGTGGGGGTCATAGCTTCTCCCGGATCTGTCGGATCACTTCCAAGGATGCCGCAGCGGTGTGGGTAACCATATGCAGAGCCTCGTATGCGCCGAACCAGCCGCGCACGAGCTCGGGCCTCTCCCGAAAATAGCCCCTTTCCAAGTCTTCGGTATAGGCGATATCCGGCTCGTCTTCGAAGCTCAGAATCGTGAAGCTGCATGTCAGTCCGGCATGTGCTCCGGTCACCAGCGGAACGACCTGGATCGTGACCCCCGGACGTCCCGCTGCCTCCAGCAGGACGTCCAGTTGTGCGATGTGCACGTCGCGACCGCCGACCGGCCGTAGGAGCGCGGTCTCGTCTACGACCAACCACAGCGTCGGCGGGTCGTCACGCGACAGGATGTCCTGTCGCTCCAGTCTCGCGGCGAGCAGGCTTTCGATGACTTCAGGCTTGGCGTCCGGACGACCAGCCGCGATCAGCGCTCGCGCGTAATCCGCGGTCTGCAACAGACCGGGCACCACAAGCGCGTGATACTGGCGGATCACCGTCGCGCGGCTCTCCGCGTCGGCGTAGCGCTCGAAGGCGACGACGGGATGAGGTTCCTCGTATTTGACCAGGTCGAGGATGTCGAGCAGGACTTTCTCGGGGAGACCGAGCACCTTTTCCAGCTCGATGACCGTCTGCTTCTGCGGGCACAGTTGGCCGGTCTCGACATTGCTGACCCAGCCCTTGCTGTAGTTGATCAGACCGGCGAGGTACTCCTGCGTCATGCCGGCCGTCTCGCGATGCCGCCGGATCGCGGCGCCGAGGGTCCTTAATGAGGGGCTGATGGGCTTGTCCATGGAAGGCATTATGGAGCGTGAGCAGACAGATACCGGCAGTAATCGCGGAATGATGTTCCGCTCGCTGCTGGGTATCCGCGTGCTCAACCAGCTCGGCGCGTTCGCGTTCGTCTTTCTCGCGGTGGTGGCCGGTCCGCACCTGGTCACGGCCGTGTTGACGACGTTCGGGCTGGCGGCGCTGGTCTCGCGGTGGGCGGGCGGCGTGCTGCTCGACCGGGCCTCCCCGCGCACGCTCATCGTGGCGGGTCTGGCCGCGACCGGAGTGTCGCTGATCGCGCTCGCCCTTGCCCGTACGCCCGTGCAGGTGCTGACCGCGACCGCCGCCACTGGTCTGGCGTTCGAGCTGTACGAACCGGCCACCAGCGAGTTGCTCGCCCGCGTCACGGAGGAGGGGCGGCGCCAGGACGGGTACGCGCTGCTCGGCACGTCACTGGCCGCCGCCGGTGCGATCTCCGGCCTGCTGGCCGCCGTACTGCTCCCGCTGGGCGTCCGCTGGCTGCTGGCCGCCGACGCGCTCACCTGCCTGGCCGCCGCCGCGGTCGCGCTGGTCCACCTGCCGAGGATGCCCCGCGAGGCTCCCAAGCCGAGAGACGGCCGCTGGCGACCACCGGCGCCGCTGATGCGCCTCACGGCCGCCGCGACCGCGTACGCCTTCGGGTACCTGGCGATTCTGATGTTCACGCCGTACGCGCTGCTCCAGCGCGGCGCTCCGGCGTGGCTGCCCGGGCTGACGCTCGCCGCGGCGGCCCTGCTGGTCCCGGTCGCCGGCCGTCCGCTGTCGGGCCGTCCGCGCACGATGCTGGTCGCCGCCGGCGTCCTCGCGCTGGTGATGGCCCTCAGCCCGGCCGTGCCGCTGACCGTGGCCGCCTACCTGGCGTGGGCGATGGCGGGCAGCTCCCTGCTCGGCCACTGGCCGGCGACGGCCGCCGACCAGGCCCCCGTGAGCGACCGGCCGAGGTGGTTCGCCTTCCTGGGCCTGTCGTGGGGAGTCGCCCAACCGGCCGTACCCGTCGTGGTCGGCCTGGCCGCCGGTCTCGTCGGAGCCACCGCGGCCGCTCCGATGGCGGCCTGCGTGGCGTTCTTCGCCGTTCCGTTTCTCGCGGGTGGGCGGCGTTCAGTCGAGTGAGATCGCGGTCTCGCGGGGGATCTCGGCGCGCAGCGTGGTGCCGCCTTCCGCGGGGCTGATGATCTCCATGCGCCCGCAGAGCGCGCTGACGCGGTCGGTGAGGCTGGCCAGGCCGGTGCCCCGGGCCGGGTCGGCACCGCCGACCCCGTCATCGTGGATCGACAGCCGAATGATCGCCTCACACAGGTCGACCTCCACTCGCACCGTGGTCGCCTGGGCGTGTTTGGCCGCGTTCGTCAGCGCCTCCGAGACGATGTAGTAGACGGTGACCTCGAGCCGTTCCGGCAGCCGGCACTCCGCGGGCACGATGAGTTCGACCGGCACGGCGGATCGGCGCGCGAGAAGGCTCAGCGCCGGCTTCAGGCCGCCCCGGGCGACGAGCGCCGGGTGCAGCCCGCGCGCGATCTCCTGCAGCTCCGTGACCACGCCGTCCACGGCCCGCGCGGTAACGGACAGCTGGTGCCTGACCTGATCCAGCTCCGGCGGTATGACGGACTTGATCGCGCGGATCTCGAGTCCGATCGAGACCAGGTTCTGCTGCGTTCCGTGGTGGAGGTCGCGCTCGATACGGCGGCGGGTCGCGTCGGTGGCGGTGACGACGCGGGCACGGGAGGCGATCAGGTCGGAATGGGTCTGGGCGTTCGCGATCGCGGTGGCCGCGAGCTCGGTGAACTCCAGCATGCGCTCTTCGGTGTCGGCCGGGAGCGGCTCCGGCGTGTTCGAGGACGCGATCGCCACGCCCCAGAGTTCACGGCCGACCATGATCGGGCAGCCGACGGAGGAACGAACCCCGCCGTCCCGCAGCCGGCTGGTCAACATGCCGTTGTCTTCGTAGCCGCCGACGCGCCCCGGTGCCCTCGTGCGGTACACGAGCTCGCAGACGGTGCCCTTCTCCAGGTTCCAGCGCGTGCCGGCGGGGACGATCTTCTCGTAGTTCCAGGTGCCGCTGACGACCAGCGAATCGCCGCCCGGCAGATAGCGGGCGATGACCGTATGGCGGGTACCGAGCACGTGGGCCAGCTCGCGGGCGACCGCGCCGAACACCTCCGGCGGCGGTGCGCCGTGCGCGACGAGCGTCGCCAGGTTGCGCAGCGCGGCCTGCTCGTCGGCGATCCGGCGGAGCCTGTCGTAGCTGGGCCGCGCGGTGTCCGCGGCCTGTTCCCCCAGTGGGGCGGCCCGCGCGCGCCGGGACAGGACGAAGACCACGCCGGTCGGCAGCGCCACGGCGAGGAAGATCAGGAGGGTCGCGAGGAACTCACCGGTGGCGGGACGCAGGCTCCACATCGGGCCCGTAAGGAAGAGGTCGAAGGCGACGACGCTGGCCAGCGCGGTGGTGAGCCCGAGCACGAGGCCCCACAGGAACGAGACCGCCAGGATGCCGGGCAGGTACACCCAGGTGAGTGAGGCGACGGCGGTGACACCGGCAAGGAGGACGCCCAGCAGGGTCTCGGCTGCGATGCAGAGAGCGGCGACGAAGGCCCCGGTGACCGGGCGGGGTGTGCGGCACTGCGACGGCGCCAAAGAGACCAAGCGCATAACACACCTTATCGCCAGTCCGAAACCCCTCCAGGATCGTGCGCGAAAGGCCCGCCCGCGAGAGCGGACGGGCCTTTCCTGCTCAGATCACCTTTCCGTGGACGCGTACACCGGTTGCGGCACGGGAGCCGGCAGGGGCGCAGGCGCCTCTTCGCCGTGGGAGATCTTCGGCAGCCACGACAGCCAGCGCGGCAGATACCAGTTGCGGTCGCCGAGCAGCTTCATCACCGATGGGAGCAGCACGGCCCGTACGATCGTCGCGTCCAGCAGGACCGCGACCGACAGGCCCACGCCCATCTGCTTGAAGTCCTGCATCGACAGCGTGCCGAAGACCGCGAACACCGCGACCATGATGGCCGCCGCGCTGGTGACCGTGCCGGCCGTCGAGCGGATGCCGGACGCGACCGCCTCCGACGTGGGCAGGCCGCGGTCGTGGGCCTCACGGATACGGGAGACCACGAACACGTGGTAGTCCATCGACAGGCCGAACAGGACCACGAAGACGAACAGCGGCAGCCATGCCTCGATCGCCCCCACTCCGTGGGTGCCGATCAGGCTCGCGCCCCAGCCGTGCTGGAAGACCGCCACCATCACGCCGTACGCCGCGCCGACCGACAGCAGGTTGAGGACGATCGCCGTGGCCGCGATGGGCAGCGAGCGGAACGAGATCAGCATCAACAGGAACGTCACGCCGAGGACGAAGATGAACACCGGCACGATGCTCCGCCGGAGCTGGTCGTTCCAGTCGTTGGAGAACGCCAGGTTGCCGGCCACGTGTGCGTCGGCGACCTGGCCGAAGGCCCGTGGCACCAGCGTCGAGCGCAAGGTGGTGAGCGCGTGCTGTGAGGTCGCGTCCGCTCCGCTTCCGGCGAGCGGCACATCGATCACGGCGACGTCCGGTCCGGCGTACACCTTGGTGTGAACGGGGCCGAACTCCTCGCTGCCGCGCACCGAGGACTCGAAGGACTTGATCGCCGAACGCACGGCCGGCGCCTGGATGTCCTTGGCCTTGACGACCACGGCCGCCGGTTCGGGCCCGCCGGGGAACGCGGTGGTGATGTGCTCGTACGTTTTGATCAGGGCGGTGTCGCGCGGCAGCTGCTGTTCGATGCCGAGCTTTTCGGTGTGCATGCCGAGCGCGGGCGCGGCCAGGATGAGGAGCAGACCGGCGGCGAGCGCCGCGGAGATCCCGGGGTGGGCCAGCACGGGCCGCAGGAGGGTGTTCCAGAACCGCCCGGTCGAGCGGCGGCGGCGCAGGAACGGGATCCGGCCGAACTCCACCTTGTCGCCGAGCAGCGAGAGCAGGGCCGGCAGCACGGTCACCGAACCGATGACGGCGATCAGCACGACCAGGATCGTGCCCACCGCGAATCCGTCGAACAGCAACATCCCCGAGAAGAACATGCCGGCCATGGCCACCATGACGGTCAGGCCGGACACCAGGACGGAGCGGCCGGACGTCGCCGCGGCGATCCGCAACGCGGTCTCCTTGTCACGGCCCGCCGCACGCTCCTCACGCTCACGGCGCAGGTAGAACAGGCAGTAGTCGACACCGACGGCGAGGCCCATCAGTAGCATGACCGAATTGGCCGAGCTGTCCATGTGCAACGCGTGGCTGGAAACGGCGAGCAGGCCGTTGGCCGCAAGGAAAGCCGTCACCGCGATGACGACGGGGACTACCGCGGCGAGCAGGGCCGCGAAGGCGACGAGCAGGATGCCCAGCGCCAGCGGCACAGCGGTCATTTCGGCGCGAGCGAAATCCTTGCCCATCGTCTCGTTGAACCAGTGTTCGCCACTGGCATCGCCGAACTCCTCGATCCGCACCTCGGGATGCCGGGTCTTGACCGCGGTCACCGCGTCCTCGACCGGTGTGATCCGGTCCGATGCCGTATCGGGATCGCCGGCCATGTCGAACTGGACCAGCGCGTCGCGTCCGTCACGCGAGACCAGCGGCTCCCGGATCGACGCCGCCTGCCCGGTCGAGCGTACGGCCTGGGTCACCGCCGGCAGCGCGGCGCGGAAACCGTTGGCGCCCGCACTGTGGATGAGAACCATCTCGGAGGCGGGGTGCGTGATGCCGGCGTCCTCGATGATGCGCTGGGCACGTCCGGAGTCGCCGGTGCCCTGCTCCCCCTGGGTCAGTTGCTGCTGCCCCACCATTCCGCCGATCATCACGGCGGCCACCACGAACAGCAGCCAGCCGAAGATCGCGGTCTTGCGGTGTCGAGCGCTCCAGCCGCCGAGCCTGGCGGCCATATTCGGTTTCATCAGCGTCTCTTCCTTCGACCAGTGAGTTCGCTGATGACACTAGGAATCACGGCCCGGACATCCCATCCGGCCGGCACCCGAGTCGCTCGGGGGCTGGCCGCCCCGCGGGGGTGGTGCTGGCTCCACCCCCGCGCGGGTCAGCGCAGGCCGGCGAACAGATCGTCCTCCCGGTCCGGCGCCTCGACGGCGCTCTCGACCCGTACGAACGCCTCCCTGCCGAACACCTGACGCTGAATCTCCTCCGGCATCCGCAGGAAGGTGATGTTGTCGCCCTGGCTCGCGTGCGCGAGGAGGGCCTTCCGCTTGCGCTCGGTGTACGCCATGACGTCCACGACCGTGGTGATGAGCTCGTCCGGGGTGCCGAAGTCGGCCGGCGGCTCCTCGCCGCCGAAGTCCTCGCCGTTCGCGCGGAGCTGCTCCATCAGCGTGCGGAATCCCGAGCGGGGGATGGCCGTGTAGTAGAACTTGCGCGGAATGCCGGTGAGCTTCGCGGCCGCCACCGCGATCCGGTGGGCCTGGATGTGGTCCGGGTGGCCGTACGCGCCGTTCTCGTCGTAGGTGACCACGACCTGCGGGCGATATTTCTCCATGAGCGCGCCGAGCCGGGCCGCGGAGTCCTCCACGGGCACGTTGGCGAAGGCGTCGTCGTGGGCGTTGGTGTCCCAGCCGGCCATGCCCGAGTCGCGGTAACCGAGCAACTCCACATGCTCGATGCCCAGGTGAGCGACCGAGTCACGGAGCTCGGCCAGCCGGCGCTCGCGCACCGCCGCCTCGTCGTGGCCGGGCTCACCGGGCTTCACGCCATCGGGGCCGTCGCCCTGTTCCCCGTTGGTGCAGGTGACCAGGACTGTGCGTATGCCTTCTTCGGCGTAGCGCGCGAATATGCCTCCCGTGCCCAGCACCTCGTCGTCGGGGTGAGCGTGCACGGCCATCAGCGTGAGTTGGGGGTCCATGGTCTCCAGCATGCCGTGGACCGCACGTGCTTTGGCCAGGTCAGCGCGACCGGCGCCGACGGCGTTTCCAGATCGCGGCGCACTCCGCGCAGGTGTCCGGCGGCGGCGCGGCCGACGACTCGCCGCGCACGGTCATCACCACGCCGCAGTAGGCAACGACGGTGGAGCCCACGGGCCGGGCGGGCGGAGGATAGCCGTGGGTGACCTCCTCGGCGCCTTCACCGGCCTGCCGGGGAACTGACTCGGTCGAGGACTGCGACGCCACCCTCCAACGGTAAGCCACCCGAGGCCGGACCGGTTCAGAACCCGGAACGGCCGATCGGCAGCATCACCAAGATAATGACCGCCGTCATCGCGATCCGGACCGGCGACCTGGACAAGACGGTCACCATCAAGAAGTGCTGCCGTCCGGGTGCGACGCCGCGTACGCCCTCGGCGACATCTACGGGCCCGGCCAGACCAAGTTCGTCGCCAAGATGAACAAAGAGGCCGCCGCGCTCAAGATGACCTCGACCCACTACCTGAACGTCGACGGGCTTCCCACGTCCACGAAGAAGGAGGGGTACTCCACACCGCACGACCTGATCCTGCTGGCCCGCTACGCCCTGACCAGCACGAACTTCCAGGCGGTCGTGGGGCACCAGTCGTACTCGATGAGCAAGACCACCGGCCACGCGGCGTACTCCTGGACCAACACGAACCTCCTGCTCGGGTCCTACAGCGGCGCGATCGGCATCAAGACGGGCCACACGAACGCCGCCGGGTACTCCCTGGTCTTCACCGCCAAGCGCGACGGGCGCACGCTCATCGGCCTAGTGCTGAACAGCACGACCACGGAGTCCAACCGCCGGTTCAAGGACGCCGCGGCCATGCTCGACTGGGGCTTCGGCGCCAAGACGACCATGCTCCGGATGAGGTCCCTGCCCGCGGGTCAGGCGACGGACTGACATGCTTGGCCCATGGTCGATGACGAACGCTGGAAGGCCCGGTTCCGCGCGGCCCGGGTGAGCCTGCCGAGCTGGGCGCACGACGCGCCGCACCGCAGCGTCTACCGCTCCAACGCCACGGGCACGTGGGAGATCTACACCTGGGACCGCGAGACGAATGCCCGGCGGCAGGTCACCGACCGGCCGAACGGCACCTGGATGGCCGGGGTCGACCCGACCGGCGAGTGGATCTGGTGGTTCGCCGACACCGACGGCGATGAGTTCGGCGTGTGGCGACGCGAGCCCTTCGGCGGAGGCGCCGACGCCGCTCCCACGCTGGAGCCGTCGTACCCGGCCGGGCTGGCGGTCGGCTCCAGCGGCCTCGCCGTGATCGGCCGGTCGACCGAGGGCGGCTCGACCATCCACTGGTGCGCGCCGGACACCGAGTCGCGGGTGCTGTACGCCAGCGACGAGGACGCGTACATCATCGACCTGTCCGAGGACGAGTCGCTCGTCGCCATCAACCACAGCGAGCATGGCGACAGCCGGCACATGGCGCTCCGCGTCGTACGCCCGGACGGCTCGAC
This sequence comes from Actinoallomurus sp., assembly GCA_025964685.1. Classification (GTDB taxonomy): domain Bacteria; phylum Actinomycetota; class Actinomycetes; order Streptosporangiales; family Streptosporangiaceae; genus Actinoallomurus. The sequence goes on along the minus strand of JAOPYG010000483.1, from coordinate 7,418 downwards.
CGTGGCCGACCTGTGGGACGGCCCCGGCAAGGGGCTCGGCGCGATCGCCTTCTCCCCGGTCGCCGGCGACCAGCGGCTGCTGGTCGAGCACGAGCGCCACGGCCGGTCCGAGTCGCTCATCTGGGATCCCATCAGCGGCGAGGTCCACGAGATCGCGCTGGACCTGCCGGGCGAGGTCGGTGCCGACTGGTACCCCGACGCCTCCGCGCTGCTGGTCGCCCACTCCCACCGCGCGCGCGACGAGCTGTACCGCTACGACCTGGCCGGCGGCTCACTGACCCGCATCGACACCCCGCGGGGCGTCATCAGCGGGGCCACCGCCCGTCCGGACGGCACGGTGGAGTTCTCCTGGTCCTCCTCTGCCTCCCCTTCGGTGATCCGCTCCACCTCGGGCGCGGTCGTGCTGACGCCGCCAGGCGAGCCCGCGCCGGAGTCCGTACCCGTCGAGGACGCGTGGGTGACCGGCCCGGGCGGCGACGTGCACGCGCTGGTCTCCAAGCCGGCCGGCGCCGGTCCGTTCCCGACCGTCTTCGACGTCCACGGTGGCCCGGCGGCCTACGACGACGACTCCTTCTCACCGGACGCCGCGGCGTGGGTCGACCACGGCTTCGCGGTCGTCCGGATCAACTACCGGGGGTCCAGCGGCTACGGCACCGAGTGGCGCGACGCCATCGAGGGCCGCCCCGGGCTCGTGGAGCTCGAGGACATCAAGGCGGTCCGCGACTGGGCGGTCACCTCCGGGCTGGCCGAACCGTCGCAGCTCGTGCTCACCGGCGGCTCGTGGGGCGGCTTCATCACGCTGCTCGGCATCGGCACGCAGCCGGCCGACTGGTCCGTGGCGGTCGCCATCGTGCCCGTGGCGGACTACGTCGCGGCGTACGACGACGAGATGGAGGCGCTCCAGGCGTTCGACCGGTCACTGTTCGGCGGCTCGCCGACCGAGGTCCCCGAGCGCTACACGGCCTCCTCACCGATCACGTACGTCGACGACGTCGCCACCCCGGTGCTGGTCATGGCCGGCGAGAACGACCCTCGCTGCCCGATCCGCCAGATCGACAACTACCTGGCCCGGCTGCGCGAACTCGGCAAGGAGCACGAGGTCTACCGCTACGACGCCGGCCACGGCTCACTCGTCGTCGAGGAGCGCATCCGCCAGATGGCCGCGACCATCGACTTCGCCCGCAAACACCTGGATCTCACCTGACCGACGGGCACTTTTCGTCGGTCTCAGCTCGAAGCCGAGAGGGACGCTCCCAGCCGCGTACGGGCGTGGCAACCTATCGGACATGAAGACCAATCGCTCCATCCCAGCGTCGACGGTCATCCCGGTTCTGATCTATCCCGACGTGCGTGAGGCGGTCGCCTGGCTCGGTACGGCCTTCGGGTTCGTCGAGCAGGTGCGGATCGGCGAGGACCACCGCGCACAGCTCGGTTTCGGCGACGGTGCCGTGATCATCGGTGATGTGCGGAATGATCGGCGTCCGCCACGCGCCGGCGAGGTCACCCACTCGGTGATGGTGCGCGTGGACGACGTCGCCGCCCACTGCGAGCGGGCACGGGAGCACGGCGCGCGTATCGCCATGGAACCGACCGACTTCGAGTACGGCGAACGGCAGTACGCCACCGAGGACCACGCCGGCCACCAGTGGACGTTCTCGCAGACGCTCGCGGATGTCGCCCCGGAGGAATGGGGCGGAACGTCCATCACACCGCGCTAGGTGCCTGCGAGGACGGGTTTAGCTCTGATCACCCCCAGCCGACACCACATGCCGGCACACCCCAGCTCCAACCGCGCACCTATTCGTAACCTGCGACGAGTCGCCGCGCATCGCCACCTGGCTGTCAGAGGCCGTCCGTAGCGAACTCCCACCGGCGACACCGACGCAGCACCGGCCGCGCTTACGTTTATCGAGCCCAACCTGTCCGCCTGCGGATGCTCGATCCACGAGACACGCCCTAGTACTCCCGCTGTAGATCGTGATCTTCATCGTTGAGTGGATTGCCGCTGGTCGTGGCTGGGTCGTGAGGCGCCGGATGTCGGCCAGGGGAGGCGGGGTGAGTGTGGGTTGGCGGTCTTGGTGGAGCGGGTTGTCAGTGGCCGCAGTGGTGGTAGTGGGTGACCAGGGGGAGGTAGATCTGATCTACCACTTCGGTGATGGTTGCTTTTGAGGGTGGTCGGTGGGTGAGGAGTATTTCGTTGACAACCAGGGTGAGGGGCAGCGCGGCGACGCTTGCGGGGATGGATGTTTGATCGAGTTCCCCGCGCTGCGCGGCGCGGTCGATGACCGTTGCCATCATGGCTTTGCCGGTGTGGTGGGTGCGGTCCTGGAGGTAGCGGGCCAAGTCGCTGTCGCGGGCGCGCTCGTCGGTGAGCGCGTCGAGGACCGGTGCGATCTCCATCATGCGCCGAGCGAGGCGGTCCAGCAGTGCCAGGACGTCGGTGCGCAGGGCTCCGGTGTCGGGTGCGGGTGGTGGTAGGGGCGGTGTCTGGTGGCGCAGGGCGGCCAGGACCAGGTCGCGGCGGTGGGGCCACCGGCGGTAGAGCACGGTTCTGCTGGTGTTGGCGCGGGCTGCCACGGCCTCGAAGGTCAGTGCGTGGTAGCCGACGGCGAGGAGTTCTTCCCACGCCGCCTGGAGCAAGGCGGCTTCCAGAGCGGCGCCTCTGCGACGTCGCCCTGAGCGGGCGCCGATGTCGTCGGGGGACGAGTGGTTCGAGGGTCCAGCAGGCATCGGGCCGCAGGTCACTTCTTTAGGCACGGTGTGTATCTTAGTTCGAATTAAGGTACATGCTGAATCTTATGGAGGCCTGATGCGCGGCAAGGGCGTGCAGTACGACACCGGAACGTTCCCCGACGGCGACAGCACCCGCCCTAGATTCGAGCCCCACGTGGTGGAGCGCGAGATGCGCATCATCGTCGATGACCTGCACTGCACCGCCGTCCGCGTCACCGGCGGGGACCCCGAACGGCTTAGCATCGCCGCCGAGTACGCGGCCGCGGCCGGGCTGGAGATCTGGTACTCGCCGTTCCCGTGCGAGATGACCGAAGAGCAGATGCTGCCCTACTTCGCTGACTGCGCCGACCGCGCGGAGGCGCTTCGCCGTGATGGAGCCACCGTCGTCCTGGCCACGGGATGCGAGCTGAGCCTGTTCGCCCGCGGCTATCTGCCCGGCGACACCTTCTCCGACCGCATGCAGACCCTCCGCGCCGCACCCCAAGCGCGGGCGGCGGCGCTCGAAGAGATCCCCGATCGCGTCAACGGCTTCCTCAGTGAGGTCGTCAAGACCGTCCGTCCCAGGTTCGGCGGCCCGATCAGCTACGCCTCGATCCCGATCGAGCACATCGACTGGCGCCCGTTCGACATCGTCGGCGTCGACGCCTATCGCAACAGCCACAACGCCGCCACCTACCGCCAGCAACTCAGGCGCTACTTCACCCACGGCAAACCGGTCGTCGTCACCGAAGCCGGCTGCTGCACCTTCCAAGGCGCCGCAGATCTCGGCGCGGGCGGCTGGACCGTCATCGAGGCCGACGGCCACATCAGGGCCGGGATGGTTCGGGACGAGGGCGAACAGGTCCGCTACATCAACGACCTGCTCTCCATCTTCGAGCACGAAGGCATCGACACCGTCTTCTGGTTCAGCTTCGCCGGCTTCGAACTGCCGCACCGGCCAGACTCTCGCGACGATCTGGATCTCGGCTCCTACGGCATCGTCAAGATGCTCGACGACGGCATCCAGGCCCGCACCTACCCCGGGATGCCGTGGGAACCAAAGGAGGCCTTCCACGCCCTCGCCGAGCACTACAGGTGAGAACAACCCATAATTGTGCGGTGATCGAGGGGCTGAGGGCGGACCCTGGCCGCTGGCAGCTGATGTTCGAGGACCTGATGAGCCGGGTGGCCCGTAGATTCTCGCGGGTGGAGCCACGGCGGCGGGCCCGTGCGCTTGCACTGGTCACACTGGCGACGACACCACCAGCACCGAGCCCGCACATGCCACTACCAGCGACAAACCACCGAACAACAATGAAGATCACGATCTACAACTGGAGTACTAGACCCGGCGCAGGACGAGGGTTACGAAGCCGAAGGCGTGCCGGTAGGCGCGCAACCATTCCTCGCGATGGGTGGACGCCGCCGCGAGCGCCTGGGTGCTGTCCGGGTCGTCCGGGTGGTCCAGAGCCCACGAGGCGAGGGAACCGGTCCAGGACCACTCGTAGTCGTCCAGCTCCTCCCGCGTGCTGATGTGCCCGTACACCGGGGTCCAGCCATCGCCGGTCACACGGTCGACGGTGGTCGGCAGATCCTCGAGCTCTCCCAGCATCTCGACGGCGTCCGGGCTCGGGGGACGCTCCCAGAAGCCGTCGCCGACGAGGAGGTGGCCGCCGGGTGCCAGGTGCTCGCCCACCGCCCTGAGCGTCGGGAGCAGGCCGCCGAAGACGTGGCTCGCGCCCACGCTGAGCACGACGTCGAAGGGATCCGTCGACGTGTACTCGGTGGCGTCCCGCCGGTGGAGCACCAGCCGGTCCCGTACGCCGGTCGCGGCCGCCTCGGCCCTTGCGAGGGCAGGGGCGGAGACGTCGACTCCCTCCGCGGTCACGCGCGGATGGGCGGCGAGGGCGCGGACGAGCCATGCCCCGCCACCGCAGCCGAGGTCCAGCAGGCGCTCGTCGCCGCGCCGGATGGCGTGGTCGAGCAGCCTGCGGACCGATTCGTCGGTGAGCGGAGCGGCGACGGGGTGGTCCGCATGGGCGAGCGTGGAGATCAGCTGACGGTCCATCCGCGCAGGGTCCCAGCACTCCGGACTACGCGCACCTGGTTTTCTACTTGCGCAGGTCACGGTAGGTGGACAGGGCCTCGCGTACGAGGCCGCGCATGCCGGGCAGCCGGGCCATGCCCACCAGGCGGTCGATCAGCGGCACGGTGCGCTCGACCAGACGGTAGGTCTTCGCGGCGTTCGGAGAGCTGTCGTAGACCCAGTAGAGGACCACGCCCATGGAGTAGAGCCACAGCAGCTCCGGCAGCTCGGAGCGGATCTCGGCGTCGGTCTTCAGCGTCGAGCCCTCCACGACCTCGCGGTAGACCGCGACCGCCGCGTCGCGGATCGGGCCTGACTCCGTGCTGAACGGGCTGAGCGGGCTCGAGGGCTCGGCCGCGTACTTGAAGAACTTCCCGGCGAACTCCTTGTACGGCTGGAGCGTGTCGATGCGGGCGCGGAGCACGCCGAGGAGACGGGCGCGGAAATCGCGTTCGCGGGCCAGGATATTCGTGCACGCCTCGGAGTGGTCATCCTGGGAGTGCTCGTAATAGAGCTGGATCAGCTCTTCCTTGGACCCGAAGTAGTAATACGCATTTCCCACCGAGACACCCGCCTCAGTGGCGATCGCCCGCATCGTCGTGGCCTCATAGCCGCGCTCACGAAAGAGCCGCAAAGCGGTCTTGGCGATCAGATCCCGTGTCTGCTCGGACTTGGTCGGTACGGCCACAGCCGACACTGTACGTCTCCTTGTGCACGAAGTCGGCGCAGGACAACGGAGAGTCAGATTTCGGAGTCACTTCCGCAAAGTGGCGCGCCTCTTCCCGCGGTATCGCGTCGCACGTGGCAGATGCTGCGGCTTGGTGCATGCGACATGTACGGGGAGGTTGGATGTCGACTCGACTGACCGTCATCACCGGCTGCGCCATGGCTTTCTTCGCTTTAACGGCCGGTACAGCCCATGCGTGGACACATGATCGGAAAGCGCCGTCGGCGCCCCTGCACCACGCGGAGGCAGGTTCGTTCCTCCGCGCGGCGGGGCTTCGGTGGATCTCGTCCGGGCACTGCACGCGCCGGACGAACCCGCACTGCACATCGTTCGACGGACTACGCCCAGCGACGCTCGACGGCGTGCTCCGGCTCAGGGAGGCCAGCCGCTGCGGGCTGGTGATCTCCGGCGGCACCGAGCGCGGGCACGCCCGCAGCGAGTTCAGCCACGGCAGAGGCTACAAGCTGGACATCCTGCCGAACCGCTGTCTCAACCGGTTCGTCCGCCACAGCTACCAGCGCATCCACACCCGCGGTGACGGCGCGGCCCTCTACCGGGCGGCCGGTCGATCACTGTTCGCACGCGAGCCCTCGCACTGGGACATCACGTTTCTGTGAGCGATGTTTCGCGTGAAACCGTGGAGGCCCGGGTGACCCCGGGCCTCCCGGCTCAGCCGGTGAACTCGGCGGCGACGAGTTCGGCGATCTCAGCGGCGTTCAGGGCCGCGCCCTTGCGCAGGTTGTCGCCGCACACGAACAGATCGAGGGTGTTGGGGAAGTCGATCGCCTGCCGGATCCGGCCGACATAGGTCGGGTCGGTGCCGACGACGTCCGCCGGGGTCGGGAACACGCCGTTCTCGGGGTCGTCCATGACGACCACCGTCGGGGCGGCCTCCAGGATCGCGCGGACCCCCTCGACGTCGACCGGCCGCTCGAAGGTCGCGTGCACGGCCAGCGAGTGCGTCGTGATCACCGGGACCCGTACGCACGTCGCGGAGACCTTCAGGCCCGGGATGCCGAGGATCTTGCGGGACTCGTTGCGGAGCTTGAGCTCCTCCGACGCCCAGCCGTCCTCCTTGAGCGAGCCGGCCCACGGCACGACGTTGAGGGCCAGGGGTGCCGGGAAGGGTGAGTCACCGTCGCCGAGACGGTTGTGGACCGCCTTGCGCACGTCGCCGGCGGTCTGGCCGAGGGTACGGTCGCCGGCGACCGCCTCGATCTCGGCGTAGAGCCGTTCGGTGCCGGCCACGCCCGCGCCGGAGACCGCCTGGTAGGAGGCCACGACGAGCGCGGTCAGGCCGTACTCCGAGTGCAGGGCGCCCATCGCGGCCATCATCGACAGCGTCGTGCAGTTGGGCGTGGAGATGACGCCGCGCGGCCGCTCGCGTACGGCCTCGGGGTTGACCTCGGGCACGACGAGCGGGACGTCGGGCTCCATCCGGAAGGCGCCGGACTTGTCGACGACGACCGCGCCGCGCTCGGCGGCGATCGGCACCCAGACCTTCGAGACCTCATCGGGCACGTCGAACATGGCGATGTCGACGCCGTCGAAGACCTCGGGGGTCAGCTCCTGGACGACGAGCTCCTCGCCGCGTACGGGCAGCCGCTTGCCGGCCGAACGGGCGGAGGCGACGAGGCGGATCTCCCCGTAGACGTTTTCGCGGGAGGAGACGATCTCGCGCATCACGGTGCCGACGGCACCGGTGGCGCCGACCAGGGCCAGGGTGGGCTTGCGTGTACTCATCGGCCGCTCCCTCCGTACACGACCGCCTCGACCTGGTCGGCGTCGAGGTCGAAGGCGCGGTGCGCGGCGGTGACGGCCGCGTCGACGTCGTCCTGGTCGACCACCACGGAGATCCGGATCTCGGAGGTGGAGATCATCTCGATGTTGACG
>JAOPYG010000339.1 GCA_025964685.1 Actinoallomurus sp. | reverse complement strand
CATCACTGGCTGGGCACGGCTCCACGCTGAGGAGTCGGCGACGACGCTGCGTAACGACGAAGGACGGATGCTGCTGACCGACGGACCGTTCATCGACAGCGAGGAGTACCTCGCCGGTCTGTTCCTGATCGAGGCCGACAACCTCGACGCGGCACTCGCCGTCGCCGAGGAGGCGGCCGCCGAAGCGTTCGCGATCGCCGCCGAACGCCGCCACGAGACGCCGGAGCCCGAACCGGCCACAGAGCCGACCACGGAACCGGCTACAGAGCCGACCACGGAACCGGCTACAGAGCCGGCCACCGAATCGGCCACAGAGCCGACCACCGATTCGATCACGGAACCGGCCACCGAATCGGCCACGGAACCGACCGTGGAACCGACCACCGAGCCGACCACGGCGCCCGCCGCGTGCCCGCGCTGCGGCGCGGCCGGCGAGGCGCCCTGCACGACCCCGTCCGGCAAGGCGACGAAGACCCACAAGGGGCGCGAGCAATGAGCAGCGGTGCTGCAGACTCCCGGACGGATCCGCGGGTCGACGCTCTGCGTGTGGCGCACTCGTCGAACACGCCGGTCGACGCGTCCGGGTCCGTGGCCATCTGGAAGGGAATGAGTAAGCCCCAGGCGGTCTCTGCCAGACACGTGGTGGTCCCAGAACTGGTCTCATTTGTGGCCGAGATCAAATAACAGTCGTTGATGTACGCCAAGGTCCGCCGACGTTTCGAGATACGCCTGCTCACCTGTGCAGACGCAGACGTCGACGGACCTTGGCGATGAACGGCGGAAGGTCGTTGGACTAACTGCTAATGCGGTTTGGGCTTACCGTCCATCCGGGGTTCAAATCCCCGAGCCTCCGCTCTACCTGCACCCTCTCCGGTGACTCGATCACTGGAGAGGGTGTTCGATCTTGTGGCCGCATTCCTGGTCTCATTCGTCCCCCAGAGCGCCGAACCGATGAGGGCACTCGCGTCGCGGACCTGGGGGGAGGCGACGTGGGTGTATCGCTCCGTCGTGGTGACGCGTGTGTGGCCCAGGATCTCTTGGACGACGCGGACGTGGACGCCTTGCTCGATTGACCAGCGGAGGCCGAGCGCCTCGCCCTGGCGGATGCCGAGGACGAGGGCGACGGACCAGCGTGCGGCGTTGCGATGTCCCTTGGCGGCATCGAGGATGCGGTGCGCTTGCTCACACGTGAACGGTTCGATCTCGTGTTCGTCGGCCACGGGCGCGTCGATGAGCCGAGCCACGTTGTGGCCGACCTTGTCACGTCGGAAGCCATCGCACTCCCTGGTCAGGGATGTTGCGACGACCCCTCGAATCCGCCACGCACCGGTGGGGGCCTTTGTCGTGAGCAGACCCGGTGACCGGGGCGGACTCCTCCCGTGTCAGCACGACTACACCGACGAGCGGCTCCTCATGGGCGAGTACAGCCGCGGCCTGCCCTACGATCTGATGACCTTCGAGGAGCGCGACCAGGTCGACGCCGAGCGCACCGGCGCGATCCGAGAGACCGTGTCCAGCCTGCCCGCGCGGCCCGGTACCCGACGCTAAGGAGCCCCCCAACCGTGAAGATCATCGACCGCGTCAAGGCGTACATCCGACAGAAAAGGGGACGCGACCGCCGTTCGACCGGCTACCCGCTCGACGGAGCGGCCGACCCCGCCCCGGCGCAGCGCGACCGCGCAAGGCACAAGCAGAACCGCGATGACAAGAGGCCCGCGGTGTCCACGGCCCACGAGACGCCGGAGCCCGAACGGGCCACAGAGCCGGCTACAGAGCCGGCTACAGAGCCGGCCACCGAATCGGCCACAGATCCGGCCACCGATCCGATCGCGGAACCGGCCACCGAATCGGCCACCGAATCGGCCACGGAACCGACCGCGGAACCGGCCACCGAGCCGACCACGGCGCCCGCCGCGTGCCCGCGCTGCGGCGCGACCGGCGAGGCGCCCTGCACAACCCCGTCCGGCAAGGCCACGAAGACCCACAAGGGGCGCGAGCAATGAGCAGCGGGTAATCCCCGAGCCTCCGCTCATGACCAGGGAGTTCACGGAGATTGCGTGAACTCCCTTCGTCACTCCCAGAACCAGGAGTGACCAGCAGCCCGATCCGACGGGGTTTGGGGAGCAGCCGGGCCAGTGCCGAGATCGGGGCACGGTCGGCCCACGACGGCTTGGGCCGGCGATGGCGATCGTGGTCATGCGGGTCGCTAGTTGTCCTGCTGGGAGGAGGCGAACTGGTCGAGGAGGCGCTACAGGGCGTTGTCGCCGAACATCAGCTCCAGGTTGGCGACGGACTCGGTCGCCGATGCCTGGCTGCTTGGGAACAGAGCGTTCTCGTAGGCGGCCAGGGCGGCCTCCGGTGTCGCCGGGGTGGACGACGATGGCCTGGCCGAGTTCGGCGCCGTCCAGCATCGCGAGGTTGGCGCCCTCCCCCGCGAACGGGTCTGTCTAATTAACCCGTAAAGTCCCGGCGGAGGGGATGACCAGGCGGGGGGAGCTGTGGCGTAGGCACGCTCAGGGCCTGTCCCGTGATCATGTGATGGGGACATTCCCTGAGGGTGGGGATCGGCATGGGGCCGGAGAACGGCTGTGGACGTGCACTGGTGTTAGCTTCTCTTCCGTGGTGGAGCACCAGGACGAGACCAGGGCGGCCTATGACGGGGTCGTTGAGCTATACGCGTCGATGTTCGCCGACCGGCTGGAGACGCAGCCGTTCGCGCGGGCCATGATTGGTGTCTTCGCCGAGTTGGTGCGCAGTGCTGGGAACCGGCGAGTGGCCGATGTCGGGTGTGGACCCGGACATCTGACGGCCCTGCTGCACGACCAGGGGCTGGACGCCTTCGGGCTCGACCTTTCCCCGGCCATGGTCGATCACGCCCGGCGGGCCCATCCGACGCTGCGGTTCGACGAGGCGTGGATGGAGGCCTTGCCGGTCGAGGACGGCGCGCTCGGCGGCGTGCTGGCCCACTACTCGATGATCCACACCCCGCCTGGGGAACTGCCCGCGCTGCTCGCCGAGCAGGTGCGCGTCTTGGCGCCAGGGGGGCTGTTCCTGGTCTCGTTCTTTGCGACCGACGGACCAGAGCCGGTCCGCTTCGACCACAAGGTGACGCCTGCCTACAGCTGGCCCGTGGACCGGTTCGCCGAACTGCTGGCCGGGGCAGGGCTCGTCACGTTCGCCCGGCTCCTCCACGACCCGGCCTCCGAACGGGGCTTCCTCGACGCCCACCTGCTGGCCCGCCCCCACTAGAGCGTGGCCCGTGATCTTTGAGCGTGGTTGATGTGGACCGTACGTCAAGCAGATCAACCGCAGAGGGATGTTCACGAACTGGCACGAGACGCGGCCCGTAATGGGTGTTGATTCATCGGGAAGATCACCAGAGTCAGCCGATCACCGCCAACCCGGTTCACCGAATATGCGCGGAACGGCAGCCCCGGAGCAGACCTGCGGAAGTGCCCCAATCGCAGGTCAACCCGTTCTCAAGGCGGAGACGCTACCCCCTCCGGAGAAGCTGTACCACCACGACCCGCCTGCCGGTGGGCGGTCCGAACTCGATGGGGCACACCATCCGGCGGCACCAGGATGATCCGCAGCCCCAGGACGATCCCTGCGGCGGCGAGCGTCAACTCCTCCGCCCGTTCACTGCCGTCCGGGGCGGTGAGTGCGGCCACGATGGCGCGGCGCTGGTCGTCCGTCAGCCAGGGTCCCCCGCGGGAGGGGCCGGCAGTGGGTACCGACGCCGGGTCCTGCGGGCCGGGGATCTGGCCGTCCAGGATGGGCCAGTACCTCCGCTCCTCCGGAGCCCGGGACAGGCCGGCGGCGAGCACGTTCGTCAGATGCGCCCGCAGTTCGCTGGGTGTCGCCGGTGTGCCGCGGCCGACGACGGAGACCTCGGCGGCCCCCACCGTTCCGAGCGCGTGCATCACGCCCTCATCGGTAGTGGGCACGTCGACCAGACGCAGGCCCATCCCGGTGAGGGTCACGGTCTGCGGGTCGCCGAGCCCCGGCATGCTCGGGCCGACGTTCGGTGCCGGTCCCAATGGGCCGGCCAGGGCGGAATCGCGGTCCAGCGTGCCCTGCCCCGAGAGGATCCTCACCACCTCTGCGCCGTCCAGCCGGGCCGCCTGAGGCGCGGTGCGCTCGGCGGTCCCCTCGGCCGGCGGCACGACCTCGGCCGGTGGCACCACCTCGGCCGGTGGGCGTTCCAGTCCCTGCCCGCCGGCGCCGGGCGCCGTGTTCTCCACCGGAGCAGAAGGAGCAACAGGAGCCGCTGGCGCTGCGGTCTTGAACTGCTCGGCGCGGACCTCCACTCCCAGGTGCTCGCTGAACAACTTCGCCACATTGTCCAGCCACCGGGCCGCGTCCGCCGGGTCGAGATCCTCCCCACGGACCTTCTTGCTCATGTACCGGCCCGACTTGTCGTTCACCGTCAAGTACAGGAACTTCTCGCTCCGCCGGAACTCACCCGACACCCGGCTCGGTCCCAGCCCGGTACGACCATCCAAAGCGAACTTCGCCGCGATCCCGACATGGCCCAGCCCGTCCATCCGCTCAATGACCCACTTCCGAGCCTGATCCGGATCCATCTCGCGCAGCTTCTGCCGGTCCTCGTCGTCTTCCTCCCCGTCCCGAGCACGGTGAGCAGCCTCCTGCAGCCCCACCACCAGATCGGTGAGCGCCCTGGTGTCCATCTCCTTGCACCGCGGCCTCGGCCGATCTCGTAGGGGTGCCGGGCAGTGGACGACGCGGATCTGGACGGTGTGCCGAGCGTCGGGGACGCGACGCGCCGAGCTGCAGGCGCGGTCCTCATGTCGCGGCGAGGCGGGCGTGATGTTTCGGGAGTTTCGACTCCCATCGCTAAATAGCCTCGTTTACGCACTAATGCGCCTTGCGAGGTACTGACGATAAACGCTTTCGCGTGGTTCGCCGCATTCGACCGGGGAGGTCGGCTTGCTGGTGGAGTCGGTCTGTCGCCGATTGTGAAGTCAGCCTAGATCTTCGCCAAAAGCAGCTCCTTTTCGGGGCGAAGGTCGGATCCCTGGGTAATCAGCGGAAGGCATGGTGATGCCGGTAGCAAGCCACCGGCCTGCTGCTTCTGACACTTAAGGGGAGAAATATGCGGCTTAAGACACTGGTCCTGGCGGGCGCCACGCTGGCGACCATGACCACCGGTTTCGGCGTGTCCACCTTGGCGGTCACCGCATCGGCGGCGACGCAGGCGGTGGCGGGCTCGCAGGTGGTGGGCCAGGGAGGTGACAAGGGCGACGACGTTTCCGGCTTCACCTCGGAGTCCCCCGTCTGTTCTGCGCTCGGGTCCGAGACCGTCCCGACCGGAGAGGATGACGTGGCAAAGTGCCTGGTCGGCGCGCAGCTCGTGTGACCGAACGTCAACGGTAGATCCGGGGGCCGGCGCATGCGACGTACCGGCCCCGAACGCAGATCACGTGAGGGCCGCCTCCCCTGCGAGGCGGCCCTCACGGCAGAGTGCGGCCGGCCCGTCACAGGCGCCGGTTGCAGTCCGTCGCTCGACCTACGGCCGGCCCAGACGCTCGCTGGCGTCCTGGACCTGTGGCGGGCGATGTACCCCGGTCATGGACAAGGATCTCTGGACTACGCGGATGTGTACGTCCTGCTCGACGAGCAGCCTCCCGCAGGCCCTCTGCGGCCGACTCGGCACCTGCGCCAGGGGCGATCACTGTGGAAGGCGCTCGCTGATAGAGCAGCTAGCGGTGTATGGACGCCACCACGCTCCCTCACCGTCTGCTGAAGTGGGTACGCCGGCGCTATTTATTCGTCTTGAGCGCTCGATATACTCGATTTGTTGAGGTTCGGCTTTTGCTTTGCGTTACTTCCGTTGCGTTCTTTGGTTT
>JAOPYG010000338.1 GCA_025964685.1 Actinoallomurus sp. | reverse complement strand
CGCGTGCGGCCTGACCCCGAAGAACGCGGGGTGCCAGAGCACCAGGTCCGCCAGCTTGCCCGGCTCGACCGAACCGATCTGGCCGTCAAGCCCGTGCGCGATCGCCGGGCAGATCGTGTACTTGGCGACGTAGCGGCGAGCGCGCAGGTTGTCATCGAGCCCGCCGCGGTGCCCCTTCATCACGTGCGCGGTCTGCCAGGTGCGGATGACGGTCTCGCCGATCCGGCCCATGGCTTGTGAGTCCGAGCCGATCATCGAGATCGCGCCGATGTCGTGCAGGACGTCCTCGGCCGCCATGGTCGTCGGGCGGATCCGCGACTCGGCGAACGCCAGGTCCTCGGGCACCGAGGGGTTCAGGTGATGGCAGACCATGAGCATGTCGAGGTGCTCGTCGAGCGTGTTCACGGTGTGCGGCCGGGTCGGGTTGGTCGAGGAGGGCAGGACGTTGGGGTACGAGGCGACGGTGATGATGTCCGGCGCGTGCCCGCCGCCCGCACCCTCGGTGTGGTACGCGTGGATCGACCGGCCGCCGATGGCGTTCAGCGTCGACTCGACGTAGCCCGCCTCGTTGAGCGTGTCGGTGTGCAGCGCCACCTGCACGCCGGAGGCGTCGGCGACGCGGAGGCACGCGTCGATCGCGGCCGGCGTCGAGCCCCAGTCCTCGTGCAGTTTGAACCCTGACGCGCCACCGCGCAGCGCCTCCCACATGGCGGGCTCGGAGACCGTGTTGCCCTTGCCGAGCAGCGCGACGTTGACCGGCATGGAGTCCATCGACTCCAGCATCCGGGCCAGGTGCCACGCGCCCGGCGTGACCGTCGTGGCCTTGGTCCCCTCGGCGGGGCCGGTGCCGCCGCCGATCAGCGTGGTGACCCCGGCGCCGAGGGCCTCGCCGACCAGCTGCGGGCAGATCAGGTGAACGTGGGAGTCGACCGCCCCGGCCGTGAGGATCTTGCCGTTGCCGGCCAGGATCTCGGTGGACGGCCCGATGACGAGGTCCGGGTGTACTCCGTCCATGGTGTCAGGGTTGCCGGCCTTGCCGAGCGCGACGATGCGGCCATCGCGTACACCGACGTCGGCCTTGACCACGCCCCAGTGGTCCAGGACCACGACGCCGGTGATGACCAGGTCGGGGGCGCCCTCGGCGCGGGTCGCCATGCCCTGGCCCATCGACTCGCGGATCACCTTGCCGCCGCCGAAGACCGCCTCGTCACCGGCCCCGGCGCCCCGGCTCAGATCCTCGGTGACCTCGATGAACAGGTCGGTGTCGGCCAGGCGGACCCGGTCGCCGGCGGTCGGGCCGTACAACTGGGCGTAACGGTCCCGCGAGATCTCACTCATGGCGCAGCCCGGGTACGGCGCGAAGACCGGCGAGGGGGACCAGGGAGACCTCCCGGGTGATGCCCGGCTCGAACCGGACGGCGGTGCCGGCGGGCACGTCGAGCCGGTGCCCGCGCGCGGCCTCCCGGTCGAACGCGAGCGCGTCGTTGGCCTGGGCGAAGTGATAGTGCGAGCCGACCTGCACCGGCCGGTCGCCGGTGTTGACCACCGTGAGCGTCGTACGCGGGCGGCCGGGGTTCAGCTCGACCGGCTCCGCGCCGGTCACGATCTCGCCCGGGATGAATTCCTCACTCATCTGATGCGCGGCGTGGAGATCCCGCCCTCCGGGCCGGACAGGGCACGCCGCTCCCTCCCTCGTTTGTCAGTAGTGGTCGTTGGCGTTCTCACATGAGGTTTCGGCTTCAGCCCACCCCGGCTCCGGGACGGAACGTGCAGGTCAAAGCCGGGTTGAACCGGTCCATCCACGCGTCCGGACGGGCGCGCCTGGTGAGACGGTTGGAGGACAAGGCGCCCGGCCGAGTGGAGCGGCTCAATCCCGCGTACACGAGAGGAGGACGTCAAGGGATCGGCCGATGAACGGTGACGAGCTTGGTGCCGTCGGGGAACGTCGCCTCGATCTGCACGGAGTCGAGCATCTCCGGAACTCCCTCCATCACGTCCTCGCGCGCCAGTACGGCACGCCCGGCCTCCATGAGATCGGCGACCCCCCGCCCGTCGCGTGCGCCCTCCAGGACGTATGCGGCGATGATCGCGGTCGCCTCGGGATGGTTGAGCCGCAGCCCTCGGTCGCGGCGGTCCCAGGCGAGCCCGGCCGCCACGTGGATCAGCAGGCGTTCCTGCTCGTGTGGGGTGATCAGCACATACGGACGCTAACCCCGGCAGGGTCCGCTGAGAACGGCTCGGCCGCCGATGTAACAGGAATTTCACAGCCGAAACACGGCACGTGCCGTGAGCACAACGTGATCCCGGTGTAACGGACGGGAAATCGGCCGGGCATCACGGCTGCCGATCGTGGCGGCACAGCCCCGGATCGGAGGTCTCATGACGGACAGCACGCGGACGTACGGCGACTGGACCAAGAACGAGACGCTCGAGGACTACTCGCTGCGGTACGCCCCCAAGTCGTTCCGTCGCTGGACCCCGTACGTGGTCGCCACCACGGCGCTCGGCGGCATCGCCTACCTCGCCGACTTCGCGATCGGCGGCTCGATCGCGGTGACACACGGCGTGCCCAACGCCATCGCCGCGATCCTCGTCACCGCGGCCGTCGTCTTCGTCACCGGCATCCCCATCGCCTACTACTCCGCCCGGTACGCCATCGACATGGACCTGCTGACGCGGGGCGCGGGCTTCGGCTACCTCGGTTCCACGATCACGTCCCTGATCTACGCCAGCTTCACGTTCATCTTCTTCGCGCTGGAAGGGTCGATCATGGCCCAGGCGCTGAAGTCGGGCATGGGCATCCCGCTGCCCGTCGGGTACCTGATCTGCGCGTTCGTGGTGATCCCGCTCGTCATCTTCGGGATGACCGCGCTGTCGAAGCTCCAGGTCTGGACCCAGCCGATCTGGCTGGTGCTCATGGTCGCGCCGTTCCTGGTGATCGCGCTGAAGGAACCCGGCCGGTACGCCGACTGGCTGCACTTCGCAGGGAAGAACCCGGACGGGGCGACGTTCACGCTCATCGGCTTCGGCCTGGGCGCCGGGGTCGCGCTGTCGCTCATCGCCCAGATCGGCGAGCAGGCCGACTACCTGCGGTTCATGCCGGAGAAGACGGACCAGAACCGGCTGCGCTGGTGGACCGCGGTGCTCGCCGCCGGTCCCGGCTGGGTGGTGCTCGGCGCGCTCAAGCAGCTCGGCGGAGCGTTCCTGGCCTTCTACGTCGCCCACGAGGTGGGACTGACCCGGGCGGTCGAGCCGATCGAGCAGTACACGCGGGGGATCGGGGCCTGGCTGCACGTCGGCGCCCTGGCCGTGGCGGTGTTCTTCGTCGTGCTCTCGCAGATCAAGATCAACGTTACGAACGCGTACTCCGGCTCGCTGTCGTGGGCCAACTTCTTCTCCCGTACGACGCACCACCACCCCGGGCGCGTGGTGTGGATCTTCTTCAACGTCGGCATCGCGCTGGCCCTGATGGAGTTCGGCGTGTTCGGGTTCCTCAACACCGTGCTCGGCTTCTACTCCAACGTCGCCATCGCGTGGATCGGCGCGGTCGTCGCCGACCTCGTGATCAACAAGCCGCTGAAGATCAGCCCGTCCTACATCGAGTTCAAGCGGGCCCACCTCTACAACTTCAACCCGGTCGGCTTCGGGTCGATGCTGGTGGGCTCGGCGGTGTCGATCGTGGCGTTCTTCGGAGCGTTCGGCGAGCTGGCCAAGGCGTTCTCACCGTTCATCGCGATCACCCTGGCGTTCGTGCTCTCCCCGCTGATCGCCATCGCCACGAAGGGCCGCTACTACATCGCACGCCCCGACGAGCTGGAAGAACCCCTCTTCACCGACGCCGGCCTGCTGTCCGGGGCGTCACTGACCTGCGTCGTGTGCGAGATGGCGTACGAGCGGCCCGACATGGCGGCCTGCCCGTTCCACGAGGGCACGATCTGCTCTCTGTGCTGCAGCCTCGACGCGGACTGCCACGACATGTGCAAGCACACCGGCCCCACCGACCTGGGCGTGCCGGTCGTCCGCACGACCTCCGCGGTGCTGCAGGAACGCGGCACCGCGGCGTTCACGCGGCTGCACCGGCGCGGCTAGGGAGTGCGCGGTCAGCGCTCGACCTTGTCGATACGGCGGCCGTCCTCGCCGAACAGCAGCATGCGGTCGGTGTCGACGGACAGGCGGACCGTCTCGCCGGCCGTGATGCCCGACCGGGACTCCATCCGGAAGACCAGATCCGACCGCCGGTGCGTGCCGCCGTGCGCGATGGGGGCGATGGGGGCTTCCTCGGCGATGACTCCGGCCGTCCGCAACAGCCGGCGCAGGAGTCCGCTCTGCCCGGTCCGCTCTGCGAACTGGCTCTCTTCGTCGTGGAACGTCTCACTGTCGACCAGCACCACGCCCGCCTCCACGTGCGCCAGCCATTCGTGGCCGTGGAACTCCAGGGTTCGCACGCGCCCGGAGATCACGCCGTCCGGATCCGGGTGCATGGCGTCGGCGCGGATGCCGAGCGTGACGAACGACCCGTGCTGGGACACGAGCGCGGTGGCACGGGGATCGGTCCAGGGCATTCGCAGCTGCTGGTCGCCGACGCCCAGGAAGATCCCGTCGTTCTGGTCGGCGCGTACGGAGGCGCGGACCAGGTTGATCGGCGGGGAGCTAAGGAACGCCGCGGTGAACATGGTGGCCGGGTCGTCGTACACCTGCTGCGGCGTGCCCACGTCCTGCAGGATGCCGCGGCGCAGAATGGCCACCCGGTCGGCGAGGGTAAGGGCCTCGGTCTGGTCGTGGGTGACGTACAGAGTGGTCACGCCGAGCGAGCGCACCAGCGCGCCGATCTCCATGCGCAACTCGTTGCGCAGGCCCGCATCGAGATTGGACAGCGGCTCGTCCATCAAGAAGATGCCGGGCTGCCGGATCAGCGCGCGCCCCATCGCGACCCGCTGGCGCTGGCCACCGGACAGGGTCGACGGCAGCCGGTGCAGCGTCTCCTCGATGCCGAGGGCACGTGACAGCTCGACGATCCGCTCGTGCGACTCGGAGCTGCTCTGACCGGCGACCTCCAGCGGGAAGGCGATGTTGCCGCGTACGTTGCGGTGCGGGTACAGCGCGCCGTTCTGGAACACCATGGCCAGGTCGCGTTCGCGCGGCGGCAGGTGGTTGGCGAGATGACCGCTGAGCCAGAGGCTGCCCGAGGTGATCTCCTCCAGCCCGGCGACCATGCGCAGGACCGTGGATTTACCGCATCCGGAGGGGCCGAGCAGGACGAACAGCTCACCGTCGGGGACGCGCAGGCTCAGATCGCGGACCGCGTGAAAGCCGTCCGGGTACACCTTGTTCACCGCGTCTAGGACGACTTCGGTCATCGCTGACACCTCGGGCTCACTGCGGTAGTCAAGAAAAATGACCGCCGCGCGCGGGGATAGTGTCGCCGGGGGTTCCCCATACACCCGATGACAAGTGTCGGCGGAATCCATGATGGCCCGCCGAAGTTGAGCCAGTACACCTTGTAAGTCCGCGATTTGTCCAGTCAATGCGAATGGTGACGCGTGGCCTCGCCGGCCGGACGGCGCGACTAGACTGCCGACGTGGCAGGCCGGATCCGCGATGAGGACATCGCTCTCGTACGAGAGCGGTCGCCGATCGACGCCGTCGTGGGGGAGTATGTCCAGCTCCGCAACGCCGGAGGCGGTGCGCTGAAGGGCCTGTGCCCCTTCCACGACGAGAAGTCACCGTCGTTCAACGTCTCCAACGGCCTGTGGCACTGCCTGGCCGGTGAGACTCGCGTGCTCACCTGGGGGGGGCTCCGCCCGATCCGGGAGCTGGCGGGCGGCACCCACCGCATCCTCGGCCGCGACGCCCAGTGGCACGACGCGCCGTTCTACTCCTTCGGCGTCCAGCCGCTCATGCGCATCGTCCTCGGACGCGACGGCCGGCGAAAAGAGATCCACGCCACCGCCGAGCACCGCTGGTTCGTGCGGGCGGACGAGGACCGCGAGGTCCTCACCCGCGACCTCGAGTTCGGTCACCGGCTCGCCGATGTGCGCGTCGCCGAGGAGCCTTTTGAAAGCCGTCTTCATTATGGCGGACGAACGCGGCCGGAAAAATGGTCCCCATTCGATCCTGAATTGCCGCCTGCCGGTGACACGGCCGTGCTCGACCGCGACACCGGCTGGACGGTCGAGTCGGTGTCGCGGACCGACCGGATCGAAGAGGTCTACTGCGCGGTCGTCGAGCAGGGCCATGCCTTCGTCCTCGAAGACGACGTTCTCACCGGCAACTGTTTCGGCTGCGGCGAGGGCGGCGACGCGATCGCCTTCGTCCAGAAGATCGACCATCTGTCGTTCGCCGAGGCGATCGAACACCTCGCGGCCAAGGCGGGCATCCAGCTCCGCTACACCGAGGGCGGATACGTTCCCGGCCGGCAGAAGGGCGAGCGCACCCGGCTGGTGGACGCGCACCGGGCGGCGGCGGAGTTCTACGCCGAGCAGCTCCTCACCCCGGCCGCCGAGATCGGCCGCCGGTTCCTGTCCGAGCGCGGGTTCGGGCGGGAGGAGGCCGGCCGGTTCGGCGTCGGTTACGCGCCGAACGAATGGGAGGCGCTGGTCCGCCATCTGCGCGGCCGCGGCTTCAGCGACAAGGAGCTGATCACCGGCGGCCTGGCGAGCCAGGGCCGGCGCGGGCCGATCGACCGGTTCCGCGGACGGCTGATCTGGCCGATCCGCGACCTCACCGGCGACGTCATCGGGTTCGGCGCGCGCCGCCTGGAAGAACGCGACGACGGGCCGAAATACCTCAACACCCCCGAGACGCCGCTGTTCAAGAAGGGCTCGGTCCTCTACGGCGCCGACCTGGCCAAAAAGGAGATCGCCCGCCGGCGTCAGGCGGTCATCGTCGAGGGCTACACCGACGTCATGGCCTGCCACCTGGCCGGCGTCGGCACCGCCATCGCCACCTCCGGCACGTCCTTCGGCGACGAGCACATCAAGATCCTCCGCCGGCTCCTGATGGACCAGGACGAGGCGAGCGGCGAGGTCATCTTCACGTTCGACGGCGACGCCGCCGGACAGAAGGCGGCGCTGCGGGCGTTCGAGACCGAGCACCGGTTCGCCGCGCAGACGTTCGTGGCCGTGCAGCCGGACGGGCTCGACCCCTGCGACCTGCGCATGAAGCACGGCGACGCCGCGGTCCGCGATCTGGTCGCCTCCCGGGTGCCGCTGTTCCGGTTCGCCATCCGCGCGACCATCGAAAAGTACGACCTGGACACCACCGAGGGGCGTCTCGCCGCGATCGACGCGGCCTCGCCGATCATCGCCGGCATCCGCGATCGCGGCATGCGCGACCGGTACGCCATCGACCTGGACAAGTGGACCGGCTTCCTGGACGAGCAGTTCGTTCTCCGCCGGGTCCGTGAGCACGCCACACGCGGGCGCGGCGACCCGCGTGGCCGCCGGACCGAGGCCCCGGAAGCGCCGCGTAAGCCGCCGGCGGCCCCGTCGCATGACCCGAACGACCCGATCGTCCGGGTCGAGCGCGAGACGCTCAAGCTCGCGGTGCAGCGGCCGGCGCTGCTCGGCCCGGGCTTCGACGCCATCCCCGCCGACGGTCTCGTCGTCCCCGGCCATGCCGCCGTACGCCAGCTGATCGCCGAACTCGGCGGCACGGCCGCCGCGACCGGACCGGAATGGGCGGGCCGGCTGCGCGAGGCCGCACCGAACGACGAGGTAAAAGACCTGGTCACCAGCCTCGCCGTGGAGCCGCTGCGCTACAACGGACTTGCGGATGACCGTTATGCGCTATCTCAGTTGTCCAGATTGCAGGAAGTGCAGGTCACTCGGGAGATCGCCAAGCTGCAGTCCAAACTAGGACGGCTGAATCCGGTCGAGAACCAAGAGCAGTACAACCGCATGTTCGGTGACCTCATGGCTCTTGAACAGGAGAGACACGCGTTGCGTGAGCGAGGGATCGGGAACCTGTGACGGACGGGACCGAAAAATAGGTCCCCCGTTACGCGGTCACCTTGACGCACACTGTCACCGTGGGCCCTTCGGTGCTGCCAAGCGAGACGCCATCGGTTGAGCAGGTGGCGGACCTCGTCGCGCGCGACAGAGAACGCGGAATAACAGTCGACGACGTGGCTGCCGCGCTCGACCGCTCTGACCTACCGGCCGACTCGATGGATCGGGTCGTCCGGATTCTTGGCGAGCAGGGTGTCGAAGTCCTCGAGTCCAGCAGTGGACACGAGGACTCGGCGCGCGTCGATGGAGACGACCTCTCCCGTCGCGCGCCGACGAGCGATCTGGTCCGTATCTATCTGCGAGAAATCGGCCGCGTGCCGCTACTCACGGCAGAAGAGGAAGTTGAACTCGCGAAATCGATCGAGGCGGGACTGTTCGCCGAGGAGAAGTTGGCCAGGGCGGCCATCATCACCCCCGGCGAGGGAACCGACCTCGAACTGCTCGCCCACGACGGAGTACGGGCGAAGCAACGACTGATCGAGGCCAACCTGCGCCTGGTGGTTTCCATCGCCAAGCGTTATGTCGGCCGCGGAATGCTGTTCCTCGATCTCATCCAGGAGGGGAATCTCGGGCTGATACGTGCCGTCGAGAAATTCGACTACACCAAGGGCTACAAGTTCTCCACCTATGCGACCTGGTGGATTCGCCAGGCGATCACGCGGGCGATCGCCGACCAGGCCCGGACCATCCGGATTCCGGTCCAGATGGTGGAGACCATCAACTAGCTGGTGCGCGTGCAGCGCCAGCTTCACCAGGACCTGGGCCGCGAGCCGTCCCCCGAGGAGATCGGCACGGAGATGGGCCTGTCCGCCGAAAGGGTCGTCGAGATCCAGCGCGTCGCCCAGGAACCCGTGTCCCTGCAGTCACCGATCGGAGAAGAAGACTCCGACCTCGGTGACTTCATCGAGGACGCCGACGCCGTCGTGCCCATCGAGGCGGCGGCGTTCATCCTGCTCCAGGATCAGCTCGACGGCATCCTCGGGTCACTGTCGGACCGGGAGCAGCGGATCATCCAGCTCCGCTTCGGCCTGACCGACGGGCATCCGAGGACCCTCGAGGAGGTCGGCCGGGAGTTCGGTGTGACGCGGGAGCGCATCCGCCAGATCGAGTCCAAGACGCTGGCGAAACTCCGTCATCCGACGCGCGCGCAGATGCTGCGCGAGTACCTCGAATGACGGCCGGGTCGCCAAGCGTGGCCTGAAAGCCGAACGGTCCCCGCCATCCTCCATGTGGAGGCGGGGACCTTTCATTTTCACGTCGTGGCAGGTCACCGCGCTGGGCGCCCTATATCCAGAAATGGTTCACCCGTCGCCGGGTGGGCAGGCTCACACGGTGCTTCACGTGTGCGGCTTGACGGAATGAGGTTAGGTGAGGCTAAGTTAGGCACGCCTAACCAATCGTCTGCTGGAGATCCCATGCGTCCTGCCCCCATGATCGCCGCCGCGAGTGCAGTACTCGCATCGCTGTCCGTGCTGACGGCGTGCGGCAAGGACGACTCGGCGGGCGTGAAGGCAGGCGTGATCGAGGTCACCGCCACCGACTCCACGTGCGAGGTCGGTGCCAAGAGCGGCGCGGCCGGCGCCACGACGTTCAAGGTCACCAACAAGGGTTCGCAGGTCAACGAACTCGAGATCCTCGCCCCGGACGGCAAGACCGTCTCAGAGCGCGAGAACATCGGCCCGGGCACCGGCGCGGAGGTCACCGTCACGCTCAACGCGGGCACGTACAAGATCCTCTGCAGTGCCGGGATGACCGGCAAGGGCCCCTCCCAGACGTTCACCGTCACCGGTGCGAGCAAGGCGGGCGACCCGCGTCTCGACCAGGCCGTCGCGGCGTACCGCGCCTATGTCGCGGAGCAGGTGGACGACACGCTCGCCAAGGCCAAGAAGTTCGCCGCGTCGGTGTCAAAGGGCGACATGGCCGGCGCCAAGGCCCAGTTCGCCCCGTCGCGCGTCGGCTGGGAGCGCATCGAGCCGGTCGCGGAGTCGTTCGGCGACATCGACCCGAAGGTCGACCTGCGCGAGGCCGACCTGAAGCAGGGCGACAAGTGGACCGGCTGGCACCGAATCGAAAAGGCGCTCTGGAAGACCAAGTCGCTGAAGGGTGAGGGCCCGTACGCCGACCAGCTCGTCAAGGACGTGGAGACCCTCAAGTCCCGCGTGGGCACCGCGTCGATCACCGCCACCTCGATGGCCAACGGCGCCAAGGAACTGCTCGACGAGGTCGCGACCGGCAAGATCACCGGCGAGGAGGACACCTTCTCCCACACCGACCTGAGCGACTTCAAGGCCAACGTCGACGGCGCGCAGAAGGCGTTCGAGCTGCTCAAGCCGGTCGTACAGGAGAAGGACGCCGCGCTGGCCTCGGACCTGACCACGGAGTTCGCCGACGTACAGAAGCTCCTGGCCAAGTACGAGAAGGGCGACGGCTACGTCTCCTACGACACCGTCGGCAAGGAGAAGCGCAAGGAACTGTCCGACGCGGTCAACGCCCTCGGCGAGCCGCTGTCCAAGCTCGCGGGGGTGGTGGCCAAGTGACGGACGTGTCCAGACGCCGGCTCCTCGGTTATTCAGGAGCGACGCTGGCCGCGGGGGCCGCGGCCGGCGCCGGCCTGGTGAGCGTCGCGCAGGCCCATGAGGGTCCGCCCGCCGACGACGGCGCCGTGCCGTTCTACGGCGCCCACCAGAGCGGCATCGCCACGCCCGTGCAGGACCGTCTGCACTTCGCCGCGTTCGACGTCATCACCGGCGACCGTGACCGCCTCGTACGGATGCTGAAGGAATGGACCGCGGCGGGCGCGGCGCTGGCCGCGGGGCGCCCGTACGGCTCGGCCGTGGGCGGCCTGCCGGAGTCCCCGCCCGACGATACGGGGGAGGCGCTCGGCCTGCCTCCGTCGCGGCTCACGCTCACCGTCGGGTTCGGGCCCACACTGTTCGACAAGGACGGCAAGGACCGCTTCGGCATCAAGGCGCGGCGGCCGGCCGCCCTCGCCGACCTGCCGCACTTTCCCGGCGACAGCCTCGACCCCGGCCGCAGCGGCGGCGACATCTGCGTCCAGGCCTGCGCCGACGACCCCCAGGTCGCCGTGCACGCCATCCGCAACCTCGCCCGCATCGGGTTCGGCGTGGTCTCGGTGCGCTGGTCGCAGCTCGGCTTCGGCAAGACCTCCTCCACCACACCGGACCAGCAGACACCACGCAACATGTTCGGGTTCAAGGACGGCACCCGCAACATCGCCGGGGACGACCGCGCGACCCTGGACCAGCACGTCTGGGCGTCCGCCAAGGACGGCGCGCCGTGGATGAACGGCGGGTCGTACGTCGTCGTCCGGCGCATCCGCATGCACATCGAGACGTGGGACCGCACCTCGCTCAAGGAGCAGCAGGCCGTCTTCGGCCGCACGAAGGGCGAGGGCAACGCGTACGGCGCGAAACGCGAGCACGACCCGGTGCCGCTGGCGAAGCTGCCCGCCGACTCCCACGTACGCCTGGCACACCCGGACACCAACGGCGGCGTGCGCATCCTGCGCCGCGGCTACTCCTTCACCGACGGCAGCGACGGACTCGGACGCCTGGACGCCGGCCTGTTCTTCATCGCCTACCAGCGCGACCCGCGCAAGCAGTTCGTCGTCCTGCAGAACAGCCTCGCCGGCGACGACCACATGAACGAGTACGTCCAGCACGTCGGCTCCGGCGTCTTCGCGTGCCCCCCAGGCCCGCGCAAGGGCGGCTACTGGGGCGAGACGCTCTTCGCCGCCTGATCCTCCAAGGGCCGCCGCGGCGGGTTCTCGGGCACCGGGTGAAGCGGGCATCGCCGACAGTGCGCGCGTTCCGTACTCTGTGGTAATGGGGCTCCGGCTCACGGGTGACGAGACGGCCGTCTGGCAGGCCGCCGCACGCGTGCTCGACGCGAACTGGACCGGCACGGCCACGGTGCCATCACCGGGGCTGTACCCGCACCAGTGGAGCTGGGACTCGGCCTTCGTCAGCCTCGGCCTGGCCCGGCACCGACCCGAGCGGGCCCGGATCGAGCTGCTCTCGGCGTTCCGCGGGCAGTGGGCGACCGGGCTCGTCCCGCACATCGTGTTCAGCTCCAGCGTGCCGCGGCACGCGTACTTCCCCGGGCCGGAGTTCTGGCGCAGCCGCGCGCAGCCGGACGCGCCGCGTGGGGTGGACACCTCCGGGCTGGCCCAGCCGCCACTGCAGGCGCTCGCGGCGCTGCGGATGGCGCAGCGGCCCGGGCGGGAGGAGCACCGGGCGTTCCTCACCCGGCTCTATCCACGGCTGGCCGCCCAGCACGCCTACCTCCAACGCGACCGGGACGTCGTCGGCTCCGGGCTGGTCAGCCTCTGCCACCCCTGGGAGTCGGGCCTGGAGAACAGCCCCGCGTGGGACCGTCCACTCGCCGCCGTGGCACCGCCCCTGTCGCCGTACGCGCGCGTCGGCCCCCCGGGCGAGGGGGCCGACGCCGACCGGTACGTCTCGCTCGTCACGTCGCTGCGGGACGCCGGATACCGGGCGGAGTATCTGCGTGACGACCATCCCTTCGCCGTGGAGGATCCGCTGTTCAACGCGGTCTACCTGGCGTCGACCCACGCCCTCGCCGAGGTCGCCGAACTCGCCGGCGCCGACCCGGGGCGGCACCGCGAGGCGGCGCAGCGGATCCACCAGGCCATGCTGGACCGGCTCTGGGACGAGCAGACCTGCTGCTTCCGTGCCCGCGACGTCCGTACGGGAGAATTGACCCCGGCCGCGACGATCGCGGGTTTCGTGCCGCTGCTGGATCCGGAGCTGCCCCCACCCGTCGTACGCGGGCTGGCCGAGCTGCTGCTGTCCGCACGGTTCGCCGGGGCGACCGGCTATCCGGTGCCGACCTGCGACGTACAGTCCGCGGCGTTCGACCGCTGCGCGTACTGGCGCGGCCCCACCTGGGTGAACACCAACTGGCTCGTGTGGCTGGGAGCCCTCACCCATCGGCTGGACGCCGTCGCGGACCTGCTGCTCGGCTCGACCCTCCGGCTGGTGCGCCAGTCGGGATTCCGTGAGTACTTCGACCCGTTCGACGGCACCGGGCGCGGCAGCCACGACTTCAGCTGGTCCGCCGCACTCGTCCTCGACCTTCTCGGCTCACGCCGGGCACCATGACCCGCTTCGCGCGCAATCGGGGGGTACGCCGGAGCGGTACCGTGACCGCATGCGACTGACACGGCGGCGGAGTCTGCCGGAGGGCCTGACCCTCGGTAAGGGAGAACGGGTCCTGGCGGCCAGCGGCGACACGGTCGCGACCGACGCCGCGCTGCACTTCCAGGACGAAACGGGCTTCACGCGCCTGCCGTGGGAACGCGTCGAACAGGCCGCCTGGAAGGACGGTCTGCTGTCCGTACGCGAGGTCGGCGGCGCCCGGCACGACGTACGGCTGGCCGAGCCCGGCTCGGTACCGGAGACGGTGCGCGAACGGGTCACCTCGACCGTCGTGGTGAGCACCCACGTCAAGCTGCCGGGCGGGGGAGTCCGCGTCACGGCACGACGCCCGGCCGTCGGCCGCGGCGAACCCCGCTGGGCCCTCGTCTTCGACCCGGGCCTGGACCCCACCGACGCCGGCCTGCTGGCCCAGGCCGAACAGGCGATGGAGGACATCCGCCGCCAGACCGGCCTCTGACCGGGGCAGGCGTCTCATACCGACCCTGGCGGACCGGTCTGTGATCACCCGGCGGCCAGGGATACGGGGCGCGGCGGTGAGAAAGGCGTTCCTCTCGTCAGCTGACGTCGGCGGTGTTCTGACGGTCGCGACGCAGGCCGGGCACCCTGTCCGCCACCTTGTCGCCGACCTTCTGCCGCGCCGTACCGGCCAGGTCACCGGCCCGGGCCCGCATGATGCCGGCGGCCTCCTGGACGGTCGGGTTCTCCGCGACATGCCGGGAAAGCCGCTTGATCTGCTCGTAGCGTTCGCGCCCGGCGTGCGTGCCCAGCACGTATCCGACGGCTGCTCCCGTGAGGAACCCAAAGCGATACTTCATGGCCATCTCCTCTACCCGTCGTCCTAGACATACCCCCCGTCCGCTCTGACAGTCGGGAGGAAACGAGCGCCTCCGGAATGCGCTAACCTTGGAAGCCGTCGGGGCGACCGAGCATGACATGGTCGCCGCGCGCGATCCTCCGTAGCTCAATGGGCAGAGCAGCCGGCTGTTAACCGGCAGGTTACTGGTTCGAGTCCAGTCGGGGGAGAGAGGCGGCATACCCTGCTCGCCGACTTGTGTCGGCTTCGCCGGGCCCCGCCGTGTCTGCCCAGGGGGACGACCCCCTGGAACTCCCACTGCGGGGATTCGCCCGCCGTATGGTTCTGCCGGGGAGCGCTTACCAGGGCCGGCCTACGGGCGGCCCTTTTTCATGCCCGTCGGTCCCCCCGGCCATCTCTGCTCGCCGACCTTGGTCGGCTGCGCCGGTGTTCGTAGCTTTGTCTACTTCCCGAGGATGAAGTGGGGGGTTCTTCTCTCCACCCCGCGGTGGATGGGGAGCCTGCTAAGACCCGTCTGACGGGCGACGTTGTTGGAAGTCTGCGCTGACATGCTGGAGATCGTGAGAGGGAAGTGGCGCACTTACATCGCCCTTACCTCCCACCCGCAAGACTCTGTTGTACACACCGCTATCGGGGGTGACAGGTGAAGGGTGACACCGCGGCATGGACGCCGCCCAGCTGGGACGGGATCGTGCGTGAACACTCCGCGCGCGTCTACCGCCTGGCGTACCGGCTGACCGGTAACCAGCACGACGCAGAGGACCTCACACAAGAGGTCTTCGTGCGCGTGTTCCGTTCCCTGTCGAACTACACTCCCGGCACGTTCGAGGGCTGGTTGCACCGCATCACGACCAACCTCTTCCTCGACCAGGTCCGCCGCAAGCAACGCATCCGCTTCGAAGGGCTCGCCGACGACGCGGCCGAGCGTCTGCGCGGACGCGAGCCCAGCCCGGCGCAGGCCTACGACGACCAGCACCTCGACGGTGACATCCAGACGGCGCTCGACGCGCTCGCCCCGGAATACCGCGCCGCCGTGGTCCTCTGTGACATCGAAGGCCTGTCGTATGAGGAGATCGCTGCGACCCTCGGCGTGAAGATGGGCACCGTGCGCAGCCGGATCCACCGTGGCCGGGCTCAGCTCCGGGAGGCGCTCGAGCACCGTGCGCCCGAGGTGCGTGCCTCACGGCGTAAGCCGCGCCGCGTCGGACGCATGCGCACCAACCCGGCCTTCACGGTGCCTTAACCACGCTCACGGTGCCGGGCCGTCCCCACCACGACCAGGCCGATGCCGGCCGGCTCGGCGGGCATCGGCAACTGGCCGAGGACGACCGCGCCGATGACCGCGGCGGTCGCGTGCCACGCGCCGAGCGGCGCCACGCAAGCCGGCGCAGTCCTCCCCGGTGCCGCGCCGATCCCTTCCGCTCTGAACTCAGGCGACGGTGACCGGATGCCGTACGACCCCGTCGAAGAGATAGCCGAGCGTGTTGTACCGCGCGACGTCCGGCTGGGACGCGCCGGTCGCGTCCGTCGCCCGCGCGAGCAGCGTGCGGGACCCGGTGGTCTCCGGCCGCCACGGGAACTCCCAGCGCAGCCACCCGGAGGCGTTCGCCGGCCCGTGAGGCAGGGCCCGCCGCCAGTGCGCGCCGCCGTCCGTGCTCACCTCCACCCGGCGTACGGCTCCGTTGCCGGACCACGACCGGCCATTCAGCACGGTCGTACGGCCCGCGCTCAGCGTCGCGTCCCAGGGCAGCTCGAACGCGCTCTTGATCACCTGTCGGGTCAGCGGCGCGCTGCCCTCAGGGGGATAGCCGGGTCCGAACAGGCGGTAATACTGGGTGTTCCAGGGTGAGAACAGTGGCGCGTCCGACACCTCGATGTCGCCGACCCACTTGATCGAGGAGATGCCCACCCAGGTGGGCACCACGAGACGTACGGGGAAGCCGTGGTCGGGGGGCAGCGGCCGTCCGTTCATCTCGTAGGCGAGCAGCACGTCGTCCAGGGCCTTGGCGACGGGCAGCGGCCGCCGTACCTTTCCGAGGTTCTTGCCGCCGTCGACGTAGTCGGGGTCCAGGCCCCGCGGCATGACGTCGACCGCGTGCTTGGTCAGGCCGGCGCGTTCGAGCACGGTCGACAGCGGGACCCCGCGCCAGCGGGCGACGCCGACCGCGCCGAGCTTCCAGGGGCTGCCGGTCACGGTCTGGCCCTGCTGGGTGGTGTAGAAACTGCGGCCGTTCCCGGTGCACTCGATGAACGCGCTGATCGAGCGGGACGGGAGGGCGAGCAGGTCCTCATAGGAGAACTCCACGGCGCGGTCGAGCGTGGGCGCGCCGTGCAGCCCGGCGCCGAAGAGCCGCAACCGCCACGTGCGCACGTCGATCAGCGGAGTGCTGGTGTGGTCGCGGACGAAGAACCGGTCGGTCGGCGTGTGGTACCCCTGGCCGCGCATCGCCTCCCAGCGCATCTCGGCGTTGGACCCGTACACGACGAACAGCTCCGGCGGCAGCGGCTTGACGATCGGCCCATCCGCCGCTGCGGCGCGGCCGGCCGGTACGCCACCGACCGCGGTGCCCAGGCCGATCCCGGCCGACATGCGCAGGAGGCCTCTCCTGGAGATTCCACCGCGTGTGCGCCACTGCGCGGCGCGCATCCGGTCATAGGCGCTCTCATCCGTCACATCCATGCCGCCGCCCCTTTGCCGGTTTTATCGACTCATATAGTAGAGATTGGTGTAGCGGCATGCCAGAGTTCCGGCCGGTGATGTGACGGTCCGGGTCGAATAGGGTGCCCTTATGGCTGTGATGTCAGAAGACGTGGTGGCCGATCTGGAACGCGCACTGCCCGCCGGCCGGGTCGTACGGGACGCCGACGTGATCGCGTCCTACGCGCACGACGAGGCGGAGTGGGCGCCGTACGGCACCCCGGCCGCGCTGGTACGGCCGCATGAGACCGCCGAGGTACGGGAGGTCGTCGCCCTGTGCGCCGCCCGGGGCGTCCCCGTCGTCGCGCGCGGAGCGGGCACCGGCCTGTCCGGTGGCTCCAACGCGGTGGACGGCTGCGTGGTCATCTCCTTCGAGGCGATGAACAAGATCCTGGCCATCGACACCGACGAGCGCCTCGCCGTCGTCCAGCCCGGCGTCGTCAACGACGACCTGCGGAGCGCCTGCGCCGAACACGGGCTCTGGTACCCGCCCGACCCCGCCAGCGCGCCGTGGTCGACGATCGGCGGCAACGTCGCGACGAACGCCGGCGGACTGTGCTGCGTGAAGTACGGCGTCACCCGCGACTACGTACTCGGCCTCGAGGCGGTCGTCGGGCGCGGTGACGTGGTGCGGCTCGGCCGCCGGACCGCCAAGGGCGTCGCGGGGTACGACCTGGCCGGTCTCATGGTCGGCTCGGAAGGCACCCTCGGCATCATCACCGAGATCACCGTACGGCTCCGGGGCGCCCGCGCCGCCGAGCGCACGATCGTGGGCTACTTCGACTCGCTGCTCGCCGCCGGCGAGGCGGTCGCCGCGGTCTCCGCCGCGGGCATCGTGCCCAGCGCACTGGAGCTGATCGACCGGCACTGCCTGCGCGCGGTGGACGAATGGCGGCACATGGGCCTCGCGGACGGCGGCGAAGTGCTGCTGCTCGGCCGCTCCGACGCACCCGGCCAGGCCGGCGAGGAGGAGGCGGACGCGATCCTGGCCTGCTTCACGTCCGCGGGCGCGACTTGGAGCACCCGATCGACGGACCCGGAGGAGGCCGAGTCCCTGTTCGCCGCGCGCCGCCTGGCCTACCCGGCCGTCGAGCGCCTCGGCCCGGTCCTCACCGAGGACGTCTGCGTCCCGCGCATGCTCGTACCCGAGATGCTGGCCCGGATCGAACGCATCGCCGTGGAACACGACATCCACATCGCCAACGTCGCCCACGCCGGCGACGGCAACCTGCATCCCTTGATGATCACAACCCCGAACGACGACGCGGCCCGGGAACGAGCCCAGGTGGCCTTCGAGCTGATCGTCGACGAGGCGATCGCCCTGGGCGGCACGGTCACCGGCGAACACGGCGTGGGCCTGCTGAAACGCCGCGGCCTGGAAGCGGAGGCCGGCCCGGTCGTCCTCGGCATGCACCGCGCGATCAAACAGGCCCTCGACCCGGCGGGCATTTTCAACCCCGGCAAGGTCTTCACCACCACCTGAGCTCCTGCCGTCGCGCGCCGTCGAGATGAGTTCTGCCCGCCCGCCTGGCTCGTCGCGGTGCCGGACCCAACGGTCGTGCTGCCGATCTTTTGCTGCACGGCCGCCTCCGGGAGCGATGGCTTGGCGTGGGTGGCGGGCCCTCCGTCGGTGGGTGGCTCGTCCCCCCTCGCGTCCCCTGGGCGGGCAGGGGAGGAGGACTGAGGTTCGCTGATGCGTCGCGTTTCTTGAGAGTGGCGTGCCAGCTCACACCCCTAGACCACCTGGTGCCGTGAACACTTCGGGGCCCGCCGCGGCAACCGTGCGCTGAGTTCGCCGGGCGGTTACAGGACGGGGCGGTAGAGCTCCCAGAGTTCGCCGAGGAAGAAGCCGGCGAAGCGTTCGAGAGCGCCTGCGCCGTGCGGGCCGCTGGTGCGGAATGTCGTGAGCTGGCGGGCGAAGTCGTCGATGCCCAGGTGCAGGATGCCCGCACCGGTGATGGGGGAGTGGTCGTCGTCGCCGTCCGAGACGTGGCCGTCCAGCAGGCGGAAATAGAGGGTGGTGGTGTCGGGCCAGACTCGGGTGGCCGGGTGGCGGCGGATGTCCTTCCAGCCCGAAAGGGTGCGGGGCCGGTTCTGTCCGTCGGTGAAATGCAGGCGGTATCGCATCAGCCTGCGATCCGGTGCACCTCCCGGGGAGAACAAGTTGAACCAGCCCCGCTGGACTTGACGCCGGCCCCCGCAACCGGCGGCGTCAACCCATCCCTCGGCCTGAGCCGTGTGCTCCGGCTCCTTCAGGAAACGCTCCACGTCATCGACCGTGATGGTGAGCCGGAACCGTAGCGACTGCCCGGTCTCCCGTCCGGCTTCTTCTCCCGGTCCTGGAGCGTTCATCCCGTCGGCGTAAAACCCCTTCATCTCCTCGGTGAACGACAGCGACGTGCGATCCGGAGAGCCCCCGGCTCTCTCCGGCTCGCGCGCCTTGCCGTTCACCGCGCCCCCGGCCGGACTCGCGTGAGCGTGTCCGGCTGGCTCGAGCAGGCGGGTGGACATCCGATCCGCCAGTGCGGCGATGGTCAGTGACGGGTTGGCCCCCACCGGGCCGGGCAGCGCCGCGCCGTCGGCGATGTAGAGCCCCGGGTAACCGTGCACCTCACCCCACGGGTCACAGACCCCCTCGCCCGGGTGGCGGCTCATCGGCGCGCCGCCCAGCGGGTGCACGGTGACGATCCGCTTGCGGAACATGATGGGGTTGTCCGCGTAGCGCGCCCCGAGCACGTGCGCGACCCGCCGCATGGTGTCGCGGACGCGCGTGAAGTAGGCCTCGCTGGTCTCGGTCGTCCAGTCGACGTCGAGCCGGCCGCTCCTCAGCCGCAGCTCACCGTCGGGAACGTCGCGGCCCATGCCCAGCAGCGGCAGTGAGCTCACCGACAGCGCGCCGTCGCCGATCAGCTCCGAGATCTCCTTGGAGGTGCGGGTCTCCGGAGCGTGCGAGATGAACGCGCAGAACCGCTCGAACGCGAGGCGCGCCAGGCGGGAGATCTCATGGGTGACGTCGGCCCCTTCGAGCATCCAGCTGACGAAGTCCGGGTAGCCGCCGTCCTGGATGTAGGCGCCCCGCCCACATCCGGTGGAACCGTCGAGGTCGTCGGGCAGCCGGATCGAGCTGGTGATGACCGGGCCCTTGCTGGCGTCGAGCGGCCGGACGCGGGCGCGGTCCTTGGCCGCATCAGGAAGGTGAGCAGGTCGCCGTTGCCGGAGAACCGGGTGCCGAGCGTGTCGCTCAGCCCGGGGAACCGCTCGCGGTCGCGCAGCAGCAGATAGGAGGTGCCGTAGGTGCCGGCGGCGAGCACCAGGCGGTCGCAGCTCATGGTGTGCCGCGGCGGCTTGCGGGTCGCCTGCTCCGGATCGTGCACGACGAAGTCGACCTCGTAGCCGCCCTCCGGCCGTGGCCGGATCGCCTGCACCTCGTGCAGGACCCGCACGTCGGCGCCGTGGTGCTTGGCGGCGGACAGGTAGGTGTGGTCGAGGCTGTTCTTGGCCCCGTCGTTGCAGCCGATGTTGCACTCGCCGCACAGCCGGCAGGTCACGCGGGGGGCGCCGTGCAGGTTGCCGTACGTCGAGGGGGCCAGCGGAAGGCCCAGCCCCGGCTCGGCCTCCGTCCGCGGCGCGAAGCTGACCGCGAGCGGCGGCAGCTGCCAGTCGAGGCCGAGCTCGGCCGCCGCGTCCTGCATCGCGTGCGTCTTGGGCGTCGAGGCGAAGGCAGGGTGGTCGAGGGGGTACGGCGTGGCGCCGAGCATGCTCTCCACCGCGTCGTAGTGCGGGTCGAGGTCGGCGCGCGTCACCGGCCAGCTCTCATACCCCCCGCCGGGGAGCGCCTCTTCGTTGACGAACCAGTGCTCGTCCTTGCGCAGCAGGACGTTGGCGTAGATCAGCGAGCCGCCGCCGAGCCCGCTGGAGACGACCGAGTCGAAACCGCGGAAGCTCCAGACGTCGAACAGGCCGTAGAGCTGCTCGGCCGGGTCCCAGAACGCGCGGCTCATCTCGGCCGGGGTCCGGGCGAAGCTGCCCGGCGGATAGTCGCGTCCTCGCTCGAGCACCACCACGGACTTGCCGGCCTCGGCCAGCCGGTAGGCCGCCACCGAGCCGCCGAAGCCCGAGCCGACGACGACCGCGTCGACGTGCTCGCCGCTCACGCGGCACTCCGCTTCAGGAAGTCGACGATCTTGGGGAAGACGTCGAGGTGCACGTTCTTGCCGGTGAAGGCGTCGAAGTGGCCGTAACCCGGGAGGATCTGCAGCTCGTGCCGGCCCGGTGCGAGCTCGTTGAGGGTCTCGTAGCTGACGACGTTGGACTGCGGGAAGACGTGGTTGTGATCGCCGGTGAGGAACAGGACCGGCGTGGTGACGTCAGCGGCGCCGGCGAGGTAGTCGGCGGGCAGCGCCGAGTGGCGCGTGTCGCCGGTGTCGTACCGCACCGCGCGTCCGGCCGCCACCATCTTGCGGACGTGCCGGAAGTAGTGCAGGCCGGACGGGCCGAGCAGGTCGG
Organism: Actinoallomurus sp.; assembly: GCA_025964685.1. GTDB lineage: Bacteria > Actinomycetota > Actinomycetes > Streptosporangiales > Streptosporangiaceae > Actinoallomurus. The sequence goes on along the minus strand of JAOPYG010000338.1, from coordinate 2,631 downwards.
CGATGCGCTCGTGGGTCACCGGATCGAGGTTGTCGTGGACGTACATCGCGGGCCGGCCGCTGCCCCACATGAAGCTCTCCATGTGGCAGGCGCGCACGTCGCACTCGCGGTGGAACAGGGAGACGGCGCGCGAGACCATCCAGCCGCGCGTGAAGGGCGGCGCGTCGCCGAACCGCGGATCGAGGAAGGAGAGGCCGATGAGGTATTCCGACAGCGCCGGGCCGAGCGCGAGCTTCAGCCGCGACCAGGCCGGCACGCGGGGCGTCAGTGAGACGCTGTTGCTGACCAGGCTGGTGATGCCGTCGACGGCGCCCCCGAACAGGCTCATCGAGAATGACACCGAGCCGAGGCAGTGGGCGATGACGTGCACCCGACGGTCCCCGATGTGCGCGCGCAGCTCGCGCACCGCCGCCGGGTGGTCCCAGTGCGCGATGTCGTCGAGGGTGAAGCGGTGGGTCTCGGTGTCGTACGGGAACCGGTTGCTCATCCGGAAGTCCGACGTCCATACGTCCGTGAACCCGGCGTCCAGCAGGAAGCTCACGAGATTGTGGTGCTCGGGCATGATGAACATGTCGCTGGAGGACGTGAGCCCGTGCACGATCAGCACGACGTCGTCGCAGTCGGCGCGGTGGAACCGTCTGAGCTCGAGGCCGAGGTCGTCCTCTGTCGAGAACGGATGCACCGACACCTCGGCGTCCTGGACACCTTCGAGTGTGTAGCGTGCGACGCGGCGCTGCATGTCCGTAGCCCTCCGTGTGTTCCCTGGAATTACGATGTCGCGCCGGGTGGGCGCGGCGCATCGGGGTAATCCCTGACTTCTTCGACGCGGGGACTACAGGAAGCGGTTCAGTGCGCTGACGATGGCGACGCGCGAGGAGACGCCGAGCTTGGCGAAGATGTGCGAGATATGGGTCTCGACGGTCCGCGGGCTCAGGTAGAGCCTTTCGGCGATCTGCTGGTTGGTGTGGCCGTCGACGATCAGCTTGGCCACCTCCATCTCGCGGCGGGTCAGGCCGTACGGACCTGAGCCGCGGCCGGCGGCGCGGGAGCTGACCCGCACACCGAGGCGGCGCTGCTCGCGCACGGCCTTGGCGTGCAGGGCGCGGGCGCCGCAGTCGGCGAAGATCGTGGCGGCGGCGCCGAGGTGTTTCACCGCGGGCCCGCGCTCACCGGCCGCGGCGTACGCGGTGCCGGCGCGCATCGTGGCCCGGCCGGTGTCGATTCGCAGGTCGGCCGCGCCGAACATCCCGGCCGCCTCCAGTGCGTGCGCCGCCGCGCCCATCGGATCGGCCTCGACCAGGGCGTGCGCGCGTGCGAGCCGGGCGGCGCCGATGGTGGTCTCGGCATCGGGGCGTGCGCTCTGCTCGGCCCGGTCGGCCCACTCGGCCGCCTCCCCGGACCGGCCGCGCAGCGCCGCCACGCGGGCCAGCGTCTCGCAGCAGAAGATCAGAGTGCCCAGGTCGAGCCGGGGCGCCTTGAAGCCGTCGCAGGCATCGAGCAGCGCGGGTTCGCCCTGCTCGAGGTCGCCGGCGTTGACGAGCGCCAGCGCACGCGCGTAGCGGGCCAGCGCACCCCACCACTCGCCGCCACCGTCGGTGTCGACGGCCTCGGCGCCGAGGCGTACGGCGTCCTCGTCGTCACCGGCCCAGCTCCTGGCCAGGCACTGCTGGGTGAGCGCGAACCCGAGCTGCTGGCCCGAACCCAGCAGGCGGGCCGCCTCGGCGGCGTCCTCGGCGGCGGTCACGGCCTCCTGCAGCCGGCCGAGCATGACGTCGGAGCGCGCCCGCCCGGCGAGCAGGTTGCTCATGATGTAGCTCTGGCCGGTGGCGCGGGCGACCCCGATGGCGCGGTCGAAGTGACCGCGCGCGGCGCCGTGCCGGCCCAGGAACGTCTCGGTCCAGCACAGCCAGGCGATGGCGTCGGGCCACTCGGCGAGATGCTCGTCGGCCGCCGTCGCCAGCAGCCGGTCGGCCGCCTCGACGTAGCGGACGGCGTCGCCCATCCGGCCCGCGGCGTACGCAGGCAGCGGACGCAGCGCGGCCACCGCGAGGCGGATGCCCGGATCCCAGCCGGGGGAGTTCTCGGGCATCATGTCGAGCACGGCCTGGGCGGCGCGGAAGTCGCTGCGCATCAGGCTCTCGGCGATCAGCCGGATCCGCAGCGGCAGGGCCGCGGCCGACTGCGGGCCGGGGATGCGGCGCAGCTCGTCCAGCAGCAGCGCCCGCGCCTCGTGCGGCCTGTCCAGCTGGCGTTCCATCAGCGCGCCGAACCGCGCCGCCTGCGCGCGCCGCGCGTAGTCGGCCGGCGGCAGCAGCCGCAGCACCTCCCGCGCGGTGTCACGGCCCTCCTGGAGGCGGCCGCTGACGGCTTGCAGTCGGGCCAGCTCGAGCAGCAGCTCGATCCGGTCGGCGGCGTCTTCGGGCAGGAGGTTCAGGGCGGCGCCCAGCCAGTGCGCCGCGGTCGCCGGGGCCTGCGCGGCCACGGCGCGCGTCGCGGCGACGAGAGTGTCGATGGCGGCACGGTCGCCGAACCGGCCCGAGCGTTCGACGTGGTGCGCCCGTGCGGTCGCCGGGGCGCCGACGCCGGCGAGGCACGCGGCGATCCGCGCGTGCGCCGCGAGCTGCCAGCCCG
>JAOPYG010000337.1 GCA_025964685.1 Actinoallomurus sp. | reverse complement strand
TGGGGGGCAGGTTCAGCGGGGTCCTGCGGCGTTGATCGATCTCATCGAGGCGACGCGCCTGGTCGGGCTGTCTCGTGTTGAGCGGGCGTCGGAGCTGGAGATGATGTCTTCGGCGGAACGCGAGAGTCTGGCGTCGGACCCGGTGTTCGCGGCCCTGTTGCGTCGTTCGCTGTCTGCTCCGGACTTCGCGGCGACCGCCGCACAGCTGATGATTCAAGTGCGGCCAGGGGTCGAACGGCCGGTCCTCGCCCGGCAGATGCTGCACGGGCAGCTGACCGCCATGATGCAGATTCCGGAGGTGGCGGCACGCCTGCTGGCGCGCCGCCGGGTGATCCTCGCGCCGAGGACCGAGAAGCTGACGTCGATCGACCCAATGGGCGACTATGCCGGCCAGAGGACTCACGCAGGTTCGTATTGGGATGACGTGCGCGCCGTGACGGTACAACGGGTGTGCATCATAGACGAGGGGAATCTCAGCGGGGAACTCGGGTCCGTGGACCACGACGGTCAGTCCTCTGCAACGCACGAATACGCGCACGCTGTCTGGGTGGACGTGCTTACTCCCAGTGAACGGCGGCAAGTAAAAGATGTCTTCGATGCCAACTGGGCCATGGAGGAGAGGGGTATCCCTGCGCCGTGGCCGAATGGGCTGTTGAGAAACCCTGATCGTCCTGGCGGCAAGGTCAACTACTCGGCGAGCAACGTGGAGGAGTTCTTCGCTGAGCTCTCGGCTACCTGGATGGGGACAAACCGCGGGAGCGACTACTTCACGAAGCTCCCCCGCAATAATTGGCCGAAATGGGTTAAGGACAACCTGCCGACGCTCGCTCCCCTTCTTACACGCTTTTACGGGCCTAATCCACTGATCGAAACTCCCGTCAATCCTACCAATGCCACACAGGCAGTGAACGACGCCTACTACGCTTTTCGGAGATTGTGGGAGAGAGCCGAAGCACAGGCCGAGTCCTCAGTGGATCACGCGACGCGCATCATGGCGCTTCCCCCGGCCGACCGGTCCTGGGAACTCATTGAGGACATCATGCGTGACGGCCCGTCGGTGCTGCGGGAGATGTCAACGGCGCAACGCGAGATCCTCGCCACCGACCCGGTCTTCGTCACTGATCTACGTCTTACCGCAGGACCGGGTCGTTTCGTCCATCTGGCGGCGAATCTCATGATCGAGGTGCCGGAGCGGGTCGACGAGCCGGCGCCGGCACAGCAGAGACTGCATGAGATCTTGTCCCGCTTGCTCAGAGACCCGCTGGTCGCTGAAACGATGCTCCTGTCGGGTCATCGGATGTTCGTTACTCCAAGGAATCACAGCTTGACGTCCTTGGAGCCCTGGCATCCCCCCGCCGCCGGACCGCGACAGCGGGACGAGCAGCGCAGTGTCACCACCGGCACGAACACCGCCATCGCGGAGGAGTATCTCCTTGGCGGCACGACCTCCGTCGGACACCACGGGCCCGTCGCACAACCAAGCGGGTCTTTCACGGCCATGTACGTACTGGCGAGGGCCATCTACCGGCACGGGTCGAGCGATGGAGACCGTCGGCTGATTCGCACGGCCTTCCAGCACGGCATGGCCAGTGCCGACCAGCACCTCCAGTCGCCGTACGGCCGGGTTCAGGACCCCGCTCAGCGCGGCGCGATCAACCCCACGCCTGAGGAGGTGGAGCGGTTCTTCGCGGAGGCCGCGATGACCTGGTTGGGGATGAATGCCCGGACCGACTCCTCCACGGCACTTCCGCACAGCGACGGCGCGACCTGGGTTCGCGCGAACGTGCCGTCGTTGGTTCCCCTCCTCGAAAGAATTTACGGGAAAAACCCCGAGGCGACGCGGCTGGTACTGATGTCCCCCGACGACCGGGTGACGGACATCCGGCGCATGTCACAGGAGCGGCGCGAGGCCCTCGGTTCGGACCCGCTTCTTGTGAGCGAGTTGCAACGCAGCCTGTCCGCGGACCAATTCGCTGCCACAGCGGCTGAATTGATGCCGGAAAAGGGGCAGGTCTTCGAGTTGGAGGGAACCCCGGTCGAGTCGATGCCGTGGTGGCCGGGGTCACCTGTGGATGAGGCGACCCGTCTGTTGGGGCTGTCGTCGGACGAACGTGTGGCGGAACTTGCCTTCATGTCACCGGCGCGGCGGGAGAGTTTGGCTTCCAGCCGGTCCTTCGTGGCTGAGCTGCGTCATTCACTGTCGCCATCGGAGTTCGCGGCCGTGGCAGGCCGGCTGATTACCCTGGTCCCAGTGGAGGTGGAGCGCCCGATCCTGGCGCGAGACAGGCTGCACGCGACCCTGACCGTCATGCTCCACGATCCCGAAGTGGCGGAATGGCTGCTCTCGAACGGATTCCGGGTGATCATTGTCCCGAGGACCGCGAAACTCACCTCCCTCCCACCCTGGGGTCACCTCTCCGGACAGGTCAACCCGCACCTCGGTTGGCATTACGACGACGTCCGTGCTGTCAGCGATCTCAGCAGTAGAAGGGTCGCCGTACCCGAGGAGAACCTCGTCGGTCATATTTCTGCGGCCGGACAACGGACGCCGAGCGGCTATTCCGACGCGGTGGAACAGCTCGCGTACACCATGTATTACGCGTTGAGTTACCACGACCGCCGGGCCATCAAGGGAGTATTCAACGCCCCTCGGCGTCTCGGGTGGCCGGACGGGCCTGGGCGTACCAATTACTCGGCGTCTAACGAACGTCTTTTTTTCACTAAGCTCGTCTGTGCCTATCTGGGGACAAACACCGGAAAAGATCCCGACACGGGTTTGCAGCGCAACAATAAGGCCCAATGGGTAAATGCGGCTGAACCGGGGCTGCGTCATCTCATGAAACGGCTGTTCGGAACAGATCCCCAGATCAATGTTCCGATCAACCCTCTCAAGGAGACCTGGCAAGAAGAGCGGTTCTACCTGGGATACCGGGACTTCTGGAAACTCAGCAAGTCTGCGGAGGGCCACCCGACGGCGGCTGCCACGGATGGGAACGGCCGCGTCAACGTCAACGTTCAGCTCGGTTTCCATCCGCCGGTGAGGCTCCCAGATGGGCGTCCGGAGGAAGGCGCCACCTATCCCGGCGCTGATACGGCGAATGCAGGGGAGCGTCCGGGGTCGTCTGTCGTTCATCCGGGGCCTGAAGCGCCGCTGGCTGCCGCTGTCGATGAGGACGAAGGGGCCCGTGCCACCCTCGAGGCGCGGTTCGGGCTTGTCGACGATTCCAGCCGCTCTGCCCTCGACGAGGCGGGGCTGGATGAATCCGATCTGCGGGAACCGCAGGAGCAGCAAGACTTGCAGCACGGACGGTTCATCGGCGCGGACACCCTGGGTGTGAAGACGTCTGAGCCCGCGCCTGGTGGAAAGCACGTCCGGTGGGCCGATGAGGAGGACGAGAAGGCGCTCGACGACCTGCTCCGCGACCGCGAGACGCGTGTGGGGGATTTCAACGACAGTGTTGTGGGGATCTGGCTGCCCGGGGCGCCGGAAGGCGGGCCGGCCCCCGACGACCCGCGCACGATCGAAACGCTCGCCGGCATCCTGCCGCCGCAGACCGTGTTCGTGATGGCCGATATACGCGACGGCCAGGTGATGCACGGCGACCGGCCTGTTCCCCTGGAAAGGCTCGCCGCCGTGGTCGCGGTTCTGGCGCCCGGTCGCCAGCCGTTCCTGTTGACCCCCGGGGCGTCCTCGATCGCCGGGCCGCTCGCGGATGTGACCGAGGGGCCGGTCCTGACCGCTCCGTACGGCGCGCGCCTGGACCTGGAGGCCGGCACCCTGACGGCCCTCGGCCGTGGCACGCCCGACGTGCCGCCCACCGGATCTGTGGCCGAGGGGCCCGCGGACCGGTTCCGGGTCTTTATGCCGCAGGAGCCAGATGGTGAGCCGCCCGAGCCTGATGGCGAGCCATGGGTCTCGGTGCTGACCCGCACTTCGGCATCCGCCATGGAGACGCCGGCCACGACCTCGAAGGGCAAGGAGAAAGAGAAGGAACCAGCCGCCGTACAGCAGGATCCGCCGCCGGGCCAGGACGGAACGGGCCCGACGACCATCGACCCGATGATCCGCTCCATCCTATTTCCTCGGACGGAGGTGGACCTGCCCTATATGCCGCAGCTGATCAGCGCGCTCGAGCGCGAGCTCGAAGCCCAAGGCGTGATCGCGGAGAATGAAAAGCTGACACCCTTGTCCGATTGGCTGCCCGATTGGGTGCGCAACAAATACCCGTACACGATGGGCCACAGCGACGACCAGAACACGAGCGGGTTGATGGTTCCGTTCGGGCCGGCCGAACTGCTGATCACGCTGGATCCCGACGAGCCGTACAGGGTCGGGGACACGGCGGATCCTGCCAAAGGGCCAGAGGGCAAGCACGATGGCACGCAGCTGATCAATGCCACGTACGCGACCGGGGCCCACGCCGAGACGCACTCTGGTCAGACGGGGCAGATGAAGGGTGCGCTGGCCCTGACGTTCAGTGACGTTGTGGCACCCGGCCTGCTGCATGCGGTCAAAGCGGGCATCTCGATCTCCGGCGTCGCCAACCAGTCGACCCGCAGCTCGACCCACATCGCGGACGCCGAGACCGGGCGTGTGGAGGACAACCGGACCAAGCAGATTCTGCTCTCCTACAAACCGAACATCTCCTTCAAGGTCCGCACCAGGCGGCCGGGCGAGCAGGAGCGGCCATGGCGGGAGATCAAGCCGACCCGCATCAAGGACCCGGGCACGGAGAGGCTGAACGGCTGGGTGCCTGAGCACTACCTCGACAAGCCGGCGGCCCACCAGGTCACCGCCACCGGTGAGGGGGTCAAGCACGGCAAGATCCCGTCGCACTTCTACGCGTCGGGCCTGGAGAACATTCCGGAGATGTTCGACGAGGACGTGAACAGGCTCAGGGCACAGGGCCTCGTGCTGGAGCAGGGGACTCGCGACCAACTGCTGCAGAAGCTAGGGAACCTCAACGCCCACCTGGACAAGGCGGTCAACAGGAAACGCGGGTATCAGTTCACGTTGTACGACAAGTACGGCAAGCCAGTGGCGACCATCCGGCACCACAGCAGGATCGTGGCGACCGCGACACGGCACGTCGGTGCGACGAGTGCCGAGGCGCATCTCGAGGACGTCCGTACCGCGATCGAGGGCAGCAGCGGCAGCCACACCCTCACCCACAGCAGCACGGTCACTCCGCTGAACATCGAGGTTGACCTGTTGCCCTCGCCGGTCAAGAACGCGGATCTGGGTCTGGGCATCAACGCCTACGTCTCCTACACCGACAGCCACAGTGATTCCAGTTCGGCCGGCCAGACGAGTCTGTGGGTGGTCGTGCCGCGCTATGGCAAGAACACCGCGGCGTACGAGCTGCACTTCGAGCACTGGGCCATGGTGAGCGTACGTGGCGCCACGACCCATCCGAGCAGGAAGACGACGGGTACCGTCAAGGGCGGCGCACTGGTGCGCCTGACCGAGCCGCAGGCGTTCGAGCACGGTTTCCCGGTCGACCGTGAGGCGCTGAAGCAGCTTCCCGCGCCCGGCGCCACCACAGTGCCGTTCCGGCCTGACGCGGTGCGGAACACCGGCCGCGGGCCAGAGGACCCGCAGACCAAGCCGGTGGCGAAGAACGTCTACCAGGGCAAGGGCATCGGCAGCCTCGGTTGGGTGGCGGTGCCACAGGAGACCGTGGACGCGATCCATTCGGCGATCCGCGACGAGGTGCGGAGCAAGGGCTTCCTGCCCGCCGACGTCTTGGACCCGTTCGACCGAGAGCACGGGTACACCCACGGCAACAAAGTGGCAAGCCGGGTCGACAACCAGGCACTCCTGGACAAGATGGTCTCCCGGCAGGGGATGGGCTCTCATTACGACCCGATCCACCAGGACGGGATGCCAATCACTCTGCGCCTGCGAAGGGGCGTGCTGGGCGCCGATCTCGACGTCGACTCGGTGAAGGTGACGGTCAGGGGCAGGCGCACCCCCGGAAAGCCACCGAGGTACCTCCGGACCACCGACGAGTACCACACGGTCCAACTGCCAATGGGCATGAACACGGCCGGGCAGTCCTCGAGCCACTCTCGCAAGCTCGCGATCGGCATCAAGTTCAAGTTCCTCTTCAGGTTCCTGAAGGCCGCCCTGTCCGGCGTGGAAGCACAGCGGATCGTCGGCGCGACCGACTCGGTGAGCCACCTCAACAACCGGCCCGAACTCACCGAAACGAACGAGAAGGTGGATGAGTACGAGCTGACCAGTGACTACCTCATCGACTTCGAGTATCAGCACTCCGGGCAGACCGGCAAGATCGCAGAGGGGCGGCGGAACCCCCCGAGGGTCTACATCCGCAACCAGACGGCCGCCGCATACCTGCTGCCGCTCGGCATCGTCGAATCGCTCGCGCCTGAGCAGATGTCGCCGGCCGAACTGAAGAGGTCCAAGCAGCCGACGCCCTCCCACGTCCTGGACCACGGTGCCGGTTTCTACGTGGACGCCACCGGCCTGAGGGCAGCGGCGGAGGCCATGCTGCGCGACCTCGTCGGCCCGGCGGGTGCCGCGGACAAAGACGTGAGCGCGTTCACCGGAACGGCGGCGATACGGGCGTATCTGAAGGAGCTCCTCAACCGCGAGTACACGACCGACCGGCCGTTCGACCCAGGGCTCTTCCGCGACACCTTCGGGGCCCTGGACATCTCCGGGACGCTGGGACCCTCCCAGTTCGCCGGTGCCACCGCGAGCCCGTACGTCCTGGGTCTGATCTACCTCTTCCTGCTGGAGAACAGGCTCACTGACAACAAGGCGTTCGGCATCGCGTGGGAGCAACTGGATCTGGCCTTCGGCGGGCTCGCCGGGTCCAACATTCAACGGGCAGGCCAGCCCGGGTACACCGGTATCGCCGGCATCTCCGGTGAGTGGGACGTCTACCGGCGCTGGCAGTGGAACGAGGCGCTGTTCAACGGCCAGACCGGCGGCAAGGAGCTCCTCCAGCTCAACTTCAACAGGGTGTACGTCTTCCAGGCCGCCGCGGACTACCTGGTCAGGGGACGGCAGGAGAAGCACTCGAAGTTCTTCCCCTCCGACACGCAACGGCCTGAGCCCATGGAGGTGAAGGACCGCACGGTGCTGTACGTGCTCGGCGAGCCGGACGCGCTCCTGCAGTACGCGGAGGGCAACGTGCCCGTGTCGGACGCCCAGCTGAAGGACGCCATGACCCGCTGGCGGGGCGGCGACCTGAGGCTGAACGGCGACACCATGGCGGGTCTGCTGACCCGCTGGCGGATCGACCTGGACGGCCGTCCCAAGCCAGTCACCGCGGACGTCGCCGACCTCCAGGCTTTCGTCGACCGGCTGGGCCAGGACATGGTCCAGGTGCACGACCTGGGTGGCGCACGAATCAGGAACGCCCCGGTGCGCCGCGACTTCGGTACGGCGTTCGGCCTGGAGCTCGCCGAACCGCTGAATCCGGACCGGGACATCTCGATGCCCGACGATCTGGTGGGGTACACCGAGGGCGGCCCGGCGCTGTCGGACGAGCGGCTGGCCGAGGCCATGACCGCCTGGAACGCCGGTGAGCTGGCCTTGACCGGCGACGTGGCGGCAGGGATCTTGCTGCGGTGGAAGGCGGAGGTGCCCGACCTGCCCGGTTTCGACCGTGACGAGCTGGTCACGACCCTGTCCCGCCGCCACACCCAGGAGGCCTCGCCAATACGGGACGACGACGTACGAGGGCGGTTCAACGAGACGTTCGAGCGGAAGCTGCCGCTTCCGCCGGTCCCGGAAGACGAGATCGAGCTACCGGAGCACCACACCCGCGAGGACGCGGGAGGGCGGTTCCTCGGCCACAGCGGAGTCCAGACGTTCGCGCACGCGAGCGGTGAGTCCACCTACCAGCTCGTCAAGAAGCACGTCGATAAGGTCGCGCGCGGCATGCTGACGGCCGACGCGGAGAACTGGAACAGCAAGGGCCGCGTCATCGGACACCTGCAGGGCGCCATCAACTCCCTGCAGGGAATGCTGGCCAAGCACCGCGACCTGGCCATGCTGGAGGAATTCCAGGCCCCTGAGGGCTACTCCTTCATCCTCCCCCACTCGGTGGGCTGGCTGCTGTCGGACGACGTGAAGGTGACCATCAGGATCCCCTCCACCTCGACCTCGACGCCGGTCAGAATCGACCATGTGCCCAACACCGGCATCGAGGTGTACCACCACGGCTACACCACCGGTGGCCAGTCCAACTCCCGGGACGGCTCGCAGGGATTCACCTTCTTCAAGCTCGCCACCGGCGGTACCGAGACGACCACCGCCTCCGACAACATCAACCTGAAGACCTCCGAGGGGCACCACCGAGGCACCACCCGGGCCGACACCATCGTCAAGGAACAGACGACCGGCGACTTCGGCGGACACGATCTTCACGAGTCCGGGTACGTGATGGAGATCCACGTGCAGCGGCTGGACATGTCCGGCCGTCCCCTGAACAACCTTTTGCTGAAGATGTTCGATCGCTGGACCCGGCACAGCGCCACCAGTGGCCAAACCGAACCGGGCACGCTGGAGCTTCAGATTCCGGATTCGATCGTGCGGTCCCGTAAGGAACGAGGCCCGCGTCCGCTGCCCGACCTCAGGCCGCTGCCGAAGCTGCCGGGCAACGGCTTCGTCGCAGGCACGACGCTCGACGACGCGCGGCCGATCGCCCACCAGATGGTGTACCGGATGTTCAAGACCCCGCGCGTGTCCAGGCTGCTCGGCACCAAGGTCGGCGGCCCGAACACCCGGTCGAGCCGGTCCCTGCCGGTGCTGCTGTCGCGCCTGCATCTAATCGGCCATCTGCCCGAGACGACCGATCGCGGCGGTTACAAGATGGCCGGCGGCCTGTTCGATCCGGGCACGTCGAGCGAGCGGGCCAACGTGTCGCTGGGTGGGGATCTGCTCGATATGGAGGTGCTCAGCCGGATCGAGGGAGCCGGTGTCGGCCGGTACAGCAAGCACCAGAGCGGCACCACCGTCAGCGCCAGTACCGACCACACACGCGCGACGGCGGAGTTCTCGCTGATCGGCTCCGGCCCGGTCGGGCAACCGGACGGGCAGCCGGACACGTACGCCCTCGGGACGACGCACGGCCGCAACACCGCCTTCAACGACAGCGTCGCCAGCACTGAGAACAAGCGCGACGAGGGGCACGGCAAGGAACAGAACCCCCTCTACCAGGTCAAGTTCCGCTGGCAGGGCCGATCGTCCGGTGTCAAGTTCCTGCACCGCCTGTTCCGCGCTCCCAAGCGCGCCGGCGATTACCAGAGCCATCCCATCCACGGCGAGGTCTATACGCACCACTATCAGGACGAGATCGACGACCTGCGCGCCGGCATCGCCGCGGCCAAGGCCGAGATCCGTCCGCGGCTGCCACAGTGGCCGTCGATGGCCCAGGCGCCTGTGTTCGACCTTGCCCCCCTCCTGGGCGGCGCCGCCCACGATCGCCTGGACCCGCAGCGGGCCTACCAGGGCGTGGCCCGCCACATCCGTACGCACGGCGGCGGTGACCGGCCGATCGTGCTCACGGCTGACACGAAGACCCTCGCCGCGCAGACCTACGCTGCGGTGCTGCCCTGGGCCGTACGGACCATGCAGGCCGATCTGGCCGCGGCGCGGCAGATCGATCCGACCGTCGAGCCGCCCCGCGCACTCCGCGACTACCGGTTCCAGCTCGACGCGCGACGGATAGTCGGCGGCGCGGCCGACTCGGCCGAATCCATCGCGCAGGCCACGCTCGAGATGATCAACCAGGTGAACGCGTGGCATGCCGAACGGCCGGGTGCTCCGTCCGACGCTCCGGTGGCACTGCCACGGGAAGTGGCGGTCCTCGCACTGGACCTGGCGAACGTGGGCCGCGACGTCGCGTCCGCGCTGCAGTCACACGTACGGGTGGACGTCACCCGGTCCGACGGCACCGTCGACCAGATGTGGATCGGCCCCGACGGCGACGCGTATCCCTTCGACCCCGAACAGACCAGGCCGGACGGTAGCGGCGCGCTGTGGGTCTTCGACCGGACCACGTCACGGTCCCGCTACTTCAGCGCCGCCGTCGCCCAGCGCAACGGGCTGTTGTCGCCCGCGCAGCGTGCCGAGGCGGACGCCTACCGCCTCACCTACACCGACATGGGCCGGCTCTACCTGGCCGCTCCCGCTCGCCAGCAGTCGTTCGAGCAGGCATTCAACGCCGAGATCGACGCACGCGGCGGGCGGCTGGGCGCGATCGACCCGGCTCTGCCGGGGCTCCTGTACCGCGCCGCCGACGCCCATGAGTTCTGGCAGTGGGAGGCGGAGCGGCGGCACGACCATTGGAACGCCGAAGACCCGCTCGGCAGTGACTTGGCGCTGTCGGAATGGGCGCATCAGGCACAGTTGAACGAGGAGAGCGCCGAAGAGGCGCTCCGGCTGCTGCAGGACACCGCGCGCGGCGGTCCGGGCAGCCCGGCCTGGACCGACCACGACGTACGGTCGACCACCGACCGGCTCAGCCGGCTTGCCACGGCCGAAGGGCGGGACCCGGGCCGTTCCGTCACCGCCGATGAGGCGAGCGGGGCCGAACAGCTCGGGGCCCAGGACCCGGAGCTGAACTTGGACGGCCCTCCACGGGCCGACAGCAAGGCGACCACCTCCCGGGCGAACGAGGTCGAGGAAGCGGCCGAGCGCGCCATGAGGGTGGACTCACCGGCCCGCGCGGCGGCGGACCTCGAGCAGCTGACAGGCGAGCTTCGCGAGCAGCTGGGGGACCCCCCGGCACCGACGACGCCGGCACCGACCACCGCTGCCGGCCCGGCGCCCGAGGACGTGCGCACCGCCCCGTCGAAGCACGTCCGGTGGGCCGACGACGAGGGCGGCGATCTGGTCGACACCGTCGACTCGGAGCACGGTGGTTCAGAGCAGGGTGGTTCAGAGCACAGCGGGCCTGAGGACGGCGGCGTCGCAAGGCCGTCCGAGGATCCTCAGGTGCCGTGGTACGCGGCGCTCGGCGGGCTCGGTGATGGCTCCGTGGCCTCGGTTTCGGGTCTGGTGAATGCGTCGGTGAGGCGGTGGGCCAACACCATGACCCGTGGGTTGGACACGGATATCGCCTCCAAGGTGCGCAGGCAAATCCTGGACCTGCTGGAGGAGGACGACCCGAAGGTCTGGGACAAGCTGCTGAGACACGGCAAGCTGATCGTCGTCGGGGACACGCGGGTCAAGCTGAGTTTCGCGGCCGAGGACCTGGCCTACGAGCCGCCGGGCGATGAGCCGGCCGATCCTGGCTTCCAGAACTATCTGAGTAAGTACGTCGACACCTCTTATGAAGAGGGTGAATCCGAGCACGTTCACCGAGCGAGGACCGGCGCGCTCGAGGCGCTGCTCTTCGTGGCTCATGGCTCGCTGTCACACGTCTCACCGTCTCTGAAGGTCACCTCGGAGAGCGGATACTCCTCCGGGCGCAGCATCGCGATGGAAGTCCAGTCCGGTACCCGCGTCATCGCCAACGACATGCACGTCCACCGCGGCCGGATCCGGGTCAGGGCCACCCTCAACCGGCGGCCACTCCCCGGCCTTCTGCTTCCGGGCACGGCACGGCTGTCGTTCCCGACGATCTACTCCTCTGGCGCGGAGGCTCTTACCGATCCTTCGACGGCCGGTGGCGAGGGTGGGCATCCGACGCTGAGTGTGGTCGCCCCCACGGTGTTGCAGGGGCTGGATCACGCGGTGAACGCGATGATCCCGGACGAGCTGCTGACCGGGTTCGCCCGTGTACTGGAGCAGCTCGGCCTGCCCGAAGCGGCGGTCGATGAGATCCAGCAGGAGGTCGCCGAGGAGTACTTCAACGAGCAGACGCTCAAGGGCCGGAGCCAGTGGTGGCTCACCGACAGCTGGGTGTCCAACGTGATCAGTGAGAAGGTGTCGCGCTGGTCGCCTGATTTCAACGGGCACCTGGAAGTGTCAGGAGCACCGCACAGCGTCCGTTATGTGACCACCACCGAGCAGGAGGTACTGCTCCGCAACGACATCGCTGCCACGACGCTGATCACCGACGGCGGTGAGCGATCAGGCGGAGCCAGCGTCACTCCGGGCATCGCACTGGGCGTAGAGATCGGTCACCATCTGGCCACACCGAGCTTCGATGTGCCGATCATGAAGTCCTCGCGTGAGCACGGACAGAGCGTCGCGTTGGAGGGCCAGGCCAAGTACGCGACGATGCGCAAGGACCGGCTGGTGCGCTACCAGACCGAGTACCAGATGACCGTGCGGATCAATTCCAACAAGGGCGACATCGTTTACACCGAGCTGGTCACCGGTGAACTGGCCATGGGCCGCGCACACGCCAAGGAATTCGAACGTTACGCACTGGGGGGAAGGCCCACCGGGTCCGGGCTGGTGGAGCCGGAGGAGTTCGCCGCGCCCGCCGACCCGGCAAGGACGGCACCGGAGCTGCCGGCGCCGCGGCCTCGGCAACGGAACGGCTTCATGGCCTGGCTCACGGCGGCATCCGACGGGAGGACGCCGTCCGCGCCGTTCGCGGCCACCGGGGTGCGTGGTGCCGGCGATCTAGTGACGTTGGCCGACGGGGGACCGGTGGAAATCGTGGTTCCCCCCTCACTGCACCACCAAGGGGTGCGCCATCGGCTGCTGACATCACAGGCCTGGCGGCCGTTGTTCGGGCACGACAACGTCACTTGGGTACTGCTGGACGATGACGGTCACAGCGTGGTGGTGCACGCGGAGAATCCCGTCGACGCGCCCTGGCGGTACGTGCTCGACGACGCAGCCCAGGTGGGCGGCGCCATCTTCATGCAGAAGCTGGAGACCGGGGTCCGGGAACCCCGTGGGTACGTGCCCAACCCGAGCGTTCCGCGGCCCTCGGAGGCGGCGGAGATCCACGACCCGTACCAAGCTCTCGAGCAGTCCCTGCGTGACGCCGGTCTGCAGCCGATCGCCGACTTCCTGGAGGAGGGCGGCCTTCCGCAGGTGCAGCTCAGCGACGTGATGGGACGTCGGCTGGACAAGTCTCCGGCCGGAGCGGAGGCGGATCCGTTGAGCCGGGTCATCGCCACCCTGATCGCCACCCCGGAGATCGACGTGGTGGCCGCCGACGGTAGGCGGTTGGGGGCCGTGGACGGCGAGGAACAGCGGGCACCGGTACGGCCGCCGGAGAAGCGGTTCGTCATCGATGGGGACGGCGGTGTCCGTGGTCCGCTCCGGCCGTGGCACCACGTGGTACACCCCCGCGAGCCCATCGCGCTCGCCGCCCGAAAGGGGCTGGGCCGGGGAATCGTACGTGAGATGCCGGGTGCGGAGCACATCTACCGGGAGATCGACAACGCGCTGAAGCACCAGATGCGTTCGGCCGGTGTGGCGGGCAGGCTTTCGCCGGATGCTCGCCAGCACCTGGCCCGGGTGCTGACCATGAAATTCGCGGTGCCCGGCGGGCGCGGTGGCTCTCCGGCCCTGATCGATGGTGGCGTCAGTCATGAGTTCACGATCGGTGGCTACACCTTCACCGCCGTGCTGGACACGGAACTGCGTGCCCTGCGCCGCGACCCGGTGGCCGAGAACGACGTCTCGCTGGATCTGCAGCACAAGGGCGTCACGTCGCTGACCAGCACACAGAAGAAGGGCTGGGGACTTGGCGGCGGCTTCAACATCCGGTTCCGCATCAGGCTGAAGGCGATGTTCAGCCTGGATCTGAACGTCTTGAAGTTCGGCGGTGACCGCGCCTGGTTGCGCAAGATCATTGACGCTACCGGCGTGAAGGAGTATCGCCGCGAAAAGACCTTCGGCCCGGTGACGCGATTCGAGTACGAAGCCGCTCACCGGCTGACCGTCACCACCCGTACGCCGGACCGGGGCGTGATCGCGGCCCAGGTGCGGGAGATGTCGGGGGACCAGTACTCGATCGCGGTCTTGGTCTCGGACGCGCATCTGCCGAAGACACCGATCTCCGCTGACAAGATCTTGGAGTTCGGTGACGTCACGGTGGTCAAGGGACCACTGGACGCGGACGGTCTTCGGCGGCTGGCCGCGCGGCCGGGCAGCGAGGACGCCCCGGAGCTGGATCTGAACATCAAGGGTCTCTCGGGCATCCGGGTCGGTCTGACCTCCACGAGTGTGGTGTCGGAGCAACTCGCTGACATGATCGCCGCGTCCTACGGGGTCTCCTGGGTCGGGGAGAAGGCGGACCCGTTCCAGCAGGTGCTGGCCAAGATCGTGCCCTCCGGTCGCCGGTACGGCGTGCTCGAGCGGATCTTGCGCACGGGTATGCAGAACTTCCTGGAGGCGCAGAGCCGGACCATGCTCAGGAAGAGGGCATTGGTCATCCCGCTGCCGCCGACCAAGGGATGGCGGCAGGAAGCCCGGATCCGGCTGCGTGCCTTCAACCCGGTCCATGAGGAAACGATCGAGGGCGCCACCTTGGAGCAGTACACCGAGGCGGACCTCCGCTTCGGTGAAGAGGACGGCGTCGTCGACACTGTCGAGGCCGAAGGCGGGCCCGCTGCGGTGTTCCGCATCGGTAAGGCTCCCGGTGCCGAAGGGGGGCTGACGACCAGCCAGAAGTCGACCAGCCAGGTGACGGGCGGCGTCACGGGCGGCGGCAGCGCTGCCCGCGGTCGGCACACCAGTGATCTGGGTGGTGCCCTGGACCTCAGCCTGGGCACGTATTCGGGGGACAGCGAGCAGGCCGGCGCCGATGCGGTCTACGTGATCGAGTACCGGCGCTGGCGCCGGCCATCGCGTCTCAGGCGAGTCCCGATTCCGGGCCGGCGCCGACGGCCATCTCGCCCGTTCTCCTACACGACCAGCCGCGGTGTGAAGATCAACCGAGGGATGGAACTGCTCGCGCCGTACATACGTGCCGCCGACCACGGCTTTCCAGAACCGCCCGGAGGACGCAAGGACCTGCCGGTCAAGGACGGCGAGCGGTACTACCTCGACCCCGACCTGGGCATGGCGGTGGGCTATGTCGAGCGCGTCAGCGCGGACGGCGTGCTGGACGCGATCGAGGAGATCCTCGGAGAGCAGACCGACCCCGACGTACTCAACGCGGTGCAGGCGGCCTTCTTCGAGGAGGCGTTCCGCGCGGAGTACGGCATCGCCCGTAAGGGCGGCGTGCACCAGATCTTCAAGACCCCGGCCCGTTTCTGGCGCGATCGGACTCTTTGGGACTATCTCAAGATGCCCGCTCAACTGGGCGGCACCGTGAACACCGGTATCCGGGTCACGGTCGTGGACGAGTCAGTGGACTACACGCGGCCCCGGCCCGATGTCCGGGTGACCACCGGCGGCCAGGGGTTCGTCCAGACCGGCAAGAGCCGTACCCGCGATCGCGCCGGCCGGATATTCGGATTCGCGCACGGCCGGTGGGCCACGGCCCCCAAGGGGTTCCGGCCGGCCTTCGGAGGGCATGGGGGATACGAGCGCAGCAACGCCCTCAAGGTCGGCTCGAACAGGATCCAGCGCGATATCCGACGTGCCATCGCCACCGATTCGTCCCAAGAGTTCGCACATACCGGCACATTCCGCGTCGAGGTCTTCCGCAGCTACTCATCGAGCGAGCTGGCCCGCCGTGCCTGGCAGGTCGTCAAAGCCCCGTCCGAGCTGGTAGAGGTAATCTCCCTCGGCGAAAGCCGCCGGCTGTGGCATCGCATGTTCCCGCCCGGCCAGACCGCACCGGTGACCCGTGACGTGGCCGCCCGGGCGGCCGTGCTGGTACCCACGCACCTCACCACCACGACCGCGCCCACCGTGACACCGGCCAAGCCCGGCCGGACGATCATCTCCCGGACTCCCGCCCCCCCGCCGTCGCCTCTCGCGAAGGCCCTCGCCAAGGACGCCCATGGGCTGTCGATGCCCGGTGCGGAATACCTGCCGGCGCGGGCTGCCGCTGCCGCGATCCCCTGGCGCCGCCTCGACCGCCAGGCGATAGCACGAGGCGTCGCGCCCATCGCCCCGGAGTTCGCACCGGACACCACGGACGGCCTGACGGTGGATCTGGCCTTCAAAGAGCGCAACCTGCGCGCCAACATCTTTCCGCTACTCCTGGGCACCTACCCCATCGGGCTGCTGGACGGAACCCATCTCACCGTCCAGCTGGTGCCGACCAGAGCTCGGTGGCTGACTCGCGGCGGCTACACGGCGTTCAACTTCCCCGAGGACGCGGAGGAGCCGGAACGCGAAACGGAGGAAGGCCGCCGTGGCTGGAGCGGTGGCTTCGATTTCGAGCTCGGCCATCCGGTGGGTGAACCCCTGGTAGACGGCGCCGAACGCTCCCTGCTCGATCCCGGAGGGAGCATCGACCGGGGCACCAAGAAAGTACGCGTCAAGGCCAACTCGACCGGGGACTACGTCGAATACAACCGTCAGTATGACGGCCCCTTCGATTACTACCTCTTCGACGCCACCTGGATCATCACCGGCCCGCGAGGCCACTCCGTCACCATCCCGATATCCAACGGCTTCGTCGGAATGCTGCCCGTCCCCAGGGCCGAACAGCTCAGGGCCCAACACCCGGAGCTGAACCTGGAGGGCCCCCCACCGGAAAGCTCAACTGAGGAGCCGGCAGACCCGCGTGACCTGGACCCTGGCCTGGCGGAAATCGTGGAGCGCGCGTCCGACGCCCACCGGTTCTGGACGGACGAGGCCGACTGGCTGAACGGTCAGGATCGGCCGGAGCCTGAGTCGATCGAACGCGCCCAGGCCAATGCCGACGAAGCCGCACGCTTCCTGCACGACCTGCGGCGTACGGACGATGGGGCGGACCGCCGCTGGGACGAGGCCGAGATCGGTGCGATCGACGATCGCCTCGAGGCCATGGCGCAGGACGAGCGGGCCGTGCTCACACCGCGTGTCGGGCATGCGTCCCGTCTGTGGAGCGGTGCCGAGTCGATCGCGCGCCTGGAGAGCGACCTGGCGGCGGCCGGTCCCGGCGCCATCTCACTCGTCACCGTCGACGAGCCGGGGATGCGGTACGTCGCGATGAACCAGGATGGGCGGATCGCCTGGACCGCGTATCCATCCGGGCGCCTTGCGGGGGCGCCTGCGCCGGAGACCCACGTCTCGTCGCTGGACCTGTCCCCGGACGGTACGCTCCGCGACCCGTCCCCGGAGTTCCAGGCGTCCGGGCCCGCCGCCGGGTACCTGCGACGGCTGCATTCCTCACTTGTCTCGTTCATCCGCGATGGGGCGGAGGAGTGGCTGAGGGCCGAACAGCTCAGGGCCCAAGACCCGGAGCTGAATCTGGATGGCCTTCCACGGGCCGACACCAAGGCGACCACCTCCCGGGCGAACGAGGTGGAAGAAGCGGCCGAGCGCGCCATGAGGGTGGAACCACAGGCCCGCGCGGCGGCGGACCTCGAGCAGCTGACAGGCGAGCTCCGCGAGCAGCTGGGCGACCCCCCGGCGCCGGCGCCCCCGGCACCGAACACCGTGAACGCAGTGCTGCTTTCGGCGAACGACCGGCGGTACGGCGCGCCGCCCTCTCAGCGGTCCGGCGGCCGCGTCGCTCCGGTGCTCCGGCGCTCCGCCCTGCTCGGTGCCCGGGTGAGGGGAATGTACCGGATTCTGCACGGTAACCCGGATTGGGCTTCGTCCGCCGCGCGCTACGAGGCCGCCGCCGCCCGGGCCTTCGGCAACCGGGAGGTGATCGCGGCCGCGGGCCGGATCCAGGCCCGTTTCCACGAATGGGCGGACGCCCAGGCCGCGCGAAAGCACCTGGGGGAGGGCCCATCCGGCAAGGTGCTCGCCGGGCATACCGCCGATTTCGGAGCGAGGATGCGGCTCCTGCTCTCGGAGCTGGACGGCCGGGCCATCGGCGACACCTCGTTCGACGCGGAGACGCGGCGCGAGCTGGGAGGGGAGCGGCTCGGTTACCTGCTGAGCGATCAGCCACTCGAACTTCCGGTGCGGCTGATGCTGGCGTATCGGGAGCTGGGGCTCGCCGATGGCGACTGGCCGTTGTTCCTGAAGGCGCTCATGGCAGGGCTGATGACGGATGTCCTGCCCCGCGAGGCGGACCCGGCGCGTCTGTCGATGTTCGAGGTTCTCTGGGCCGCCCACGTGGCAGGGATCGGCGGCGACCGGCTGTCCAGGGCCTTCAACCACGGATCCTCGGGGATGTACGCGTGGGTCCACGAGGAACTGCGTCCCTCGGACGGCATCCGCGACCAGGAGCTGATCGATTCCCTCGACCTGGCGCGTCTGCGCAATCTCTACGCCGCCCCGGCCCCTCCCTCCGCACCCAGGCCTGCCTTCGGTGAGCCGGGGTACGAGGAACTGCCCGCTTATGAGTCCGATGCTTCGGCCGCCGAGGCCCCGCCTCCGTACGGCCCCGAAGATCTCGCCCTTCCCGACCCGCGCGGGCGGTTGGAGGAGCGGCTGGCGCCGCCGGTGCTGCCGCCGTATGACGGGACGGCGGCGGATTGCGCGGTCCGGCTGGAGGCGTTGCGGCGGGAGCTGTACGGCGGTACCGCGGTGGCACGTGACGACTTCACGGTCGGGTCGACCCGGCCGGAGGATGAGCTGGCGGCGGCCACGGGCGGTGACTGGCGCCCGTTCGGTTCGACGGCGGACATCGAACGGCAGGTGGACGAGCTGGGGCCCGGCGTGACGGCGTTCGTACTGGTGCTGTCGCCGGCCGGTCCAGGTCATGCTTTCGCGTTGCGGAACGAGGACGGGGTTCTGCTGTGGGTGGAGACGCAGGCGCGGCTGGGGGAACGGGTGCGTCACGTCGGGGAGGACCCGCCGGCGCCCGTGATCGACGCTCGGGTGATCGTCGCGGACGCGACCGGCCGCGCGGTGTCGCCGGATGCCCTGACACAGGCGATGACCATGCGGGACGGCTTGCTGCTTCCGTCGCTCGATCGGGTCTACCGCGCGCAGGGCCAGGAGCTCGAGGTGGGGGCGTATGTGGTGCACGGCCACAGCGCCGCGTGTTTCCGGGGAGAGGAACTTCTCGTCCGCAACCGTACGACCGGTGTGGAGGTGGGGACCGACGGCGCGGAGCTCTACCTCGCCGGCGGCCGCTACTTCACTACGCTACGGGCGGCCAGGGAGTCCAGGCGAGGGAAGGTGACGACGGTTGCGGTCAACATCATCGAAATCACCACCCTGCCGGAGGAGGTGCACCGGGCCGAGCAGGGCATCCGGTACGACCCCGCGGTGGTCGCCGCCGGCGTTCGTGATGCGCTCAGGCGGCTGAGCGGAGCGGTGAGGCTGCGGAACGGCGCCGGCGGGCCCGGTTTCCGCGGCACCTCGGTGAGGGACCTGTTCGGTGACGATCCCGCCTACGAGTTCGGGAGGAACGCCGACGACCTGTCCGTCTTCCGGGCGGTCGGATTCGCCGCCACGGCGTACCCGCAACTCACCGAAGGACTCCCGCTCGCCACCACACCGACCTTCCTGCTGTCCGCCGAGAGGTACGCGGAGCCCACGGAGATCAAGAGGTACCTGCGGGCCGGGCTCCGGTTCGCCGGTGAAATGACGCGGACGTACCTGGACGAGCGGGTGGGGCGTCGCGTCGGCCGGTTCGCGGTTCCGGCGATGGAGTACGTGCCCGGGGTCGGCGACGTGCGGGGGGCGATGACACTTCTGCACACGCACGCGATCGCCGTGACCCACGTCTATGTGGTCGACTCGGAGGAAATGGCGAAGAACGAGGTGTTGGGTGCCCTGCGTACCTCGTTCGCGG
Organism: Actinoallomurus sp.; assembly: GCA_025964685.1. GTDB lineage: Bacteria > Actinomycetota > Actinomycetes > Streptosporangiales > Streptosporangiaceae > Actinoallomurus. Next base: position 1,068 of record JAOPYG010000337.1, on the reverse strand, counting down.
GCGTCCGGGGGTCACTTCGGGACGACGACGCTGCGTTCCTCGAGCGGAACCGCGACCGGATCCGGGCGATGCTGGAGGACGCCATCCGGGAACGACTCGGCCGTCACATCGGCGCCTACGAGCGCAGGCGGCGCGCGCCTGGAGTACGCCCGCGCCGGCTGTTCCAGTACCCGCTGGCCAACGCAGAGATGACCCTCGGCGACTACGTCGACAACATGCTTCTGCCCCCGGAGCGGGTTCGCGTCAGGGTCAACCAGGAAGACGCGATGGTCGTCCGGGTCAACTACGCCGAACCTGACTACACGCTCGACATCGATCAGATATTGCTGGAGATGCGCCATCTCGGTGCCGACGAGCAGCTTCTTGACACGGTCGAGCGCACGTTCCGGCAGTTCGCCGATCTTGCGCGGTGGGCGTATTACGTGGCCGAGCGGGCGGCACGTAACGGCACCACGGTCGAGGGCCGAGAGTATGTCGCGGCGTTGATCGAGGCGGTGAGCGCGGTCAGTGCTCACCGGGCGTCCCGCCGTGGCGACATCGTCGCCGATGTTCGCCGCTTCCTGGACACGGCCGCGCGAAGGGCACCAGAGGCGGTCAGCGCTCCCATCTTCCGCGGAGACGTGACCACCAACGTGCAGGCCGATGCCGTCCTGGCGTTGAGCGAGTTCATTCAGTACGCGGATCGGCCCGCCGCCCGGCGGGTGAGAGCCGCGATCGAGGCGATCAAGCACGCCGTCACCGAGTATCGGGGTCCGTCCTTGGTGCGGTCGAGGCGTGGTGACCTGGCCGACCTGCGGCGGCGCGCCGATGGGGTGATCAGCGCCCTGCGGAGGTTCGCGCACCACTCCCACCACTCGCGCCACGTCTACCCGAGCAGCGAGTACGTCAACCGGGTCGCGAGCCAGGCGCCCGGGTGGATCCGTGAGGACGCGGCGCCCCAGGGTCCGCGCTGGCACGACGTGCGTTCGGCGGAGGGGCGGAGCGTCGGGAAGGCGTACTACAACGACGGGGACTGGGGGTTGCGGTCGCCGTTCTACGGGGAGCTGCAGAACGCCGAGTTCCTGACCT
>JAOPYG010000336.1 GCA_025964685.1 Actinoallomurus sp. | reverse complement strand
GGTGAGGCCAAGCCGATGGTCAGTGCGGCCGCTGAAGCGGTTGTCAGGGTCATAGTCTTGACCCTCATGGGTCCCCCCTTGATGTCAGCGGCAGCCCGGACTCCTCCCGGCTGCCGGCATCGCCACCGCCCCCCTCATTCCCGCAATGCGGGCAGTACGACCAAGATCACTATCCTCTTGAGCTAATGATTACGGTGCAGATCATACGGCTTAGGAAAACGGCCGATTTCGTCCACCGCGAGCAGTGGATTAGCGTTTGTTGTCCGGCTTTGATGACGCCTAAGCGGGTCGTTACGCAAAAGGCCGTTGTGGCCGGTAGGCGGCGACAGGCGCCTGCCTCCGGCGTTTCCGGTGGTTCGTCATTGCGACACGGCGCGACATTCCGCGACAGGCTTTGAGCGGTCCGGCCGGGGTTCGCCCGATGGCCGGCGCGGTTCCGGCCACCGGAACCGCGCCTCATAGCGAACACATGCCGCTTTTCCGAAATTGCGTCCAGAAATGCCGCCCTAATTCTCGGCGGATCTCGGCTCAGGCGGCGTTGTCATGGCGCCGGTTGCGGCCCGAATCCAGCCGCCGGGTGCGCCGGGTCTCCTTCCTCACCCGCCGCCCGCGAGCGCCATCACCGTGGCCGTTCGGCCGGCCGGAGCCGCGGGGCGTGCCACGGACCGGGAGGCGCCGGGTCGGGCGGCCGTGTGTCCGGTCCTGCCGGACGCGCGTGCGGTGCTCCACACGGAGCTGGTTCACGAGGCGGTCGAGGTGGACCAGCAGCTCGCCGCGGAGCGACCACTCGGCGGGATCGCCGGTGGACATCCCCAGCAGTGCCTCGGCGAGGCGGTCGCGGTGGCGCTCGGCGCGACCCAGGCTCTTCCTCAGCTCGCTGTCCACGTCGCCCGTGTCGCCCGCGACCTCGGACCTGATCATGCGGCCGTACGCGCGCATGGCCTCCGCGAGTTCCCGCAGCATGCCCGCGAGATGTTCCTGTGCGACGCGCCCGAACACCGGGTCGTCCGGACCACGTGTGCTGTCGGCGATGGAGCGCGACAGGACGCGGATGTTCACCCAGACGTGCTCCAGGGACTCCAGGCCCGTACGGAGCACCACGGACGCGTGCGGGAGTCCCGTCGCGCGGGGATTGAGCCGGATGCTGTCCTCGGCGTCGCCGAGCGCGCGGTCGACCCGGCTCAGCTCCTTGCCGAGTCTCCGCGCCTGGTTCAGCCAGCCGACGGCATCCTCGTGGGACGGGACACGGCGAAGGCCCTCGGCCATCTCGTCGAGCAGCCCGCCCATCTCACGGCCGAGGTCCTCGACCGCCTCCTCGGCGGGCTGGACGCGCAGGGGCGACAGGACCAGGCCGGCGATCAGCCCGGTGGCGGCCCCGATCAGGGTCTCCACCACACGTTCGGTGGCGTTGACGCCGGTCGGCAGCGACAGGATCAGCATCGCGCTGATCGGCACCTCGAGCACGTGTTCGCCCAGGCGCAGCAGGTACCCGAGGGCGAGCGCGGCCCCGATGGCCAGGCCCAGGCTCCACCACGTGAAGCCGAGGGCCCAGGCGAGCACGACGGCGACCAGCACGCCGCCGACCACGCTGCCGATCCGCTGCCCCGCGCTGCGCAGCGTCCGGTACAGGCTCACCTGCAGAACGAGCAGTGCGGTCAGCGGCGCGAGCGTCGGCCTGGCACTGGTGCCGGGCACGAGCAGGGCGATGAGGTACGACGCGGTGGCGGTCGCCGTCAGCCGGCCGACGAGCAGGGCCTTCGGCTGCGCGCGACGGCGTACGAGCTTGAGGGGTTCCACCCAGAGTCCATCGCCTTCGGCCGCGCCGCTATTCCCGTCTCGGAGGAGTCCGTCAGGCGACCCGCTCGAAGACCGCCGCCAGGCCCTGCCCGCCGCCGATGCACATCGTCTCCAGGCCGTAGCGCGCCTCACGGCGGCGCAGCTCGTAGAGCAGGGTGGCGAGAATGCGGGCGCCGGTCGCCCCCACCGGATGCCCGAGCGAGATGCCCGAGCCGTTGACGTTGAGCTGGCCCAGGTCGGGCAGCTTCCACTCCCGCAGGACACCGAGCACCTGGGCGGCGAACGCCTCGTTGAGCTCGATCAGGTCCATGTCGTCCAGGCTCAGCCCGGCCCGGCGCAGGGCCTCGGCCGTGGCGGGCACCGGCCCGAGCCCCATGAGATGCGGCGGCACGCCGGCCACCGCCCACGACACGAGCCGTGCCTGCGGGGTGAGCCCGAGCGCGTCCGCCTTCTCGCGGGTCGTGACGAGGCAGGCGGCGGCACCGTCGTTCTGCCCGCTGGAGTTGCCCGCGGTGACCGTCGCGCCGTCGACGCGCATCACCGGCCGCAGTCCCGCCAGGCGTTCCAGGGACGTGTCGGCGCGGGGGTGCTCGTCGCGGTCGATGACCTGCGTGCCCTTGCGGTCGGACACCTCGACGGGGACGATCTCGTCGGCGAACCGCCCCTCTTCCTGCGCCGCGACCGCCAGCCGGTGCGAGCGTAGGGCGAGTTCGTCCTGTTCGTCCCGGCCGATGTCGTACTGGGCGCGGACGTTCTCCGCCGTCTCCAGCATGCCGCCGGGCACCGGGTGGTCGCGGCCGCCCGCGGTGACGCGGGCGCGCGCCAGCCGGTCGACGAACTTGATCTCCGCGCCGGGACGGCCCCAGCGCAGGTCGTCGGCGTAGTACTCGACTCCGCTCATGCTCTCGGCGCCACCCGCGATGACCGCGTCGCTCGCGCCGGTCGCCACCTGCATGACCGCGTTGATCACCGCCTGCAGCCCGGAGCCGCAGCGCCGGTCGATCTGGATCCCGCCGACCTCCACCGGCAGCCCCGCGTCGAGCGCGGCGACGCGGCCGATGGCGGGCGCCTCCCCGTTCGGGTAGCAGTGGCCGAGGATGACGTCGCTCACCTCGGCCGGCTCGATCCCCGTGCGGTCGACGAGGGCACGGATCACGGTGGCGGCCAGCTCCGCGGCGCCGACGTCGCGGAAGACGCCACCGAACCGGCCGACGGGAGTGCGGACGGGAGAACAGACGACAACATCACGCATGCTTCGCACCTTATGAGACTTTCGTCGGCGTCCCCAACGCCTTCCGCCTAGCGGAAAGCCGGGAGACCGGCCCGGGCCGCGGCGATCGCCGCGGCGAGGCATCGCTGCTCGCTGGCCGCCCGGCCCGACGCCGGCGGCTGCTCTTCGGTGTACTGCATGCGGAGGACGACGTTGCGGTAGCGGACCGTCGCCTCGCCCACCGCCACGTGCACGTCCCGGTCGATCCAGTACCGCTCGAACGCCCCGTCGCCCAGACCGTCGATGCGGCGCAGCGAACGGGTGTCGGGCGTGAGGTCCTTCACCGCCTGCTTCCACTGCGCCTCGTACGACCAGATCGTCATGCTGGTGGCCTGCTCGTGCATGTACTTGGGAAGGAAGGCGCGGGCGTCGACCTGGACGGCGCGGTAGCGGTGGCCTCCCGAGAGGGAGTACTTGCACACGCTTGCGGTCTCGGCGCCCATCTTGTCGACGGCCGGGGCGTCCGTCGGCACGAACCTGCGGACCGTGGCCGGCGGCAGCACGTCACAGGCGCCCGGGATCGTGGCGAACGTCGCCGGCTGGGCCGGCTGCGCGGGACTCGCCGTCGCGGACGCCCTGGGCCGTGCCGGCGGGTCGGCGACGGTGGACTCGACCTTCGGACGGGCTCCGCCGCGGGCGAAGGCGAAGACCCCCATCGCGGTCAGCGCCACCGCGGCGAGCACCGCCAGGACAGCCCCGACGACACCCGACCGGCGCGCCTTCACCTTGGGCGCCTCCGGCGGGGAGTACACCCGGTGGAACGGCTCCGGCAGACGCGGCAGACCCAATCCCTCTCCCCACTCCCCGGCCGAGCCGGGATGCTCGCTCGTTGAGAAGGTAACCGGCGGCCGTGCCGCTGATCCAGACTCCCTTTCGGTCGATGGGGGTGACGCCGCCGCTCTGTGACGGGTGGCCATGCCGCTCCTTGGTTCCTCCGGTGCAAGGCGGTCGTATCGATTGTCGGTCCCAGGAGTCAGAATGCGAATGTGCTGCTTACGGAGATCGCCGAGACCTCGCGCGCGGTGGCGGCGACGTCGGCCCGGCTCGCCAAGCGCGAACTGCTCGCCGACTGCCTGCGCCGGGCGGACCCGGAGGAGGTGGCCATCGCGGTCGCCTACCTGTCCGGTGAGCTGCCCCAACGCCAGATCGGCGTGGGCTGGGCGGCCCTTCGCCGACTCCCGTCTCCCGCCGCCCAGGCGACCCTCACGGTGACCGAGATCGACGCCGCGTTCACCGCGATCGGCCAGATTTCGGGTAAGGGTTCCGTAGCCACCCGGAAAGCCCTTCTCGCCGAGCTCTTCGCCCGCGCGACGGCCGAGGAGCACGGCTTCCTCCTCCGCCTGCTCTCCGGCGAGCTGAGGCAGGGCGCCCTCGACGGGGTCATGGCCGACGCCATCGCCGCCGCGGCGAAGGTGCCCGCGCCGGAGGTACGCCGCGCGGTGATGTTCCGTGGCTCCCTCGGCGCGGTGGCCACCGCGGCGCTCACGTCAGGCAGCGAGGGTCTGGGCGCGTTCGGCCTGGAGGTCGGCCGTCCGGTGAAACCCATGCTGGCCGCGAGCGCCCCCTCGGTGGAGGCCGCGATGGACAAGGTCAGCCCGGCGGCCGTCGAGTGGAAACTCGACGGCATCCGCGTGCAGGCCCATGTCCGCGACGGCGACGTGCGCCTGTTCACCCGCACGCTGGACGACATCACGCCGCGACTCCCCGAGGCGGTCGCCGCCCTCGGCGCCCTGCCCGTCCGCTCCGGCGTGTTCGACGGCGAGCTGATCGCCCTGCGCGAGGACGGCCGCCCGCACCCGTTCCAGGTGACCTCGGCGAGGGTGGCGAGCCACGGCGCCGGGCAGAGCGTGCCGCTGTCGGTGTTCCTGTTCGACGTCCTGCACCGCGACGGCACCGACCTCATCGACCGCCCCGGCGAGGAGCGGCACGCGGCGCTGTCCGAGATCGTCCCCGAACCACTCCGCACGCCGCGCCTGGTGACCGCCTCCACGGATGAGGCGACCGCCTTCTTCCAGGACGCACTCGCCCACGGCCACGAGGGCGTGCTGGTCAAGTCCCTGGACACGCCGTACACGGCCGGCCGCCGGGGCGCCGGATGGATCAAGGTGAAGCCCCGCCACACGCTGGACCTGGTCGTGCTGGCCGTCGAGTGGGGCCACGGACGGCGCCAGGGCAAGCTGTCCAACCTGCACCTCGGCGCCCGCGACCCGGAGTCCGGCGGCTTCGTGATGCTGGGCAAGACCTTCAAGGGCCTGACCGACGAGATGCTCGAATGGCAGACCGAGCAGTTCCTCGCCCTGGAGGACCGGCGCGACGACTGGACGGTGTACGTCCGGCCGGAGCTGGTGGTCGAGATCGCCTTCGACGGGGTCCAGCGAAGCCCCCGCTATCCGGGCGGCCTGGCCCTCCGCTTCGCCCGCGTCCTACGATACCGCCCGGACAAGTCCGCGGCGGAGGCCGACACCATCGCCAGCGTCCGCGCCACCGCGGCGTTCTGACCGCCTCAGCGGCGGCGCCAGCGGTGATCCTGGGAGATCAGGTCGTGGCGGCCCGCGATGAACTCCTGAACCCAGATCTTGACGCGGATCAGCGGCCGCCGGAGGCGTTCCTCGCGGCGTAGGGCCTTGCGGAGTTTGCTCGTCTCCTCGCGGTAGCGCCAGCGCGCCCACGGTGAGCCCGGCCGGGCCAGCCGGACCGCGCTGACCACCAGCACCACCGGCAGGAACAACCCCAGCAGCCCCGTCCAGATCTTGCCCTTGAACAACGTCACTATCGCCAAAACCAGGTTGATCAGCAGGTTGGCCAGCACCAGCACGAACACCCCCGTCGGGACGGTGCGGTCCGGACCCAGGTCGTGGACGTCGCTGAAGCCGATCGGGCGTACCCCGACGAGGATCAGGCCCGTCACCGCCACCGCGATGAAGACGGCGTCGACCGAGGCGCGCCCCTCCTCCATCCAGTACACGTCCCGCAGGTGGAGGATCAACGCGAACTCGTCGAGCACCAGGCCCGCGCCCACGCCGAAGACGCTCGCGGCGGCGGCGTACCAGATCGTGTAGGCGTCCGGGATGGACAGTGCCGACACGCCGCCGACGAGCATCAGCACCACGCCGAAGACGACATGGTGGATGTGCAGGTCGCCGACCTGCACATTCTTGAACCACCAGCGGACCTTTGCCCTGATCAGCCGCACGTTGATGCGTACCGCCACAAAGGTGACGATGACGGCGACGAAGAAGCAGAACAGCGGCAACCGGCCGGTGTCAACAATCCGTTGCGCGAAGAACTCCCCCACGTTGGCCCCCGAGTTCGTACGCCCTCATCATGACCTATTCCGGCCGTCGGCGACGATTGCCCCTAAGGGAAACAGCAGGTCAGCGAAGCGTAAGGCCGATCAACCGTTGAGGCGTACCGGGTTCACCAGGTCCGCGTAGATCAGCAGCGCACCCATCGTGATGATGACGGCCGCCATGGCGTACGTCAGCGGAAGCGCCTTGGCGACGTCGACGTGGCCGGGGTCAGGCCGGCGGGCCAGCCGGGCGATGCCACGCTTCAGTGCCTCCCACAGCGCGCCCGCGATATGGCCGCCGTCGAGCGGGAGCAGCGGCACCAGGTTGAACATGCCGATGGCGAAGTTGACCGTGCCCAGCATCATCAGGAAGAAGGCGAGCTTGTCCAGGCCGGGCTCGTCGGAGGCGGCGATCTCGCCGCCGATGCGGCTCGCGCCGACCACGCCGATCGGGCCGTTCGGGTCGCGTTGCTTGTCGCTGAAGGCGGCGTTCCAGACGCCGACCATCTTCTTCGGCATGTTGATCAGCGAGCCGACCGTGCGCGTGGTCAGGTCCGACATCGCGCTGACGACCGTGCCCGGCCCCTGGCGTTCGTGACCGCTGGTCGGTGTGATGCCGAGGAAGCCGACCGTCTCGGTCTTGTCCGGATCGGTGAGCGACTGCATCTGGTTGGTGGTGACCGGGACGGTCAGGGACACGTCGTGGCCATCGCGGCGGACGATCACCGGCACCGTACGGCCGCCGGAGGCGCGGATCAGCTCCTGCAGCCCGGTGTAGGACTTGATCTTGTGACCGTCGTAGGACTCGATCCGGTCGCCCGGCTTCAGGCCGGCCCGTACGGCCGGGGTCACCGGGTCGTTCGCGGTGCAGCCGCGGCCGGCCTGCGCGGCCGGGATCGCGCACTTGGAGACCGCGCCGATGACCGGTTTGTACGTCGCCACGCCGATGCCCATCACGACGATGCTGATGAACACGAAGGCCAGCACGAGGTTCATGAACGGTCCCGCGAACATGATGAGGACCTTCTGCCACCACTTCTTGCGGTAGAAGACACGGTCCTCGTCGCCGGGGCCGACCTCCTCGAGGGAGGCGCCGCGCGCGGACTCGATCAGCGACTGGAACGGGCCGGTCGAGGAGCCCCGCATCATGCCCGGCGCGTCGTCGCGGCGCGGCGGCAGCATGCCGATCATGCGGATGTAGCCGCCCAGCGGGATCCACTTGACGCCGTACTCGGTCTCGCCCTTGTGCCGCGACCACATGGTGGGGCCGAAACCGACCATGTACTGCGGCACGCGCACGCCGAAAAGCTTCGCGAACGACAGATGGCCCAGCTCATGCAGGGCGATCGAGGCGAGCAGTCCGAAGAAGAAGACGACGATGCCCACCACGAACAGCAAGCTCATGCGTTCACGCTCCACATCCATCGTGCCGGAGGCGCGCCAGAGCAGCGGACGGCCCCGGGATCCCCAGTCGGACAAGGGTATGCCGTAAATCCAAACTCATGTCAGGAAGCCGCGCAGCAGTGCTCCGGTGCCGTCGAGATGCTCGGCCACGGCGCGGCGCGCGGCGTCCGGGTCACCGGCCAGGATGGCGTCCACGATCGCCGCGTGCTGCACCGCCGCGTGCTCGATGTTGCGCCGGAGGACGGGGATGGCGCCCAGCAGGTCGTTGAGGCGCATCCGCGCGTCGGCGCAGGCCGCGGCCAGTGTCGGTGAGCCGGTGAGCTCGCCGATGGTGAGGTGGAAGCGGGTGTCGAGCCGCCGGTAGTCGGCGAGTGCGGCGAGGTCGGTCTCGCGCAGGCAGTGGCGTAGCCGCTCGGCCTCGTCCGCGGTGAGCCGGCGGACCGCCAGCGCCTGCGCCGCGCCCGTCTCGACCGCCATGCGGAACACCAGCGCGTCGCTGAGCTGCTCTCCCATGCCGGCGGCGACGCGTTCGAAGTCGCCCTGGCGCGGCTCTGGAGGCCGGTAGGTGACGAAGGTGCCGCCGAACCGGCCGCGCCGCGACTCGACGTACCCCTCGTGCTGGAGGGCCCGGATCGCCTCGCGCAGGGTGACACGGCTGATGCCCAGGAGGGGGGCAAGCTCGCGTTCGGGTGGCAGCCGCTCGCCGAGGCCGACCATCCCGAGCTTGATCGCCTGCAGGAGCCTCTCGACGGTCTCCTCGAAGGCGTTCCCCTCGCGCACCGGGCGGAAGACCGCGGAGGCCGTGAGGTCGGCCGGCCGGTCGCTCAACGCGGGCCGCCTTCGTCCATGCCGCTCAGAGTAGCGAGCGGGCGGCCGGGCGGGTCCCGCCCGGCCGCCACAGGTCACGTCTTCGCGGGCCCCGGGTCCAGGTCGCCGTCGACGGCGGGCGCCTCGGCCACGCCCTCGACCGTACGGCGGGGGCCGGTGAACCAGGTGCGGGCCGACAGCGCCCACCAGCCGCCGACCAGGATGAGCACGGCGCCGAGTGCGATCGGCGCGTAGTTGACCGCGCTCCAGTCCCACGCCTTGTTGCCGGGTACGCCGGCCGGCGCGAGCGGCATGATGAAGTAGATCGAGATCACGATGATCTCGATCACCGCGATCCAGCCGAGCACCTTGTACTTCGAACCCAGCGTCCACGGCCCCGGCTTGAACCGGTCACCCATCCTCAGCCGCAGGTAGATCGGGATGAGGAAGGCGAGGTACAGGCCGATCACCGCGATCGACACGACGGCGCTCGCCGAACGCGACTTCGGCCAGCTGATCGCCGGCGGGC
>JAOPYG010000316.1 GCA_025964685.1 Actinoallomurus sp. | reverse complement strand
AAGGCCACCCAGCAGGTGCAGCAGTGTGGACTTCCCGCAGCCGCTGGGCCCCATCACCGCCAGCATCTGTCCCGCTGGTACCTCCAGGTCGACTCCATCGACCGCGCGAACCAGACTCTGCCCCTGGCCATGCTCCTTGAACAGGCCGCGGACCTGCAGCACGCCGCCGAACTCGTTCATGCACCCTCAGATTCTTGTCCGGCCCGCGACCAGACTCGCTCGCAGGCTTCCAACCAACGCAGGTCCGCCTGCAGCCGCAACGCGACCCCTTCCAGCAGCAATCCGGCGGTCGAGCCGTCCGGCTCGGCCAGCACCACGCGCTGCGCTTCACCCAAGCGACGCAGCAACTCGCGGCGCTGCGCGTCCACCAGCTCCACCGGATCGGCGAGCCGGCCCGCGGCCGCCGCGGCGAGTTTGAGGTGGAACTCCGCCAGATCCGGTTTCGGCCAGCTCACCTCGGTCAGCCAGGCGGCCACCCGCTGCTGTCCGGCCGGCGTCAGCGCATACACCTTGCGGTCCGGCCGATCCGGCAGCCCGTCCACCCGTTCGCAGACAACCAGTCCCGCTCTCTCCAGCCGGGCCAGGGTCACATAGACCTGACCCGCGTTCATCGACTCTCCCAGCGGCCCGAGAGCCCGCCGCAGCCGCGCGCGCAGGTGGTAGCCGTGCGACGGTTCCTTCGCGAGCATCGCCAGCACTGCGTCTTGCATGCACCACCCCTAACGGCTAGCTAATGAATAGCGGTTAGCCGATATGGGCGTCAAACGGGTCTTTGGGGTTGAGGAACCCGCGGACAGCCGTTAGCGCTGATAATGATCATGGTGAGGTGGCGGGGCTCGTAGCCGCCGTGATGTTTCATAGGTGACCGCCTATGAAACACGGCGCCCGACGCGGGCCGTCCAGAGCGAACCTTGTTTCATGGGTTGTTGCATGTGGCTCGACGTGTGAAACACCCACATGAAACGATCTGCGGGTGAGCGACGACTTCCTGCGCGTGGAAGCCCACGACTGCCCCATGTCCTCCTGCGCAGCCCCCGCCGGGTCACCGTGCCGGACCGGTAAGGGCAAGGTGGCGATCCAATACCACACCGCCCGCTTCCGGCTCGTGCCCCACCTGACCAAGACGCTCAACGTCCCGACCCCCGCGATCCGTAAGCCGGGCTCGGCCTGGGGTCGAACTGCCCCGCCCGGTCGCGGCCAGCGCCGAGCCGACGGGGCACGCGCGGATCGGGTACGCCCGCGCCTCCACCGTCCGCCAGTCCTTGGACACCCAGCTGGACTCCCTCAGGGCCGCAGGCATCACCCGGATCTTCTCCGAGAAGATCTCCACCCGCGCCACGAGCCGACCCGAACTCGAACGGGCCGTCGTGCTCGCCCGCGAGCTACGGGCCTCCGGCGTCGCGGTCACCCTCGTGGCACAAGCGGCTCGGCCGCGGCATCGAACTGGCAGCGCTGGCCGAACAGCTGAAGGCCGGAGATATCGGCCTGGAGTTCCTCACAGGCGAACTCCAAGGGTCGCACGACCCGTCCGGAATCGTGTTCACCGTGCTGGCCGCCCTGTCGGGGATGGAACGCGAGTACATCCGCGACCGCACTCTGGAAGGCCACGAATCCGCCCGAACGCGCGGCAGGACCATCGGCGGCGCCGCCGTCACCGATGACGCCATGCTGTCGATGGCCCTGCACCTGCGCGAGCAAGGGCTGAGCCTGCGCGACATCGCCGCCCGGCTCGTCATCACCAAGGGCAAGAAGAAGGGCCAGCATCCCTCGCCCGCGACCGTCTTGCGCATGCTGCGCGAGCACGACGAAACAACCGCCGCAGTGCCGGCGAACGACTGATCGGGGCTGTCAGCCCAGCCAGGGCAGAAGGACGGTCCGCTGCGATCCCCCATTCCAAGATCATCCCAATGCGGGTTTTGGGCTTACTTGGGCTGGACCCCTACCAGCGGTCGTGGTGGATCACCGCGTCCAGGGGACGGCGGTGGCGCCAGCCATGCCGCTCCAGGTCAGGGGTGGTCTGCAGCCGGGTCACCGGCCCCAGGCACAGCCAGGCGACCGGGCGGATCCCCGCCGGGACGCCGAGCAGGCGCCGCAGGTGCGGCTCCCGGTAGAACGACACCCAGCCGACGCCCAGCTCCTCGGCGGTGGCCGCCAGCCAGAGGTTCTGGATGGCCAGGCACACCGAGTACAGCCCCGCGTCGGCGATGGCGTGCCGGCCCAGCACCGCCGGGCCGCCGCGCTCGGGATCGTAGGTGACCACGATCGACACGCTGGACTCGAGCACCCCGTCGATCTTGATCCGGGCGAAGCGGTCCGCCGCGGCGCCCGTGAGGGTGGCGGCGAACGTCGCGCGCTCTTCCTCGACGTGGTCGTGGAACGCGCGGCGGACGGCGGGATCGCGGACGAGGATGAAGTCCCAGGGCTGGGACAGCCCGACGCTGGGCGCGGCGTGCGCCGCCGTCAGGATCCGGCCGAGAACCTCCTCCGGGATCGGTTCGCCGGTGAACTCGGCGCGTACGTCGCGGCGGCGGTGGATGACGTCGTACAGATCGGTGTTCATGGGCAGGCTCCCGCTGCGTCGGGCCACCCCGAGGGGCGGCCGGTGGAGCGAGGCCGGTCTTCGGACTCCCGGATCGACGCCTCACCATCCGCCTTCCCAGCCCGTGTGGCCAGTGGCCGCGCCGACGCGCGTGGACGGCAGCTCCCCGGTCACCGCGGCGGGCCCGTGCCGGACTCACACCGGCTTCCCGATTCTCCCCAGGGGGCACCTCGCGTCAGTTCATGCCGGTCGCGACTGTACCGGTACGACCGGTCCGGCTAGATCGGCACGTCGATGTGGCCGGACGCGCCGCGGCGGGTACGGGCCCGCCCGCCTCCCGCGGCGGCGAGCCAGGCTTCGAAGGCCGCCAGCTCCTCCTCCGGGACGACCACGTCGATCTCGGCCTCCCGTCCGTAACGGGCACCGGCCGGGGCGTACGGGGAGGCGTGCAGGTCCCGGCTGAGCCGTCCGGCCAGGGCATGGTCGGCGACCACCGTGACGGTGATGACCGCGCGGCGCTCCACCATTCCCACATGGTCGACCGTCTCGGCGACCACCTGCCCGTACGCGCGCACGAGCCCTCCCGCGCCGAGCTTGACGCCGCCGAAGTAACGGCTGACCACCGCGACCGTACCGGTCAGGTGCCGGCGCGCGAGGACCTCCAGCATCGGCCGCCCGGCCGTGCCGCCCGGTTCCCCGTCATCGTTGCTGCGAGTAAGGTCGCCATGCTCACCGACGATGTAGGCGGTGCAGTTGTGGGTCGCGTCGCGATGGGTCCTGCGGCGTCCGGCTACGAACTCCTGCGCCTGCGCCTCAGTGGTGACGCGGGCGAGCGCGCAGACGAACCGCGATCGGCGGATCTCCAGTTCGTGCACGCCGCCTTGCTTGATCGTGCGCATGTCGCGTCCACCGTACGCGGGTAAGAAGGGGAGCAGGCAATGCCCGAGGACCGGCCGCGGCGGCGCTTCGTGCTGGACACCGGGCCGCTGCGGGACTCGGCCGACTTCCGCCGGCTCTGGATCGGGTCCTCGCTGTCGATCGTCGGCGGCCAGATGACGACGTTCGCGGTGACGCTGCAGGTCTTCCAGACGACACGTTCCTCGGTCGCGGTGGGCGCCGTCGGGCTCTGCTCGGCCGCGCCGCTGATCCTGCTCGGCCTGTTCGGCGGCTCCTTCTCCGACGCCGTCGACCGCCGCCGCCTCGTCATGGTCACCAACTGGTGCTCGCTCGCCGTGTCGGTGCTCCTGGGCGTCCAGGCGTTCCTGCACCTGCGGCTGCTGTGGCCGCTGTACGTCCTGGTCGCGGTGCAGTCCGTGATCGGAGCCGTCGGCGCGCCGGCGCGCCGCACGTTCGTGCCGCGGCTGCTGCCCGCCGGTCAGGTGACGGCCGGAGTCGCGCTGAACCAGCTGTCGTTCCAGATCGGCCTGATGGTGGGGCCGGCCATGGCCGGTACGGTGACCGCCGCCGGCGGGCTGCGCCTGTGCTACCTGGCCGACGTGGCGAGCTTCACCGGCACCCTGTACGCACTGGCCCGCCTGCCGCCCATGCCCCCGCAGGGCGGCACGGCACGGCCCGGCATCGCCGCCGTGGCGGAGGGACTGCGGTTCATCCGCCGACGGCCGGTCCTGGCCGGTGTCTTCCTCGCCGACCTGGACGCGATGGTCCTCGGCATGCCGTTCGCGCTGTTCCCCGCGCTGAACGCCGCCCACTTCGGCGGCGCGCCGCAGACGCTGGGGCTGATCGTCGCGGCGCCGGCCGTCGGCGGGCTGGTCGGCACGGCGTTCTCCGGCCCGGTCGGGCACATCGCCCGCCCCGGCCGTGCCCTGCTGATCGCCGTCACCATCTGGGGCGCGGCCATCGCCGGGTTCGGTCTGACCCGCACGCTGTGGCTCGCCCTGGCCCTGCTCGCCATCGCCGGCGCCGCCGACACGATCAACGTCATCTTCCGGGCCACGATCGTGCAGCTCGCCACCCCGGACCGGTTCCGCGGGCGGGTCACCGGCGTCGACTTCGTCATCGGCGCCGGCGGGCCGCAGCTCGGCAACTTCCGCGCCGGGGCCGTCGCGTCGCTCACCTCACCGGCCACGAGCGCCGTCGGCGGCGGACTGGCCGTGATGCTCGGCGCCGGCCTGATCAGGCTCGCCCTGCCGGCCTTCGCACGCCACGCCGGGCCCGCGGCCGCGGAGGAACGGGCACACTGATCCGGCGATGTCCGGCCGAGGCCGGTGGCTTCGACGTCTCCACCGAGAGGCGCCGCAAGGGCGCCGGAGGACAGGAGAGACCCGATGAAGTACATGATCATGCTCTACGGTTCGCAGCGCGACTACGACATGCTCACCGGCACCTCCACCGACCGGCCGGGCTGGTCGGGCGAGGACCTGGCCGAGCTCGGGGCCTTCATGGAGTCCTGGAACAACGACCTGATCAAGTCCGGGGAGTTCGTCGACGCCCACGGCCTGACCGCGCCCGTGCACGCCAGGCGGATCCGGTTGCGGGAGGGGATCCCCGTCGTGACCGACGGCCCCTACGCCGAGACCCAGGAGGTCCTCGCCGGCTACACCATCGTCGAATGCGACGGCTTCGACCGCGCCACCGAGATCGCCGCGCGGCTGGCCGACACCCCGCACCCGGAGGGGACGGTCCTGGACCGGGAGTGGTATGTCGACGTACGCCCGATCGCCGACTCCCGCCACGAGCTCGACCTGTGACCACCCGTGCCCGACGCTGAGCTCGAGGACCTGCTGCGCCGGCTGGCGCCGCAGGTCCTCGGCGCGGTCGTCCGGCGCTACTGACACTTCGACACCGCCGAGGACGCGGTCCAGGAGGCGCTGCTGGCCGCCGCCCTCCGGTGGCCGCACGACGGCGTCCCGGACAGCCCTCGCGGCTGGCTGGTCACGGTCGCCTCGCGCCGGCTGACCGACCTGCTGCGCGCCGAACAGGCCCGCCGGCGCCGCGAGGACACCGTCGCCGGGTGGACACCACCCGGCGAGGGGGCCGCCGCCGACGACACGCTCGTCCTGCTGTTCCTGTGCTGCCACCCCTCGCTGTCCCCGGCGTCGCAGATCGCGCTCACCCTGCGGGCGGTCGGCGGGCTGCGCACCGCCGAGGTCGCCCGCGCGTTCCTCGTGCCGGAGGCGACCATGACCCGGCGCATCACCCGGGCCAAGCAGCTGATCAAGGACAGTGGGGTTCCGTTCGGCATGCCCCCGGTCACCGAGCACACCGGGCGGCTCGACGCGGTCCTGCACGCGCTCTACCTGATCTTCAACGAGGGGTACGCGACCACCTCCGGACCCAGCCTGCAGCGCGTCGAACTTTCGGCCGAGGCGATCCGCCTGACCCGCCTGCTCCACGGCCTGCTGCCCGGCGACGGGGAGGTGACCGGCCTGCTGGCGCTCATGCTGCTCACCGACGCACGCCGGCCCGCGCGTACGGGCCCCGGCGGGGAGCTGATCCCCATGGCCGAGCAGGACCGGAGCCGGTGGGACACCGAGCTCATCGCCGAAGGCGTGCGCCTGATCAGCGAGGCGCTGCCCCGCGGCGACACCGGGCCGTACCAGCTGCAGGCCGCGATCGCCGCGGTCCACGACGAGGCCCCGGACGCGCCGGCGACCGACTGGGCGCAGATCACCGCACTGTACGGGCTGCTGCTGCGCGTCTCGGACAACCCGGTGGTGGCGCTGAACCACGCGGTCGCCGTGGCCATGGTCCGCGGCGCGGACGCCGGCCTGGCCCTGCTGGGCAAGGTCGAGCAGGACCGGCGGATGACCGATGACCACCGGGTGCAGGCGGTACGCGCTCACCTGCTGGAGATGGCCGGTGACCTGCCCGCGGCGCGTGCGGCCTACGAGGCGGCGGCCCTGCGGGCGACCGGCCTGCCGCAGCAGCGGTATCTGCGGGCCAGGGCCGCCCGCCTGACCTGACGGCGCTCAGGCAACGCCGTGGGAGCCCACCTCGTACTGATCGCGACCGCGGATCGCGGCCTGTGCCGGTGAACACCCGGCCGGTCGCGCCGCTCGGCAGGCATGTGGCGGGCGTTGAGCGGCAACCGAACGGTCAGTGGCGATAAGGCGGGCACGGCGGCGGGGTTACCGCTACTGGTCGTTCCTGTGCGGGCGCCCTCCTGCAGTCCCGCAGGGACTTCCAGAGCGTGGACGAGAACCGTCGTGCACGAGCGGGCAGTTCCCAGGATCGCTACTTCTCGTGCGGTCCCCGAGCTTTCTTACTCGGCCGGGCCATGTCTCGGTGCTGCACGGACGTGCGCGCGTTCGCCTTGTTTCCCGATGAGACTCAGGTACTCGACGGGACCAGCGCTGGTGGCCCCGAACCAGTGCGGGGTGCGCGTGTCGAACTCCGCGGCCTCCCCCGGCTTGAGGATGAGGTCGCGTTCCCCGAGTACAAGGCGGAGCGTTCCGTTGAGGACATAGACCCAGTCGTAGCCCTCGTGGGTGCGCAGGTCGGGTTCGGCGTCGTCGCTTCCGGTCGGGAGGACGAACTTGTAGGCCTGGATTCCTCCGGGCCTACGGGTCAGCGGCAGGATGACCGAGCCGTCGCTGCAGGGGATGGGACG
>JAOPYG010000311.1 GCA_025964685.1 Actinoallomurus sp. | reverse complement strand
ACACCCACATCAACGCGGCCCAGTCGATGACGCCGCTGGTCGCCAAGGCGGCTGGGGCCATGATCGAGGCGGGCGTACGCGACGTGCGCAACCAGGGCGTGCTGATGCGCGGCGTCAACGGCACCGTGGAGCAGCTCCTGGACCTGTGCTTCGCGCTGCAGGACAACGGCGTGCTGCCGTACTACTTCTACCTGTGCGACATGATCCCCTTCAGTGAGCACTGGCGGCTCTCGCTGGACGAGGCGCAGCGGCTGCAGCACGGCATCATGGGCTACCTGCCGGGCTTCGCCACCCCCCGGATCGTCTGCGACGTGCCCTACGTCGGCAAGCGCTGGGTGCACCAGGTCGCCGACTACGACACCGACCGCGGCATCTCCTACTGGACGAAGAACTACCGCACCGCGCTGGAGGCCGACGACCCTGACGCCCTGCGCCGCCAGTACGAGTACTACGACCCGATCCACACCCTCCCCGAGGCCGGGCAGGCCTGGTGGCTCGACCACGCACGCGAGGCGCACGGCCGTGACCTCCACCTGGCCGCCGCCAGCCGCGCCGCCTCCGAGGCGATGCGGGACCAGTAGTCCCACCCGCGTACGAGAGGGTCGTCCACGCCGTCCATCCAGGCGAGGGCGACCCTCGGCGGCTCGGGCGACCGACGCGCCTCAGCCGGCCACCGGGCCGGTGTCCTTTGCCCGGGACCAGGGTGCCGGCGATCACTCCTCCCCTGCGGTGAGCGCACCTGTGAGCGCCGAGACCGCGGTCACGTGGCGGGAGGGGCGCCACGCGTCCGCGCGGCACGGTATTCGGCCACGACCAGGTCGGTCAGCTCCCGCAGCGAGGTCTCCCCGGCGGGCTTGTCGAAGGTGATCTGACCGTGCTGAAGCAGGTTGACCCGGTCACAGACCTCCAGGACCTGCGCGTAGTTGTGCGCGATGATGATCACCGAGACCTCGCCGCGTTCCTTGAGCTCGCGTACGAGGTCCAGGATCAGAGCGCCCTCCTTGGCGCCCATCGCCGCGAGCGGCTCGTCCAGCAGCAGGATCTTGGCCTCGGAGTACACCGAGCGCGCCACCGCGATCGCCTGCCGCTGGCCACCGGACAGCTTGGCCACCTCCACGTCGACCGAGGAGATGTTCACTCCCATGTCGTCGAGGTGCTCCTTGGCGAGCCGCCGCATGGCACGGTTGCTCAGCAGCGGCCAGCGCACACGCTCCCGGCCCAGGAACATGTTGTGGTAGACGCTGAGTTCGTTGATCAGTGCGAGGTCCTGGTAGACGGTGTCGATGCCGAGGGCGCGCGCGTGCTCGACCGACTTGAACGTGACCTCCTGGCCGTTCAGGAGGACCCGCCCGGAGTCCGGCTGGTGGAAACCGCACAGGATCTTGATGAGCGTCGACTTGCCGGCGCCGTTGTCGCCGATGAGGCCGAGGACCTCGCCCTGCTCCAGGCGCAGGTTGATGTCGGTCAGCGCGGTGACGGCCCCGAAGCTCTTGGCCAGGTTCTCGGCCCTCAGTACTTCGGTCATGATCGCCCCGCCCTTCGCAGCCTCGCCAGATGGACGTTGAGGATCATCGAGACGAGGATCGCCGCTCCCAGGATGATGTTGAACGGGTTGGCGCTGATGCCGATCAGGTTGAACCCGTTCTGCAGCTCGGCCAGCACGAGCGCGCCGAACAGTGCGCCGATCACCGTGCCCGAGCCACCCGCCAGGGCGGTCCCGCCGATCACCGCGGCGGAGACGGCCGTGAACATGGCACCCGTACCGCCCGAGCTCGGGTCGATGGTGCTGGTGCGGAACGCCTCCAGGATGCCCGCGAACGCGGCGAGGCCGCCGGTCACCATGAAGTTGCCGACCTTGATCCGGGCGACCTTGATGCCCGCCTCGCTCGCGCCGAGCAGGTTGCCGCCGACCGCGACCGTGTGCAGTCCCCACCGGGTGCGGATCAGCACGATGTGGAAGAAGGCCACGATGGCCAGGCACCAGATCAGCTCCGACCAGTCCGCGTGCCCGAACCAGGACGCGAGGCCCTGCGCGGCCGGCGGGATCTCCGCCGGGTAGGCGTGCGACGTCGTGAGCGTGATGCCCTGGATGAGGAACAGCGTGCCCAGCGTCGTCACGAACGAGGGCACCCGCAGGAATACGGTGACCGCTCCGTTGACCAGGCCGATGGCGGCGCCGGCCAGCAGCGCCACCACGATCGCCAGGATCGGGTACATGCCGTAGTAGTCGATGAAGTAGTGCATGAGGAACGGCGAGAGGGTGAAGACCATGCCCGCGGACAGGTCGATCTCGCCGCTGACCAGCAGCAGCACCTCACCGACCGCGACGATGGCGTAGGGCGCCGTGCCCTGGGAGATGTTCACGAGGTTGTCGTGGCTCAGGAACGCGGACCTGGACCACTGGAAGTAGACCAGCAGCGCGATCGCCACGACCAGGATCGTCGCCTCGCGCCGCCGCAGGAACGCGTCGGCGGCCCGGCCCAGCGCCCTGGGCGGACGCGGCCCGGGTGCCGCCGGAGTGTCTTCGGCCTCGGTCTGGCCGACCGCGCCGCCCATCACTTGTGCGCGATGGGGCCGGAGCGGTTGAGCAGCTGCTGCTGGGTACTCGATCCCTCGTACCTGGTCTTGGTCGCCAGGTAGGGCTGGACGTTGTCCTTGGTGACGAACAGCAGCCCGGTGTTGGTCTCCGAGGGTGCCGTCAGCCCGCCGGAGAGCTTGTACAGGTAGAGGTAGAGGACCGGCAGGAATCCCTGCAGGTAGGGCTGCTGGTCGATGGTGAAGTCCAGGCTCCCGGCCTTGATCGCGGTGAGGGTGGCGGGGTTGAGGTCGAAGCCGCCCGCGGCCACGCCCTTGCTCTTGAGGCCGTACTTGGCCACCACCTTGCCGACGTTCTCGGTGGAGCCGGCGTCGACGGCGAACATCCCCTTGACGTTCTTGTGTCCCTGGGCGTAGGCGTCGATGGTGGACAGTTCCTTGGGCAGCTCGGCGCCGCTGGCCACCGCGGTGAGGTTGATCGGCTTGCCGGACGCCTTGATCGCGTCCTTGGCGCCGTCGATGCGCGGCTGGATGTTGAGCGACCCGGGAGTGGCGATGAAGCCGACGGCGTCGCCGCCCTGCATGAGCGAGGCGATGCGCTGGCCGAGCTGGTAGCCGGACGTGTAGAGGTCCTGCCCGATGTAGGCGAGCCGGTTCGTGCCGGGGTCGCCCTTGGCGCCGTCGGCGTTGTAGGCCACCACCGGGATGCCCGCGTCGAGTGCCTTGTCGACCGGTGCGCGGAACGCCGTCTTGTCCACGACCGCCACCGCGATGCCGTCGGCCTTCGCGGAGATGGCGGAGTTCAGCGAATTGATCATCTGCGGGACGACCGAGTCCTGCGAGCCGGTCCACTGGAAGTCGCAGCCGAGCAGCGCGCAGGCGTCTCTGGCGCCGTACTGGGTCGGGGTGAAGAACGGGTTGGTCGTCACGTGGTTGACGAAGACGAACTTCCACTTGGGTGTAGCCGGGAAGGCGCCCACGCCGCCCTTGGCGGCCGAGCCGGCGTTCTTCTTGTTGTCCGGGGAGCAGGCGGCGAGCAGTGCCGAGGCCGCCGCGGCGGCGCTGATCATGCCCGCGCCGCTGAGGAGGCGCCGTCGCGCCGGACCCTCGAGGCCAAGACTGTCGACGGCCTCTTCGACCTTGGGGTGGACGTTCGTCATGACAGACCTCCGGATCAGTGGCGAAACCATGAGCCGAGTACGCGCGGCCGATCCCGGGACGCGCATCCCCCGCCCGCCCCCGATCCGGGCGGTTGTTCGATATTTCGAATGACGTTCGAAGTATCTTGCCGCCTGAACGTAAGTTCCGGGGATGGGCCTGTCAAGAACCGTTCTGAGAACGGCTCAGCAGGGCCGACGAGGTGCTCTCCACCGCCGTGCCGTAGTAGCGCCGCAGCATCGCGATGCCGATGGCCGCGCGGCGTACGCGCTCCTGCGCCGTCGTCAGCGCCACCGCCTCAAGGTGCCGGCCAGAGGGGTAGATGCCCGGGGCGTTGCGGACGGTGAACTTCAGGTGCACCGGCGCCGCCACACGGACGAGTCCGGGCACCTCGTAGTAGCGGACCGTCCCGCCGAAGTCGTCCGCGCCCTCGACGTACACGTCCAGCGGCACGTCCACGGCGGCCCGGATCGCGGCGACCTGCGGGAGCGTGAGGTCGATCGGCAGGTTGATCGTCGTGACGCCCAGGTCCTCCAGCAGACGCGCGGTCGCGGGGTTGGCGGCCGGCAGCGACACCGACGACTTGAGGATCAGGTCACCGGGCAGGACACCGGAGCGTTTCATCCGGCCGAGCACCCAGAGCTGGCCGGCGTCGGCGACCAGGACGCTGCGCAGGCCCAGTCCGACGGCGCGCACGACGTCCTCGATGCCGTAGACGAGCTGGTCCGCCCCGCGCAGGGCACCGGCCACGACCGCGCCGGACGGGGCGGTCGCCTGGACCCCGACATCCCAGGAGGCCCGGGGCCCGACGAACAGGCAGACCTCGACGTCATGCTCGGCGCCGAGCGCGACCATCTCCTCGATCTCGGCGTCGGTCTGCAGCATGATGCCGCTGCCCTGGCTGATGCGGTGGATGCGGATGCCGTGCTCACGGCCGGCCGCGAGCACGGCGCGGAAGGCGGCCGGGCCCTCGACCGACGGGATCTCCACCCGGAACTGCCCGCCGTCGGGGAAGCGCCGCCCTGACTCCGGCAGCGTCCCCAGGTCCCGCTCGGGCAGACCCAGAGACGACAGGTAGCGCCGAGTCCGGCCCATCGGGTCGTCGGTCATGACGCTCCCTTGTTCGAGATTTCGGACACGATCCGGAATCTGTCGACATTCGGGACGGTAACGGCGTGCCCTGACAGCGTCAACGCTGGAAGTCCGGCCGCCTGGGGCGCGGTGGACCCGTTGACCCGCACCTCGCGGGCACCTAGCCTGTGCCCGAGATTTCGTACAGCGTTCGGCGGGGTGGTCGTAGATGGGACGCACGGTGCCGGCGGTCACCCGTGCCCTCGACATCCTCGAGCTGTTCCTCGACCGGCCCAGCCTGTCCGCGCCAGAGATCACCGAGCGCCTCGGACTGCCCCGCACGACCGTGCACGAGCTGGTCACCACGCTCACCGAGCGCGCCTATCTCATCCCCACGCCCGGTCAGCCCACGCGCTACCGGCTGGGCATGCGGCTGTTCCAGCTCGGCAGCCTCTTCGCCGACCAGCTCGACCTCGCCCATGAGGCGCGCGACATCGCCCAGGGGGTCGCGGCCGACTGCGATGAGACCGTGCACGTCGCCGTGCTCGACGGGGCGGACGTCGTCTACGTCGCCAAGGTCGACAGCACCCATCCGGTCCGCATGGTCTCGGCCGTGGGCCGCCGGCTGCCCGCCCACTGCACGGGAGTCGGCAAGATGCTGCTGTCCGGGCTCTCCCCGGACGCCCTGGACGCCCGCTGCGCGCGCGACCGCGAGCTGCCCGGCATGACGCCGCACAGCATCACCTCCCCGGCGCGGCTGCGCGCCCACCTGGAGGAGATCCGCCGTGCCGGGCTGTCCTATGACGAGTGCGAGTCAAACGAGGCGGTCTTCTGCGTCGCCGCGCCCGTGTATGACCACGCCGGTGACATGGTCGCGGCCATGAGCGTCTCGGCCCCCAGCCTGCGGTGGAACGCCGACCGGCGCGAGGAGTGGAGCGCCCTGATCCGGCGCGGCGCCGCGGAGCTGTCCGAGCGCCTCGGGCACCGTCGCTGACGCTTCCGATGGCCGCCCCGCACCTCGGACGCTGACGCCGGGTCAACGTCCGATAGAAGAAGTTGTTCACCGGCTACCCACCGGGCGGGCCGAAGGTCGCCACCTGGCAGACCCAAGACATCCGGCGCGTCGTCGTGGACGACTTCCGTACGCGGCCGGGCCGCGACGCCTGGGGAGCGAGCCACCGACACTCGTCTCCACCTACGTCGTGCCGCGCGGGGGGCACGACACCGGTGTCTGGACCGCCATGCTGCCCGAGTGTTTCCAGTGGCTGACGGCCGCGCTGGCCCGCGCGCGCTGAGCGTGCCGGACCGGCGGCTCGACACCGGACGCGTTGCTCAACCGGACCGGGCGGCGCCGCTCACCCGATGAAGCCTCAGCGTGCCGTCAGCGGATCCGGTCCGCGACCAGGTTCCCGTACGCGCCGTCCAGGTGCGCCCGTCGAACGTCACACGGTCGATGCCCACGCGGACCGCGTGGGCGACGAGCCAACTCGCGATCGCCCAGCCCCGGGCCTGGCCATGGACGCCGCTGAGCCGGGCGGTGCCGAGCTCGGCGAGCGCGGTCGTCAGCAGGCTCGCGGCGGGCGGGCCGATCTTCAGACCGCGGCAGCTGAGCGCGCCGGCGCTCTCACCGGTCAGCGCGCTCGCGGTCGACCGTGCCTCCGGCTCCCACTTGGCGTACGCCTGCGGCGTGGCGGAACGCTGTACACGCTGAGCGGCCTCGGTGACGCTCAGCCCACTCCACCCGGGCTCGGAGCGGAGGCGCTCATAGAACGCCGTGGACGCGTGCACCGGGTCCATGACCTGCGCGTGTGTACCCCAGCCCTGGCTGGGCCGCTGCTGGAAGAGGCCCGCGGAGTCCCGGTCGCCCCCGGACAGGTTCCGGAGCCCCGACTCCTGCATCGCCGTGGCCAGAGCCACGGAGACGGCGTGGTCCGGGATGCCCATGCGCAGGCCGACGCCGGCGATCGTCGCGGCGTTGTCGGCCTGCGCGGTCGTCAGCGTATAGTCCGCCGAACCGCTCGACGCGGTGACCACGCACCCCGGTGCCGGCCGGCCGACGGTACGTATCAGGTACCAGCCGGCCAGGCCGATCACGAGTACGAGCGCGAGTCCAAGACCGATGCCGGCCCGGCGGAGGGTCGACATCGGCGGGCTCCTTACTTCGTCCGGAACGGTGCGACGAGACGTCCGGCCCCTGCCAGCACCTACTACTCCGATAGTAGCAAGGCCCGAAGGTAAACGCGGTTTTTACGGACGGCTGAGCCGCCGCTGACCAGCGACGACGCAATATGGCCGTCATGGGGCGGTTCGCGGGGATAACGGCAATAGTGGCGTTCGTCGCCAGCACCGGCCTGATGGTCGTCGTATGCCTGCTGGGTCCCTCGGCGGCCGTTCCCCTCGTCGCCCACGGTCATCCGGGTGCGAGGCCCGATGTTCTCACCGTGACGGCGCTGACGTGGGCGGCGATCACGACCGGCGGGATGGCGACGGGCCTGGGAGTCATCGCCCTCGCGCGCGGCCGGCGACCGCGACCGTGGATGTTCTACGCGGGCGGCCTGGTGGCGGTCGTCGTCCTCGCCGTGGTGCCGGTGGCCGGATCGACCGACGCGCTGGACTATGCCGTCTACGGCCGGATCGCGGCGCTCGGGAACAGCCCGTGGGTGATGACGCCAGGTCAGTTGTTCCACATGGGTGATCCGGTGGGCCTCCTGGCACCCACCACCTGGCGGCACACCACCGCGGCCTACGGCCCCGCGGCGATCGGCGTGTTCTGGTTCGCCTCGTTCATCGGCACCGGGTCGATGGCGGTGACCGTGTCGGTCATCAAGGTCGTGTCCGCGGTGTCGTTTCTGCTCACCGGTTACCTTCTGGACCGCGTCGTCGGCCCTGCGGACGTTCGCCGGGCCCGCGTGCACCTGCTGTGGACCTGCAACCCGTTGATGATCTGGAGCGTCGTCGTCGGCGCGCACGCCGACGTGATGGGCGCCGCGCTCACGGTGGCGGCGATCCTCTGCCTACGCCGCCCGGGGCTGGTCCGAGGCGGCGCGGCCGGCGCGCTGATGGGTGCCGCGATCGCGGTCAAGGCACCGTTTCTGCTGATCGCGGCCGGGCTGTTGTGGGCGGTGCGACGCTCGCCGAGGGCGGCCGGTGCGGGGATCGCCACGGGAGCCTGCGTGCTCGGGTCGGCCTACTGGCTGGCCGGCGGCGCGGCGGTCCGCGCGGTGGCCGGCAAGCACGCGAACGTGTCCTCGATCAACCCCTGGAAACCGTTCAGCACGTGGCTGCACACGGCCGGCGAGGCGACCACAGGGTACGAACTGGTGGCGATGCCGGCGGCGCTCCTCGTCGCGGCCCTCGCATGGTGGTCGCTGAGCCGCCGCACTGACGCCGTGCTGCCGCTGACGCCCTCGGTCGTGCCGGCCTTCGCCCTCGGCCTGGGATGGCTGCTCACCGCTCCCATGCAGCATCCCTGGTACGACGCCATGCTGTTCCCGCTGCTGGCGCTGTTGCCGCGGACTCGCCTGGACCTGCTGGTCATCGCACGATGCACCGTCTCCTGCCTGGCCTACGTCCCCGGCGTACCGACCGCGCCGGGGACGGACCGGCTGAACCACCTCGTCCGGCTGTACGGCCCGTGGCTGGCCCCCCGCCTGCTCGACATGAGCATCGCCGCCATCATCGTCACCCTGGCGTGGAACGTCCGCAGGCCGGACGGCGGCCGTCCGCGGCACTCATCGGACAAGGGATTGCAGGCAACGCCGACCTGGTGAACGCTGGGTCTGTGCATACCACCGGACTTACCACCCATGTCGTCGGCACGTGCGGCGACTTCGGGCGGGCCGGTGAGATCGTCATGGCCCTCAAGCCGCACACCGGAACGGGCGGCGAGGCGTACCCGTGACGCGGTCGCTCGTGGTCCACGCGCCCGGGACCCACTCCCTCGTCACCTCCGATCCGCTGGAGCCCGGCCCCGGCGAGGTGGTGGTCGACGTCGTGGCGGCGGGCATCTGCGGCAGCGACCGCGAGCTGCTCGAGGGCACCCGGCCCGCACCGTTCGTCCAGTACCCGATCGTCCCCGGGCACGAGTGGGCCGGTGTCGTGGCCGCGGCCGCGCCGGACCTGGACGCCGGCCTGGTCGGACGGCCGGTCGTCGGCGAGGGCTTCCGCAACTGCCAGGTCTGCGACCGCTGCCGCGCCGGCGAGACGACCCTGTGCACGGCCGGCTACGACGAGACCGGCTTCACCCGGCCCGGAGCCTTCGCCGACTCCCTCGTCCTGCCCGCGCGACTGCTGCATCTGCTGCCCGCCGACGCCGACCTGCGCGCGGCCGCCCTCCTCGAACCCGCCGCCGTCGCCGCGGCCGCCGTGCTGTCCGCCCGGGTCGAGCCCGGCGAACGCGTCGCCGTGGTCGGCGCGGGCACCCTCGGCGCGCTGTGCTTGCAGCTGCTGCGGCTGCGCTCCCCCGCCGAGCTCGCCGCGACCGATCCGCGTTCCAGCCGGGTGGCCACGGCCCTGACCTGCGGCGCGACCCGGGCCGAGACCGGGCCGCTCCCGGCAGCCGGCTATGACGTGGTGGTCGAGACGGCCGGAGCGGCCCGCTCCGCGGCCGCGGCCGTCGAGCTCGGGCGCCGCGGCGGCCGGGTGGTGCTCACCGGCATCCCCGGCACGGCCACCGGCATCGCGCCGGCCGCCATCGTCGGCGGCGCACTGACCATCACGAGCGTCTTCGGCGCGCCGTCCGCCGCCTGGACCCACGCCGTACGCCTCTTCGCCACCGGACTCCTCGACCTGGGCCCGCTCGTCTCCCACGAGGTCGGCCTGACCGACTTCGCCCAGGCGGTCGCGCTCCTCCACGACGACGACGTCGGCAAGGTGCTCATCCGCCCCTGATGGTCACCCCCTGAGTCCGGTTCGCCGCAGTACGGCCGTAGTGTCGCCTGCGTGAGGTATCCCATCGGCGCGAGCGCCACCGCCCCGGAGCTGACCGCCGACCCGCATCCGCTGCTGGCCCGGTTGCGTGCCGTCGAGCCGGTCTCCTGGCTGCCCGCGCTCGGCGGGTGGCTCGTCACCCGGCACGACCTGGCCCGCCAGGTCATGCGTGACGCGCGCACCTACACCGTCGATGACCCCCGCTTCTCCACCGCCCAGCTGATCGGGCCGAGCATGCTCTCCCTCGACGGCCCGGCGCACACGCGGCACCGCGAGCCGTTCGCCCGTACGTTCCGGCCCGCCGAGACCCGGGCCCGGTTCACCGCGTTCGTCGAGACCGAGGTCGACCGGCTGGTCACCGGCCTGCGGCCGGCGGGCCGGGCCGAGCTGCGCGCCGAGCTCGCCGGGCCCCTCGCGGTGGCGGTCGTCGCCGAGGCCCTCGGACTGGGCGACACCGACGCCACCACCATCCGCTCCTGGTACGAAGCGCTCGTCGCGGCGGTCTCCGCCATCACCGCCGGGCAAGAGGCGGCCACACCCGAGGCCTATGCGCTGCTGCGCGCGAGGGTCGAGGAGGCGATCAAGGACGGGCGTCCCTCATCCCTGCTCGCCGAGGTGGCCGGCCGGCCGGAGGGCCTGACCGCGGCCGAGGTGGTCGCCGACACGGCCGTCCTGATGTTCGGCGGCATCGATACCACCGAAGGAATGATCACCAACGCGGCGGCGCACCTGGTCGGCCACCCGGACCAGCTCGCCCTGGTCCAAGCCGAACCCGGGCTGCTGGCCGGCGCCATCGAGGAATCGGTCCGCCTGGAGCCCGCGGCCTCGGTGATCGACCGGTACGCCGTGCGCGACGTGGCCCTCGGCGGTGCCGCCATCCGCGCCGGCGACCTGGTGCGGGTCTCCATCGCCGCGGCCAACCGCGATCCGGAGGTCTTCCCCGACCCGGACCGGTACGACGTCCGGCGCGGTGACGCCGACCGGCACCTGTCCTTCGCGCGCGGCCCGCACTTCTGCTTCGGCGCGCATCTGGCGCGGCTGGAGACCACGACGGCCCTGCGGGCCCTCCTCCGGCTGCCGGGCCTGTGCCTGGAGTACACGGCGGGGCCGCGAGGCCTGGTCTTCCGCAAGCCCGATGAGGTTCGCGTGCGCTGGAGTGCGGCGTGAGCCGACCCGCCGCCTTTACAATGTAGATCACGAAGACACCCGGACCGACCTGGACGGTCCGTCACGTACTGGACACACGACTTTCCGGTCCGGATACTCATCTCATGGAAGGGCTCCCGGTACGCGCCTCGGACGAAGACCGTGACCGTGTGCTCCGCGAACTGCGCGAGCGTGCCGTCGAAGGACGGCTGTCGCACGAGACGTTCGAGCGCCGGGTCGACTCGGCGCTGCGGGCCCACAGTCACGCCGAGCTGAGTGCGCTGGTCAACGACCTGCCGCCGGCCAGCCGCCTCGTGCGTGGCCTCACCGGCGCGGTCACCTCGCTCTCGTCGGTGACCGCGCGCATCGAGGCCGCCTGGCGCGCGCCCCGGCTGCCGCGCTTCACCCTCCCCCCGCACGACTGGACGCACCTGGTGATCGGCCGCTCCCCCGAGTGTGAGTTCGTCCTCACCGATCTGAGCGTCTCGCGCACGCACGCCGAGCTGCGCCGGGCGGGCGGCAACTGGCTGCTGTCCGACCTCGGCTCGATGAACGGCACTCTCGTCAACGGCTACCGCATCGTCGCGCCCACCCGCGTACGCCCGGGCGATGAGATCACGTTCGGCACGACCCGCTTCATCCTCGCCTGAGTGCCATGCTCACAGCGTGGCCGTCCCCCCGGTCTCGGCTTGGTAACACCCGGCGTGCACTCTCTTGACGCCATGCTCCGGCGGCCATACCTTCACCGGCAAGTTAGGAAAGTTTCCTAACTCGTTTGCGCACCGGAGATGCCGTTGCCGACCTCCGCCCCGGGTACCCCCGGCACCCCGAGCCTGCTACGGGCGATCAACGATCGCGCCGCGCTCGAGGTGCTCCTGCGGCTCGGACCGCTAACGCGCCCGGAGATCGGCGCGCTCACCGGACTGTCCAAGCCGACCGCCTCCCAGCTGCTCACCCGGCTGCGCGACGCCGGCCTCGTCGTCGCCGACGGCATGCGCGAGGGCGGCCCGGGACGCACCGCGGAGCTGTACCGCATCAACGCCGACGCCGGCCACGTCGCCGCGCTGGAGGTGCGCCGCGCCCAGATCCGCGCCTGCGTCGCCGACCTCACCGGCACGGTGACCGGCCGGTTCGAGCTGCCGACACCGGGCTCCTTCGGCGGGGACGCGGTCGCGCGGGCACGGACGGCGGTCCAGGGCGCCATGGAGGCCGCCGGCCTCGATCGGATCGACCGGGTGGTCATCGGCGTTCCCGGTGCCGTCGACCCGCGCACCGAGCGGCTCGGCTACGCGTCCCATCTGCCCGGCTGGCACATCCCCGACCTGCTCAGCAGGCTGCGGGACGGGCTCGGCGTCCCCGTCGCCGTGGAGAACGACGTCAACCTGGTGGCCATGGCCGAGCTCGCGCACGGGCAGGTCGCCGAGTCGCGCAACTTCATCCTGCTGTGGGTCAGCGCCGGCATCGGCCTGGCGATCGTGCTCGACGGCACGCTCGTCCGTGGCGCCACCGGAGGAGCCGGGGAGGTCGGCTACATGCCGATCGCCTCGGCCCCCATCATCCGCGACCCCGGCCGGGCCAACACCGGCGGCCTGCAGGCCGTCGCGGGCGCGCCCGCCGTGATCCGGCTACTGCGCGAGCACGGCTTCCGCGGGAGTCGCGCGGACCAGATCCTCCGGCGCGCGCGCCGGGCGTACGAGGACGGTGACGAACGGGCCGTGACGGGGCTCGGTGAGCTCGCCACCCGCCTCGCGACCGGCCTCGCCGCGATCGTGAGCGTGCTCGACCCCGAACTCATCGTGCTCGCCGGTGAGGTACCCCTCGCCGGAGGTGAGCCGCTCCGCGCGCTTCTCGAACGCGAGCTGCACACCATGACCATCCCGCATCCGCCACTACGGCTCAGCTCGGTCGACGGCAACCCCGTCCTGGCCGGCGCACTGCACCTCGCACTCGGGGAGACACGCGAGGAGCTCTTCTCCAGCACCGTCCGCTAACCCCCTCGGTCGTCTCGTACGGCCGGCGTCCCCGAAGGAGACCGGAGTGTCCCGACGCCCATGGCGGCTCATCGCCGCTCTCGTCATCACCGCCGCCGCCACCGCGTGTACCGCGGGCAACCAGTCGCCGGCGGACAGCGGCCCGAAGGCCGAGGCTCCCCAGACGATCGAGGTCTGGCACGGCTGGAGCGCCTCCCACGAGGTGAAGGCGTTCGAGGACGCCATCGCCGGCTTCCACCGGCTCCACCCCAACATCACCGTCAAGCTCGTCAAGGGCCAGGACGACACCAAGATCCTGAACGCGATCCGCAGCGGCAACCCGCCGGACGTGGTGTCCTCCTTCTCCACGAACAACGTCGGCCAGTTCTGCTCCAGCGGCGCCCTGCAGGACCTGACGCCGTACCTGAAGAAGGACAAGGTCGACATGGCCATGTTCCCGAAGGCGGTGCAGGACTACACGCAGTACAAGGGTGACCGGTGCACGATGCCGCTGCTCGCCGACGACTACGCGCTCTACACCAACAAGGCCCTCATGAAGGGCAACCAGCCGCCGAAGACGATCAGTGAGCTGACCGCGCTGGCCAAGAAGCTGACCGTCCGGGGCGCCGACGGCACGATCAAGGTGGCCGGCTTCCTGCCCTCGGTGACGTACTACGAGCACGTGCCCGAGCACCTCGCCACCACGAGCTTCGGCGGCCAGTACCTGAACGCCCAGGGCCGCGCGAACTTCGCCACGGACCCGGCCTTCACCAAGTACCTGCAGTGGGAGAAGAGCCTGATCGACTGGTACGGCTACGACAACGTCAAGAAGTTCGTCCACTCGATGGGACAGGAGTTCGAGGCCTCCAACCCGTTCGAGAAGGGCAAGGTCGCGATGGCGATCGACGGTGAGTGGCGGACGAAGTTCATGGAGGACGAGGCGCCGAAGGTCCAGTACGACACCACGCCGACCCCGGTCGACGACGCACGGCAGAACACTTACGGCGGCGGCTTCGTCACCGGCACCATCATCGGCATCCCGCGCGGCGCCAAGCACGCGCAGGCGTCGTGGGAGTTCGTGAAGTACCTGACGACCGACACCGACGCCCTGGTCACCTTCGCCAACGGCCTCGGCAACGTCCCCAGCACCATCCCGGCGCTGGCCTCGCCGAACCTCAAGCTCCCGGCGCAGTTCAAGACCTTCCTGGACGTGTTCAAGAACCCCAACAGCACGACGATCCCGTCCACGATCAACGGCGGCGACTTCGTGGTGAAGTTCCAGAGCTTCGTGCAGGACCAGTGGGAGCCCGGCAAGGTACCCGACCTGCAGAAGGGCCTGCAGGGCCTGGACAAGAAGGTCAACGACTCGCTGCAGCTGGCCGGCGGCTGACCGATGGCCGCGGCACTTCCGGTTCGCTCGGTGACGGCGTCGCGTGCGCGGCGCCGTCACCGGCTCCGCGTCCTGGCGTTCATGTCGCCGTGGCTGATCGGGTTCGCGCTGTTCTTCGCCTACCCCCTCGCCGCCACGGTCTACTTCTCCTTCTACCGCTACAACCTGTTCCAGCTGACGCCGATCGGGCTGACCAACTACAGGTTCCTGTTCAAGGACCCGTACGCCTGGCAGGCCATCAAGAACACGCTGTGGCTGGTCGTGGTGATGGTGCCGCTGCGGGTGCTGTTCGGGCTCGGCCTCGCGCAACTGCTGTCCAAGATCAAGCGGGGCGGCAGCATCCTGCGGTCCATCTTCTACCTGCCGTTCCTGATCCCGCCGGTCGCGGCCACCGTCGCGTTCGTGTTCGTCGTCAACCCCGGCACCGGTCCGATCAACGGCCTCGCAGCCAAGATCGGCATCCACCTGCCGGACTGGTTCAACGACCCCACCTGGACCAAGCCGGGCCTGACCCTGCTGGCGCTGTGGGGCATCGGCGACGTCATGATCATCTTGCTGGCGTCGCTGCTGGACGTGCCGAAGAGCCTGTACGAGGCCGCGGCCATCGACGGCGCCAACGCCTGGCAGCAGTTCCGCCGGATCACGCTGCCGACGATCTCGCCGGTACTGATGTTCTCCGCGGTGACCGGCGTCATCCAGACCCTGCAGTACTTCACCCAGGCGATGGTCGCGGCGAACGCCTCGCAGGGCAACGCCGACCAGGCCGGCACCACGACCGCGCCCGGCTACCCCGACGGCGCCTCGCTGACCTTCCCCCAGACGCTCTACAACGAGGGATTCCAGCAGTTCAACATGGGCTACGCGTGCGTCCTGGCGCTCGTGCTGTTCGTCGTGGCCATGTTCTTCACGCTGGTCCTGCTCCGCCAGTTCCACGCGTTCGGCGACGACGACTGAAGGGAGGACCACGATGGCCGGCACGACCGTCGCGACGCCGCGTATCCCCGCCCGCCGCGCTCCGGCACCGCGAGGATCGCGCGGGCGGAACCGCAGGTTCTTGTACTGGGTGGCGACGCATGCGATCGCGATCGCCCTGGCGCTCATGTTCCTGGCGCCACTGATCTTCATGTTCCTCACCGCGGTGATGAGCGGCAACGAGACCCTGTCCGGTGGGCTGTGGCCCCGGAGCTGGCACTGGGGGAACTTCGGCACGGCCCTGACCACCGACAACGGCGTGATGCTGCACTGGCTGCTCAACACGCTCATCTACGCCGTGCTGGCCACCGTGTTCATGCTGGTCTCCAGCATCCCGGTCGCCTACGCCCTGGCACGGTTCCGCTTCCGCGGCCGCAAGCTGGCGTTCGTCCTGGTGATCACCACGATGATGTTGCCGCCGCAGGTGACGATCGTGCCGATGTACATCATGTGGGCGCGGTTCCACCTGACCGGAACGCTGTGGCCGCTGATCATCCCGATGCTCTTCGGGGACGCCTTCTCGATCTTCTTGCTGCGGCAGTTCCTGATGACGATCCCCAAGGAGTACGCCGACGCGGCACGGGTCGACGGCTGCGGTGAGCTCCGGACGATGCTGCGAGTGATCCTGCCCATGGCCCGGCCGGCGATCGCGGCGGTCGCGCTGTTCCAGTTCTTCTACGCCTGGAACGACTACTTCGGGCCGCTGATCTACACCAAGCCGGAATCGTGGACGCTCGCCGTCGGCCTGTCGACGTTCCGCGCCGCCCACCATGTCGAGTGGAACCTCACCATGGCCGCGACGCTGCTGACCGTGCTCCCGGTGATCATCGTGTTCTTCCTCGCCCAGCGGGTGTTCATCCAGGGCGTGACCTTGACGGGGGTGAAGGGGTGAAGCTCTGTGTGGTCGGCGGCGGGTCGACGTACACCCCGGAGCTCGTGGACGGCATCGCCCGGCTGCGGGACACGCTGCCGGTCTCGGAGCTGGCGCTCGTCGACCCCGACCCGCGCCGCCTCGAGCTGGTCGGCGGGTTCTCCCGGCGCATCTTCGCGCGGTACCGCCACCCCGGCGTCATCCGTACGACGTCGGTCCTGGACGAGGGCGTCGAGGGCGCCGGCGCGGTGCTGCTGCAGCTGCGCGTCGGCGGCCAGGCGGCCCGGCACGTCGATGAGACCCTCCCGCTGACCTGCGGCTGTGTGGGGCAGGAGACCACCGGCGCGGGCGGCCTCGCCAAGGCTCTGCGGACCGTTCCGGTCGTCCTGGACATCGCCGAGCGGATCGCCCGGCTCGCCCCGGACGCGTGGATCGTCGACTTCACCAACCCGGTCGGCATCGTCACCCGCGCGCTGCTCGACGCCGGGCACCGCGCGGTCGGGCTTTGCAACGTGGCGATCGGCTTCCAGCGGCGCTTCGCCGCGGCGCTCGGGGTGCCGCCCGGGGACATCCGGCTCGGTCACGTCGGCCTGAACCACCTGAGCTGGGAACGCAGCGTCCACCTGAACGGTGAGGACGTCCTGCCGAAGCTGCTCGCCGAGCACGCCGACGACCTCGCGGCCGACATCGGCCTGCCATCCGCTCTCCTGCGGCGCCTCGGTGTCATACCGTCCTATTACCTGCGGTACTTCTACGAGCACGACGCGGTGGTGGCCGAGCAGCTCTCCGCGCCGTCACGCGCCGAGGAGGTGGCGGCCATCGAAGAACGCCTCCTTGGCATGTACGCCGACCCGGCACTGGATGAGAAGCCCCGGCTGCTGGAGGAGCGCGGAGGCGCCTACTACTCCGAGGCCGCGGTCGACCTGGTCGCCTCCCTGTCCGCCGACCGCGGCGACGTGCAGGTCGTCAACGTCCGCAACGGTGACCGGCTGCCGTTCCTGCCCGCCGAGGCGGTCATCGAGGTACCGGCCCGCATCACCGCCGCCGGCGCCGACCCCCTCCCGGTCGACCCCGTCGAGCCGCTCTACGCCGGCCTGATCGCGCATGTGACCGCATACGAGGAGCTGGCCATCGAGGCCGCGCTCAAAGGAGGTGTCGACCGGGTGACCGACGCCCTGCTCGCCCATCCGCTCATCGGGCAGGTGAGCCTGGCCACCGACCTGGCCGGCCGGCTCGTCGCCGCCAACGCGGCCCACCTGCCGTGGGCGGTGGCCACGTGATCGTCGCGATCGACGGCGGCAACAGCAAGACCGACGTGGCCGTGCTCACGCCCGGCGGCGAGGTGCTCTCGACCGTACGCGGCGGCGGCTTCCGGCCCGTCGCCGACGGCGTGGAGACCGCGGTGAGCAACGTGGCCGACGCGGTGACCCGCGCCCTGGAGGCCGCCGGCCTGACGGCGTCCTGGCCGGTCGCCGACCACGTCTCGGCGTACCTGGCCAACGTGGACCTGCCGGAGGAGGAAGAGGAGTTCCACCGGATCATCACGGCCTGCAACTGGGGCCGCAACGTCCAGGTGGGCAACGACACCTTCGCGCTGCTGCGCGCGGGCGCCACCGAGCGCTGGGGCGTCGCCGTCGTGTGCGGGGCCGGGATCAACTGCGCGGGCGTCGGCCCGGACGGGCAGGTCGCCCGCTTCCCCTCGATCGGCCGCGTCACCGGCGACTGGGGTGGCGGCCACCACCTCGGTGAGGAGGCCCTGTGGCACGGGGTGCGCGCCGAGGACGGCCGGGGCCCGCGGACCGCGCTCGCCGATGCCGTGGCCACGCACTTCGGCGCCGCGAGCGCGCTGGAGGTCGGCCTCGGAATCCACTTCGGGGAGATCTCCGAAGAACGCCTCGGCGAGCTGTCGCCGGTGCTGTTCGCGGTGGCCGCGGCCGGTGACGAGGTCGCCGGCCGGCTCGTCGAACGCCAGGCGGACGAGGTCACCGCGCTGGCCACCGTGGTGCTGCGCCGGCTCGGCCTCCTGAACTCACCCGTCGAGGTGGTGCTCGGCGGCGGAGTGCTGGCGGCCCGCGACGCGGGGCTGATGACCGCCATCCAGGAACGCTTCGCACGGGTGGCGCCCCAGGCCAAGCTCGTCGTCGTGGACGCCCCTCCGGTGCTCGGCGCGGCCCTGCTCGGCCTGGACGCCGCCGACGCGCCACCGGAGGCCCACGAACGGCTGCGCGTCTTCTACTCCTGACGCTCCGCGCTCAGTCGCGGGCGAGCCCGAGCAGCAGGCCGTCGGCCGGCACGGCGGGGCTGGTGGTCAGGAACAGCGGCGTGCCGGCCTCGCGAGCGGTGATCTCGGCGAACACCTCGCCCCAGACGTCGCTCATCGTGCCGAGCACCGCGCCGGCGGGTACCCGCTCCCCTGTCGCGACGGCCGGCTGCCACCAGCCGGCCCGGTCGGCGCGCAGCCAGTTCCAGCCCTCATGCCGGCACGGCTCCGGCATCGGCGACGGGTCACCGGCCAGCACCCCGATGGAGCGGGCGATGTTGGTCAGGCCGGCCAGATGCCGGTCGATCGCGTCCCGTTCCATCAGGCCGTTCTGCCCGGACTCCGCGATGATCGCGGGGATGCCTGCGTCGGCCGCGGCGGCGCAGGTGCTGCCCGCGACCGTCCGCACCTCCTTGGCCTGCCGGACCACGTGGCCCGCGCCGTAGGCCAGCGCGAGGTCGCGTGAGGCCGCCTCGACCGCGGACTCCTCGTAGATCGTGAACGGCTCCAGCGCCTCGGGCAGGTCACCGGCGTGCAGGTCGACCAGGTAGTCCGCGCCGAGCACGAACGCGGTGAACACGTGATGGGCGAGCATGTCGGTGAAGCCGCCGTCCGCGTTGCCGGGGAAGTGCCGGTTGAGGTTCTCACCGTCGACGGGGACCACGAAGGGCGACCTGGCCCAGAACGCCGGCACGTTCACCACCGGCACGGCGGTGATCCGCCCGGACACCTGCTCCGGGTCCAGGTCGCGCACGAACTCGCGCACGGCGGCGATCGAGGTGTACTCCGTGCCGTGCACACCGGCCACCACGGTGAGCCGCGGCCCGTCGCCGCGGCCCTGGATGTCGAAGTACGGGATGTCGGGACCGAGCCCCGGAACGCTCAGCGTCCGCCGTGTGATCACCGCGCGGCTCCCGGCAGCGCCTCGGCGAGGAAATCGCGCATGGTCTGCTGGAACAGCTCCGCCTCCTCGATCTGCGGCGAGTGGCCGGACCTCTCGAACACGACCACCCTGGAGTCCGGGATGAGCGAGGCGATCGTCTCCGACGACGACACCGGGGTCACCCAGTCGGTCCGGCCGACGGTGACCAGGGTGGGGCAGGTGACCGACGGAAGCTGCGGCTTGACGTCGTAGATCGGCGCGTTGTGCTGGAAACACCAGTTGTGCGCCTCGTGGCGGTAGATGCCGGCCTCGACGCGGGCCTTGGCCTTCTCCGCGTCGTACTCGAAGTCGTACAGCGGGATCAGCTCGGCCCAGCGCGCCTTCAGGTCCTCGTCGTCGCGGATGTTGCCGGACCAGTAGCGGTCGTAGTTCTCCCAGTTCAGCTTCACCCGGGTCTGCTCGCGCGCGTTCCGGTGCGCGAGTTCGAGGTTGCCGCGGTCCGGTGAGGTGTCCCGCAGGATCATCGCCCGCACCCGGTCCGGGTAGGCGATCGCGTACTCCATCGCGATGAACCCGCCGTACGAACCGCCCGCGATCACGATCTGCTCGGCGCCGATCCACTCACGCAGCCCGTCCACGTCCGCGGCCCACTGCGCGTGGGAGTACGGCGGCACGCCCTCGCTCAGGCCGCACCCCCGCGCGTCGAACACCACCACGCGGAACAGGTCGGACAGCGGGCCGAACGTCGACTTCGGTTCGGCCAGCGAACCGATGCCGCCGCCGCCGTGATGGGCGATCAGCACCGGGGCGCCCTCCTCGCCGAGCACCTCGACGTTGAGCCGTGCGCCATTGATCTCCACGAACATGTGCACTCCTTACTGAGGGAGGGTCAGGCCGCCGCCGAGTCGGTCCAGGCGGCCACGATCTGGGCGAGCACGTCGAGCGGGACCGCGCCGTTGCCGAGCACCGCGCCGTGGAAGGCGCGGATGTCGAAGCGGGAGCCGAGCCGGCCCTGGGCCTGGGCCCGCAGCCGCTGGATCTCCCGGCGGCCGATCATGTACGCCAGCGCCTGGCCGGGCCACGCGGCGTACCGGTCGATCTCGTTGCGGACGTTGGCGCGCGTGGTGGCGGTGTTGTCCCACATGAAGTCCATCGCCTGCCGGCGCGACCAGCCCAGGTGGTGCATGCCTGTGTCGACCACGAGCCGGCAGGCCCGCAGCGCGTCGAACGACAGCATGCCCAGCCGGGCCAGGTCGGAGGTGTACAGCCCCATCTCGTCGGCGAGCCGCTCGCTGTACAGGCCCCAGCCCTCCACGTAGCCGCAGACCTCGGCGTCCAGGAAGCGCCGGTACGCCGGCAGCTCCGTCAGTGTCTGCGCGGAGGCGATCTGCAGGTGGTGACCCGGCGTGCTCTCGTGGAAGGCCAGCGCCTCGTACTCGTAGACGAACCGGTGCCGCGGGTCGGTGGTGAGCACGCAGTGCGCGCCCGGGCGGGAACCGTCGCCGGCCGGCGGCCGGTAGTGGGCGAGCGCGGCGTTGCCGGCCTCGATCGGGTTGATCTCCTCGATGACGCAGTCCGCGATGTCGTACGCCGGGAACCAGTCGTCACGGGCCTGTTCCGCGCGGCGCAACGCGTCGGTGACGGTCGCGACGATCTGCCCGCTGTCGCCGAATCGCAGCGACATGTCGTCCCGCAGCCGAGCCTGGATCTCGGTCAGGTCGCTCGTGCCGAGTGCCCTGCCGCCCAGCTCGGCCCATTCCGCCCGCAGGTCCGCCAGGTGGTCGAGCCCGATCTGGTGGATCTCGTCCGGGGTGAGGTCGGTGGTGGTGTGCCGCCGTACGGCGGCCCGGTAGCCCTCCTCGCCGCCGGGGACGAAGCGGATGCCGACCCGGTCGTCGGGACGGGCCACCGGCAGCAGCTCGTCCTTCAGGCCGGCGAGCAGGCGCCGCAGGGCGGGCCGTACGCGGTCGGCGACGATCTCGGACGCCCGCGCCCGGACCCTTTCGGTGTCCACGTCCGCCGGGAGCCGCGGGCTGAGCAGAGTGTCGTCGGCGAGGCTCAGCGCGAGGTGGCCGGTGAGCTGGTCGATGGCCTGGCCGACGCCGATCCGTGTCGGTAGCCGGCCGTCCGCCCGGGCCTCCCGGTACCTGACCATGATCGCGTCGAGGAAGGCGGGCAGGGCGGAGAGCCGCTCGATGTAGGCCTCGACGGCGGTCGCGTCGGTGATGGAGGCCGCCGGCATCGACATGAACATCATCGCCTGCGGCGAGGAGTAGCCGTCCGCGGACGCCGTCATCTCCCACAGCCCGTGCTCCAGATCCGACCGCATGGCCCAGGCGAGGCGCCCGAGCACGGCGTGGTTGACCCGGTCGGCCGGGCCGAGACCGCCGGGGTCGATGGCCGACAGCCGCCGCTCGATGCCGGCCAGCTTCCCGGCGGTGGCGCTCGCGCCGTCGCGGCTGGGGTCGGGCACCAGACCGTCGAAACCCGAGACGCCCAGCAGGGTCGCGCTGAACGGATCGGCCACGTGCTTGACCTGGAAGAACTCGTCGCTGAGCCGGGCCAGCTCCGCGTTCGGCACGTTGTCGGCCACCGATGGTCCCCTTTCTGTTCTGCCGGGCGTGCGGGTCACTGGGCCCAGATCCCCTCGAGCGCCCGGAGGATGTTGCCGCCGAGCACGGCGGTGATCTCTTCGTCGGAGAAGCCCTCGCGCACCAGCCACCCGGCGATGTTGGCGAAGTTCTCGGTCGGGTTCTCCAGCCCGTCGACGTAGTCCACCCGCTCGAACGAGGGGCCGCCGGGAGCCGCGGCGCCCACCTTGAGCAGATGCCCGAAGACGGTGTGCAGCCCGACGTGGTCGCCGTAGAGCGTGTCGGGCCCGAACGCGACGTGCTCGACGCCGACCAGGTCCAGGCAGTACCTGAAG
>JAOPYG010000474.1 GCA_025964685.1 Actinoallomurus sp. | reverse complement strand
CTCGTACGCGACGATGACCGCCTGCGTGCGGTCGCGGGCCCGGAGCTTGTGGCTCGATCCTGACAGGGCACGGCTCCGGCCACCTCCCCCGAGCGAGCGAGCGGGGGGCTCGCCGCGCCGGTCTGGCGGAATAACGCCGTGGTGCTATACGCTTACCGTAATGCCGAAGACTCCGGCTCGTCCGGATAGGCGTTTCCCGGCCGCCGTGGCTGAGTCCCCGTCACGAATCTCGTGAGCGGAACCCTCATTTCGAGATTGACATCTCTCTCGCGGATTTCCGGCGCACCCCCGTGGCGTACGCACATCCGAGAAGCCATTTTCTCGCGTGCGTTCTCCGCATGCCTTCTTCTGCCTTCCGGCAAAGAAACCCCATCGAAAGAAGGACCCGTATGACCAGCACCACCACCGAACCGCTCGCCGCGTCGCACGCGGCGAGCCCTCAGGAGGACCCTCCCGTCCCCGTGGCGGGCATCCTCGACATCAACGACAAGAACGCGTTCATCCGTACCTCCGGCTATCTTCCGGGTCCCGGCGACACCTATCTCTCCGGCGCCCAGGTGGACAGGTACGGCCTGCGCACCGGCGACCACGTCGAGGGTGCGGCACGCACGCCCCGGCCGGGAAACCGGCGGGACAAGTTCCGTAATCTCGTCCGCCTGGACGCGGTCAACGGCCTGCCTCCGCAGAATCCGGAGAACACCTCCAAGCGCCAGAAATTCGCCGACCTGACGCCGCTGTACCCACAGGAGCGGCTGCGCCTGGAAACCGGCGGAAACGACCTGACCGCGCGCATCACCGATCTGATCGCCCCGATCGGAAAAGGTCAGCGCGGGCTCATCGTGGCACCGCCGAAGGCCGGCAAGACCATGGTGCTGCAGGCCCTCGCCAAGGCGATCCGGGCCGCCGACCCCGAGTGCCACGTGATGCTGCTGCTGGTCGACGAACGGCCCGAAGAGGTCACCGACATGCGGCGTTCCGTGGACGCCGAGGTCATCTCCTCGACCTTCGACCGCCCGGCGAGCGACCACATCGCCGTCGCCGAGCTCGCGATCGAGCGGGCCAAGCGGCTGGTCGAGCTCGGCCACGACGTGGTCGTCATCCTCGACTCCATCACCCGGCTCGGCCGGGCGTACAACATCGTGGCGCCCTCCAACAGCCGCATCCTGGCCGGTGGCGTGGCCACGACGGCCATCCACCCGCCGCGTCGCTTCCTCGGCGCCGCCCGCAACATCGAGGACGGCGGATCGCTGACGATCCTCGCCTCCGTCCTGGTGGAGACCGGGTCCCGCATGGACGATGTCTTCTTCGAGGAGTTCAAGGGCACCGGCAACATGGAGCTTCGGCTCCGCCGCGACCTCGCCGACAAGCGCATCTTCCCGGCCGTCGACATCGCGCCGTCCAGCACCCGCCGCGACGACCTGCTCATGTCGACCCCGGAGCTGGAGACGGTGAACCGGCTGCGGCAGCTCCTGCACGCGCTCGGCCCGCAGGAGGCCCTCGAACTCCTCATCGGCAAGCTCCGCGACACATCGTCCAACGCGGAGTTCCTGACCCAGATCCTGCGTGAGACCGTCCGCTAGTCCACGGTCACGCTCTTGGCGAGGTTACGGGGCTTGTCGACGTCGTGCCCCAGCGCCACCGCGGCGTGATAGGCGAGCAGCTGCAGCGGGATCGTCAGCAGGATCGCGTCGAGCTCGGGTTCGCTCTTGGGCACCACGATCGCGTCCTCGCCCGGCCCCCGATGGCCGATGGTCACCACCCGGCCCTGCCGGGCGCGGATCTCCCCGAGGGTCGAACGGTTCTTGTCCAGCAGCTCGTCGTCCGGCACGATCGCGACCGTGGGCAGGTCGGGATTGACCAGCGCGAGCGGGCCGTGCTTGAGCTCGCTCGCCGGGTACGCCTCGGCGTGGACGTAGGAGACCTCCTTGAGCTTCTGCGCCCCTTCGCGTGCGACCGGCCAGCCGCGCACGCGCCCGACGAACAGCATGCTGCGATACCGCGCGAGGTCCCCGGCGAGCGCCGCGATGCGATCCTCCTGCCGCAGGATCTCCTCGATCTGCCCGGGCAGCGCCCGCAGGCCGTCGGCGATCCGGCGCCCGTCGGCGGGTGATAGGTCGTGGATGCGGCCGAGATGCAGCGCGAGCAGCGCGAACACCACCGCCGTCGACGTCCAGGCCTTGGTCGAGGCGACCGCGATCTCCGGCCCGGCGTGCAGGTACACCCCGCCGTCGCATTCGCGGCCGATCGCGCTGCCGACGGCGTTGACGACACCGAGCACCCGCCCGCCCTTGCGTCGCAGCTCCTGCACGGCGGCGAGGGTGTCGTAGGTCTCACCGGACTGGCTGACCGCGATGTACA
This sequence comes from Actinoallomurus sp., assembly GCA_025964685.1. Taxonomy (GTDB): domain Bacteria; phylum Actinomycetota; class Actinomycetes; order Streptosporangiales; family Streptosporangiaceae; genus Actinoallomurus. The sequence goes on along the minus strand of JAOPYG010000474.1, from coordinate 8,081 downwards.
GCGTGTCCGCCTCGACGACCGGGTTGCGGTAGCGGAACTCCGAGGCCGGCTCGGCGTCCGCCGGGATTCGGGCCAGCTCCTCGATGAGCTGCGCGCCCACCTGGCCCGCGTAGTACGCCGACCCGCAACCGAGGATCTTCACCCGGCGGATCGCCCGCGCCTCGCGCGGGTCCAGGTCCAGCCCGCCCAGGTGCGCGGTGTGGAACCGGCCGTCGAGCCGGCCGCGCAGCGCGCGCTCGACCGCCGCGGGCTGCTCGTGGATCTCCTTGCGCATGAAGTGGGTGTAGCCCTCGGCGTCGTAGGCCGCCTCTTCGGTCTCGATGACCGACGGCTCCTTGCTGGTGGCCCGGGCATCGAGCGTGGACGTACGGAACCCGTCGGCGCGCAGGGTGGCGAGCTCGCCGTCGTCCAGGTGCACGACCTGGCGCGTGTAGCGCACCAGCGCCGCGACGTCGGAGGCCGCGAACATCTCCTTCTCCCCGATGCCGATCACCACCGGGCTGCCGTTGCGGGCGACGACGAGCACGCCGGGGTGGCGGGTGTCGACGACCGCGATGCCGTACGTGCCGACGATCTGCGAGAGAGCCTCCCGTACGGCGTCCTCCAGCTCCTCGGCGCTCGACCGGGCGATCAGGTGCGGCAGGACCTCGCTGTCGGTCTCGGAGGTGAGGACGACTCCGTCTGCCTCCAGCTTGGCGCGCAGCTCGTCGGCGTTCTCGATGATGCCGTTGTGCACGACCGCCACGCCGCCGGCGACATGCGGGTGCGCGTTCTCGTCGCTCGGCTCGCCGTGCGTGGCCCACCGGGTGTGGCCGATGCCCGTGCTGCCCTTGAACCGCGCCGGCAGGCTCGCCGTCAGCTCGGCGACGCGCCCTTCGGTCTTGCGCACGCGCAGGTCCTCGGAACGGCCGACGACGGCGATGCCGGCGGAGTCGTACCCGCGGTACTCCAGGCGGGCCAGGCCCTCGGTCAGGATCGGGACGGCGTCCCTGGGCCCGGTGTAGGCCACGATTCCGCACATGAGGACTCCTCAGTCAGGTGATCTCATCCGTAGACGATCCGGCGAAGCTGGCGCAGTGACAGCTCCGGGGGAGCGACCCGGCGCTGGGGCAGCTCCGCCGCGACGCGTTCGAAGATCTGGTCGTTGGTCAGGCCGCGCGCCTTGAGCTCGGCGTGCCTGCGGCGGACGAAGTCCTCCGCCGACTCGGCGAAGTAGGCGAGTACGTCGGCGACCACCCGCGCGGCCTCGCCCGCGCTCAGCTGGGTGGTACGGCTGAGGTGCGAGAGAAGGTCGTCGTGGGAGTGGCTCGGCATGTGCCCCGATCCTGCCGGAACTTCGACACGAAAGCCAAGTTTCCTGCCCGATATCGGGCAGGAAACGAGTCTTAGGGCCTGTCTTCGCCGGTCAGGCGGTCGCCCCGCCATCGACGGTGAGCTCATGGCCGACCACGAACTCCGCTTCGGGGGAGGCCAGCCACAGGACGGCGGCGGCCACCTCGTCGGCCGTCCCGATCCGGCCCGCGGGAACGCGCTCACCGACGCGGGCCGCACGGCCGTCCTCGTCCTCGCCCGGCCGCATCGACATCGCCGTGGCGATCGGCCCGGGACTGACCACGTTGATCCGTACGCCGTCGGCGATGACCTCACGTGCGGCCGCCTTGGACAGGGCGACGACGGCCGCCTTGGTCGCTCCGTACGCGCCGAGGCCCGGTACGGCGGTGACGCCGATGGACGCGGTGTTCACGATCACGCCACCGCCGGACGCGCGCATGTGCGCGACCTCGTGCTTGACCGAGAGCCAGACGCCGGTCAGGTTGGTGCCGACCATCGCCGCCCACGCGTCCTCGCCGATCTCGGTCACCGGGCCGGCGTCGAGGACGGCGGCGTTGTTGAAGGCGATGTGCAGGCCGCCATGGCGTTCGACGGCGGTCGCCACGAGCCGGGCGACGTCCGCGGACCGTGACACGTCGGCGGTCACCGCGCTCGCCGTACCGCCTTCGTCCTCGATGAGCCGTACGGTCCGCTCGAGTGGCTCGGCGCCGCGTCCGGCGACCACGACGGCCGCGCCCTCTCGGGCGAACGCCAGCGCGGTGGCCCGGCCGATGCCCGAGCCGCCACCCGTCACGAGGGCGACCCGGCCGGTGAAACGTGCGGTCATGTCCATCTCCTTGGTGCACTGCTCTTTCGAGATCGATCGTTCTGCTATGAGCGCGTACGGACGCCTTCGTCTCTGCGTCAGTGCTCAGTTCAGTACGGACAGGGCCTGGGCGGCCGAGTCGCGGAGGCGTGCCGGATCGGGGTCGGTGCGTCCGAGCACGCGCATGCCCTGGAGCAGGACGAGCAGGAAACGCGCCAGCGCGCGCGGATCCTTGTCGGCCGCGAGCTCGCCCTGGGCGCGTGCGCGGATCAGGGCCGAGGTCAGTGCGGTCTCCAGGGTGTCCCAGCTGGCCGCCACGCGGCGGGCGGTGTGCGGGTCACGGCCGGCCAGCTCGACGGCGCTGTTGACCACCAGGCAGCCGCGCCGGCGCTTGTCGCCGATGGACTCCTCGGCGTAGGCGTTGACCAGGGCGCGCACGGCGGGCAGGGCCGGGCCCGGCTGCGACAGCATCTCGACGACGTTCGGGTCGCGGCTCTGGGCGTACCGCTCATGGGCCTTGAGGTAGAGCTCGTGCTTGCCGCCGAAGGTGGCGTAGATGCTCGCGCGGGCGATGCCGAGGTGCTCCACGAGGTCGGCCATCGACGTGGCCTCGTATCCGCGCTCCCAGAACAGCTCCAGGGCCTTCTGGAGCGCCGCGTCCGGATCGAACTGCTTGGTCCGTGCCACGCGTCGTACCGTAACCGTATCCAGAACGATCGGTCAATTAATCGACGGTGCCCAGCTCGACGCGGCCGGTCTCGTCGACCCGCCAGCCCGGGTTGTGGCACACCTCCCAGACCACGCCGCCCGGGTCGGCGAAGTGACCGTGGTAGCCGCCGAAGGCGGCGGTACGTGGAGCCTTGACTAGCTTGCCGCCGGCCTCGACCGCTTGGCGTACGGTGGCGTCGACCTCGGCGGGGGAGTCCACGTTGTGCGACAGGGTGAGGCCGCCGAGCCGGCCGTCGGCGGGCGTGCCCTCCATGTCCGCGACGAACTTGTCCGTGTCGAAGAACCCGAGGACCATCGCCGGCGCGACCTGGAAGAAGATGATCTCCCCGGGTACGTCCAGGAGCGCCTTCCAGCCCAGTCCGCCGCAGTAGAACGCGCGGGTGGAATCCAGGTCGGGCGTTGACAGCGTGATGAAATGGGTCCGTTGTTCCATGCCCTGAGCATGGACCCTGTCAGGGAAGGCTGTCTTGAACGGATCGGACACCGCGCCGCCGGGCGGACCGTTCTACCGCGAACACCGCCCGGTCGTGCCCCACCCGCTCGTGGAGTGCTGGTGGGAACAGCGCGCCGGCGCGGGCGGGCACGTGCAGCGGGTTCTCCCGGACGCGTGCGCGGACGTGATCGTCTCCTCGGGAGGCGGGGCGGTCGTCGTGGGCCCGGCGATCTCGGTCCAGCTACCGCGGCTGGCCGGCGGGGAGCACCTCCGGGGCCTGCGCCTGCGTGCGGCCGGGATCGGCGCGGCGCTCGGGCTGCCCGCCCAGGAGCTGCGTGACCTCCAGGTGCCGCTTCGGGAGCTGTTCCCGGCCCTCGATGCGGCGCGGATCACGGACCAGGTGCGGCGCGGCGACCTGCCGACCGTTCTTGACCCCGGCGCCCGCGACCGCCGGGTCGAACGTGCCCTGGCCGCCCTGCGGAGACCCCTGTCACGTGTCGCCCGCGTCGCCGGCGAACTGGACGTGTCCGAACGCCACCTGCGCCGCCTGGTCCTGGCCCACACCGGCCTGGAGCCGCGGATGGTCCAGCGCGTCGCGCGCTTCCAGCGGTTCCTGCTCCTGTCCGACCGGCCGGTCCTGTGGGACGGCCCGGTAGTGCCGGACCAGCCGGTACCGCCGGACGGGCTGCGTTTGTCCGACCCGTCGGTCCTGCCGGACGTATCGGTCGCGGGGGACAGGCCTGACCTATCGGATCGGGCGGGTCGCGGCGGGAGCGGGTGGTCGCTGGCAGCCCTGGCGGCACGCGCCGGGTACGCCGACCAGGCGCACCTGAGCCGCGAGGTACGCGCCCTGTCCGGGCTGACACCCTCGACCCTCCTCGCCGAGCGCCGCCACACCACCTAGTCCCGGCCGCCGGGACTCGGCCGCCGGGACTCGGCCGCCGGGACCCAGTACCCAGAAACCGACGAGGGAGGCGGCCCCGGTGTCGGGGCCGTCTCCCTCGCGGACGCGCGGAGATAGGGGCAGGGTCAGGCCGCCTCGGCCTCCTCTTCCACCGCGGCGGCGGGGACGGTCCTGGCGTGGCGCGCGACGGAGCGGCGGAAGACGAACGGTGCCATCGCCATGAGCAGCCCGCCCGCGGCCACGAAGGCGACGAAGACCAAGCCGGGACGGTACTGGTCGAGGACGCCCGTCGCCGTGCGGGCCGGCCGGCCGTCGCCGGCGATGATGGCCGTGGTGACGGCCAGGACCAGGGCCGCGCCGACCTGGCCGGCCGTCTGTACGAGCCCTGCCGCCAGGCCCTGCTCGTCGTCGCCGACCCCGGCGGTCGCCTGCACGTTGATCGAGGGGAACCCGAGGGCGAAGCCCACGCCGAGCAGGATCGCGGTCGGCAGGATCGCCACGGCGTACACCGGGTGGGTGTCGATGCGCAGGAAGAGCACGTACCCGACGGACATCGCCGCCAGGCCGCCGGCGATGAACCGCGGCGTCCCGAACCGGTCGATCATCGTCCCCGCGAAGGGGGCGCTGAGGGCGACCAGCAGGCCGGTCGGCAGCAGCGCCAGTGCCATCTTCAGCGGCGCCCAGCCCAGCACGTCCTGCAGGTAGAGCGTGACGATGAACTGGAACGCCGTGTAGGAGCCGAACAGGGCGACGATGGCGAGGTTCGCGCGGACGAGCGTGCCCTTGCGCAGGATGCCGAGGCGGACCAGAGGGTGCGCCACGCGGCGTTCGGCGTACACGAACGCCGTCAGCAGGACGATCACCGCGGCGAAGAGCGCCAGCGTCACGGGGCTGGTCCAGCCCCGTGATGGGGCGGACACGAGGTCGTAGACGAGCAGGAGCATGGCGCCCGTCGAGGTGAGCGCGCCGAGGACGTCGTGGCCGCCGGTCGAGGCCGGCATGCCCCGCGGGATCAGGACGAGTCCCGCGGCGAGCGCGATGAGTGCGATCGGCACCGGCATGAGGAACGTCCACCGCCAGCCGATCCCGGTCATCAGGCCGCCGAAGATCAGGCCGGAGGAGTAGCCGCTGGCGCCGAAGACCGTGTAGATGGACAGCGCCTTGTTGCGCATCCGGCCCTCGGCGAAGGTCGTCGTGATGATCGACAGCCCGGTCGGCGCGGTGAAGGCCGCGCTGACGCCCTTGATGAAACGGGTGGCGATCAGCAGGGGGCCGGAGTCGACGAGCCCGCCGAGCAACGACGCGACGGCGAACACCGCCAGGGCGACGAGGAAGACCCGCCGCCGGCCGAGCAGGTCGGCGGTGCGGCCGCCGAGGAGCAGCAGGCCGCCGTAGCCAAGGACGTAGCCGCTGACGATCCACTGAAGGCTGGACGTCGCCAGGTGCAGCTCGGTGCCGATGGACGGCAGTGCGACGCCGACCATCGATACGTCGAGGCCGTCGAGGAACAGCACGAGCGAGAGAACGGCGAGAACGCCCCAGAGTCTGGCCGGCCAGCGCTGGCGCTGCGCCAGGTCTGGATGGGAGACGGGACGGGGGAGCAGATCAGGTGTTGCGGTCACCGGTCCGAAGTTACATGCGCATGCATTCAATGTCCACGCATTAAATGCTGTTGCATCAAGCTGTGGGAGCTGTTATGGTCCGCGCATGAGCGATCCCGGTGATGACGCGGTCGTGGGGCGCTGGCGCGACCTGCTCGCCTGCTACAGCACCGTGTCGTGCGCGCTGGACCGTGCCCTCCAGGACGCGCATGGGATCGGCATGAGCGAGTTCGAGGCGCTCGACCGGCTCGTCGACGCCACGTGCGAGCAGCGCCGCATGCACGATCTGGCCGGTGACATGTACCTGAGCCAGAGCGCGCTCTCGCGTACGGTGGCCAGGCTCGAACGCGCCGGCCTCGTCGGCCGGAGCATGTGCGCCGACGACCGCCGCGCGATCTTCGTAACGCTCACCGACGCCGGCCGCGAACGTCACGCCTCGGCCCGCCGCACCCAGCGGGCCGTGCTCGCCGAGCACCTCGTGCCCGAACGCGCCGAGGTCTGAAACCCCGCTCCTGAGGCGCCCGGCCGGGCGCCGGGCGTGTCGCGCCGTGCATGGTGGCAGGCTCTCTTGCCAGGTCAGAGCACTGGTGAGCGGCTTGTAGCACAGCGGTAACAAGTGGGACCCAGGCTCGAAACGCCCCGTCGTAAAGATCGTGGTCAAGTCGTCGTCGGGGAGAGGTGAACGGATGACTGGCCGTTTCGTCATCACAGGGCACGGACGCGCGGCCCATCGCCCCGCCGGACCACCGCGCCGCCGCGTCGGCCGGTACCGACCTTACTGTGTAAAGGCGGGCGGCTGTGACGGCGACGAACCCGCCGATCAGACCGGCGCCACGCGACGAGCACCCGCGCCGCGTCTCGGACGGCCGACGCGCACGGAGGTGGCCGCGCCGTGAGCCACGAGCCGCTCGCCGGTTTCACCGTCGGGGTGACGGCGGCACGCCGCCGCGAGGAGCTGTCGTCGTTGCTGGAGCGCAAGGGTGCGCGGGTGGTCTACGCCCCGGCGATCCGGCTGGTGCCGCTCGCCGATGACACCGAGCTCCTCGACGCGACCCAGGGACTGCTGGCCGATCCGGTCGACGATGTGATCATCACGACGGGTGTCGGCTTCCGCGCGTGGCTGGAGACCGCGGACGGCTGGGGGCTGCGCGAGGACCTGATCAAGCTGCTGAACGGCGCCCGGATCCTCACCCGCGGTCCGCGGGCCAAGGGCGCGGTACGCGCCGCCGGCGTGACCGAGACGTGGTCGCCGACGTCGGAGAGCTGGGAGGACGTCCTGCGCCACCTGCTGGAGGAGGACCTGACCGGCCGCCGGATCGCCGTGCAGCTGTACGGCGAGCCCACCCCGCAGCTGACCGGGGCGCTCCGCCGGGCGGGCGCGCACGTGGTGGAGATCCCGGTGTACCGATGGGCGCGCACCGATGATCCGACGCCGCTGCGCCGCCTCGTCGGGCAGGCGGTGGCCGGCACCGTGGACGCGATCACCTTCACGAGCGCCCCGGCCGTCGCGGCGACTCTCGCCGTCGCCGCGGAGGACAACCTCGACGAGCTCTTGCTGGAGGCGATGCGCACTCACGTCGTCGGCGCGTGCGTGGGACCGGTCACCGCCGCGCCGCTGAGGGAGAGGGGAGTGATTCCCATCAGCCCGGAGCGCGCCCGGTTGAGCGCTCTGGTCCGCGTGCTGGCGGTCGAGCTCCCGGCCCGCCGCGCGAGCCGGCTCGCGGTGCACGGGCACGCGCTCGAACTCCGCGGGCACGCCGTCGTCCTCGATGGGCAGTTGAAGCCGATCGCCCCGGCGCCGATGGCGATCCTGCGCGCCCTGGCGCGTCGCCCGGGACACGTGGTCTCCCGCGCGGAGCTGTGCGGGGTGCTTCCCAGCCGCGCGCTGCCCGGCGGATCGTACGGCCGTCCCCTGGCCGACGAGCACGCGGTGGAGATGGCGGTCGCCCGGCTGCGCCGTGGCCTGGGCGGGGGAGGGCTGGTGGAGACCGTGGTCAAGCGCGGATATCGGCTGGCCTGCGACCCCATGATCGCCGAACGGCCGGACGACCGGCCGGCGCGCGCCGGGCTCACCGGAGGACTCAGCAACGGATCTACAGTGTAAAGGCGCCTGCGTCGATCAAGAAGGGTCCCGCCGGATGGCGGGACCCTTTCGTCGTGTGCGCCCAGCATGGGCGATTGCTTGGGGGTGAAAGTCCCCTGGAGGAAGAGGTGATGCTAACTCCGAGCCGGAGGCAACTGCGTCGTCGTGAGGCGGGGTGGGAAGGAAGCCCGAGG
>JAOPYG010000263.1 GCA_025964685.1 Actinoallomurus sp. | reverse complement strand
TTTCTCCTGCTCGGACTCGGGAACGGGGCCGTGTTCGGAGCTCTCGCGCTCGCCCTCGTCCTGACCTATCGAAGCTCCGGGGTACTGAACTTCGGCACGAGCGCCATCGCCCTGCACGCGGCGTACGTGTACGCGTTCCTCCGCCAGGGCCGCCTGCTCCTGCTCATCCCCGGACTGCCCGCGACCGTCGGCATCGGTGACCCGCTCGGCCTGGTCCCGGCCATGGTCGCGGCCCTCGTGGTCTCCGCACTCTTCGGGCTCGTCCTGTACGTCCTGATCTTCAGGCCGTTGCGGACCGCCCCGCCGGTCGCCAAGGCGGTCGCGGCGCTGGGTGTGTCGCTGGTGGTCAGCGGCGTCGTCGCCCAGGTCCTCGGCACCACTCCGGTCGCCGTCCAGCCGATCTTCCCGACCTCGTTGTGGCAGTTCGGCAGCCTGCAGATGTCCTCGGACCGCGTCTACTTCGCGCTCATGATCCTGGCCGTGGCCGCGGTCCTGGCCGTCATGTTCCGCTTCACGCGCTTCGGCCTGGCCACCCGGGCGTCCGCCGAGACCGAGCGCGGCGCGTACGTCAGCGGCGTCTCGCCGGACCGCGTCGCCGCCTACAACTGGATGCTCAGCTCCGCGATCGCCGGCCTGTCCGGCATCCTGATCGCCCCGATCGTCCCGCTCGTTCCCCTCGCCTACACGCTGTTCATCGTGCCGGCGCTGGCCGCGGCGATCCTCGCCCGGTTCCAGCTGGTGTTCGCCGCGGCCGCCGCGGGACTGGTCATCGGCATGCTGCAGTCGGAGGCGCAGTACCTGCAGAACCAGTACGGCTGGCTGCCCAAGTCCGGCCTGCCGGAACTCGTGCCGCTGGTGCTGATCATGCTCGTGCTGGTGGTGCGGGCCCGGCCGCTGCCGACCCGGGGCGCGCTCATCCTGCGGACGCTGGGCCGGGCACCACGACCGCGTCGTGTCGTGCCCACCGCCGCGGGCAGCGTGGTCGTCGTCGTGGTGGCCCTGTTCCTGCTGCACGACCGGCTGCGCGAAGGACTGATCGTCAGCCTGATCATGGCGATCATCGCGCTGTCGATCGTCGTGGTCGGCGGCTACGCCGGCCAGCTCTCGCTCGCCCAGCTCACCCTGGCCGGCGCCGCCGGATTCCTGCTCGGACCGATCGGCGGCCACCTGCACATCCCGTTCCCGCTCGCCCCGCTGGCCGCCGCGCTCGCGGCGGCGGTGCTGGGAGTGCTGATCGGGCTGCCGGCGCTGCGGATCAGAGGACTGCCCGTCGCGGTCGTCACCCTGGCCCTCGCCTTCGCGCTGGAGGCATTCTGGTTCCGGGACCTGGACTTCGTCAGCAGCTCGGGCGTCGCGATCCCGGACCCGTCCCTGTTCGGCTGGAACCTCGGCGTCGGTACCGGGCTGAGCTACCCGCGGATCACGTTCGGCATCCTGTGCCTGCTCGTCCTGGTCGCCGTCGGGGTCGGCGTCGCCGCCCTGCGGCGCAGCGGGCTCGGCTCACAGCTGCTGGCCATCCGGGCCAACGAACGGTCCGCCGCGGCCGCCGGGGTCGACGTCGTGCGCGTCAAGATCATCGTCTTCGCGATCGCGGCCTTCATCGCCGGGCTCGGCGGCGCCCTGCTGGCGTACCAGCAGCGGACCGTCACCTACGACGCGTTCTCCGCGGTCGCCGGCCTCACCCTGTTCGCGACCGTCTACCTCACCGGAATCACCTCGGTGTCGGGCGGCATCCTCGCGGGCTTCTCGGCCAGCGGCGGCCTGGTGTTCGTCGTCATCGACAAGCTGGTCGGGACCGGCGGCTGGTACACGGTCGTGTCGAGCGTGCTGCTGGTGCTCACCGTGATCATGAACCCCGAGGGGATCGTCGGGCCCGCGCACCAGAAGCTGGCGGCCGTACGCGCGCGACGGGAGGTCGCGGACACCGAGGAGCCTCCATCCGCACCGGCGGCGCCCGCAATTCGCGCCGAGCCGGCCGGCCGGCCGGATCTGCTGGCCGTCCGCGGCCTCGGCGTGCGCTACGGCGGCGTGGTCGCCGTCGACGGCGTCGACTTCGACCTGCCGCAGGGAAGCATCGTGGGGCTGATCGGCCCCAACGGGGCGGGCAAGACGACCCTGCTGGACGCGATCAGCGGGTTCGCCGACCACACCGGTTCGGTGAGCCTGAACGGGCGGTCGCTGGAGGGCCGGCCGCCCCATGGGCGCGTCCGGGCCGGGCTCGGCCGCACGTTCCAGGCGCTGGAGCTCTACGACGACCTGACCGTCGCCGAGAACGTCGCGGTCGGTCTCACCGCGTCCCACGGCCGGCGCCGGCGGCCTCCGGACGAGGCGCTGCGTCGCACGTTCGCCCTGCTCGGGCTGGCCCGGCTTAGCGAGCGGCCCGCAGGCGAGCTCTCCCAGGGCCAGCGACAGCTCGTGTCCATCGCGCGGGCACTGGCCGGCGAGCCGGAGGTGCTGCTCCTCGACGAGCCGGCCGGCGGGCTCGACACCGCGGAGAGCGCGTGGCTCGGCGAACGCCTGGAGGTCATCCGGGAGAGCGGAGTCACGATCATCATGGTGGATCACGACATGAGCCTCGTGCTCGGCCTCTGCCAGCAGATCCACGTGCTCAACTTCGGCAAGCTCATCGCCTCGGGCACACCGGCCGAGATCAGGGCCGACCGCGAGGTGGCCGCGGCCTACCTCGGCGGCACTCCCGGTGAGAAGGCCTCGGCATGAGCGCCGCCCTCGAGTGCCGGGGCCTGGTCGCCGGCCATGGTTCGGTGCCGGTTCTGCGCCCGCTGGACCTGACCGTCGCGCACGGCACCGTGCTCGCCGTACTCGGGCCCAACGGCGCGGGAAAGACGACGCTGCTCAACACCCTCGCCGGGCTGCTGCCCAGCATCGGTGGCGAGGTGCTGCTGGACGGCCACCCTCTGCCCGCGGGCCGCCCCCGCACGGCGAACCGGTCCGGCCTGGTCCTGGTGCCCGACGACCGCGCCCTGTTCACCACGCTGACCGTGCGGGAGAACCTCGTGCTCGCCCGGCGGTCCGGCGGCCCGGCGATCGACGACGTCCTGGACCTGTTCCCCGCGCTTACCGAGCGGCTCGGCGTGCACGCGGGGGCGCTCTCCGGCGGCGAACAGCAGATGCTCGCGGTCGCACGCGGCCTCGTGCAGAGGCCGAAGGTGCTGCTGATCGACGAGATGAGCATGGGCCTGGCCCCGGTGATCGTCGAGGACCTCCTGCCGGTCGTACGGCGCATCGTCGACGAGACCGGCGCCGTGGTCGTCCTGGTGGAACAGCACGTCCAGCTCGCACTGGAGGTCGCCGACGAGGCGATCGTCCTGGTACACGGCGACGTCACCCTCCGGGGTGCCGCGACCGAACTCGCCGCCGACCGGCGGAGGCTTGAAGCCGCCTACCTCGGTGGTGCCGAGGACGGGGCCGCCTGAGCGGTACGCCCCGTCGAAGAAATCGACGAAAGGTCCACCGAAATGCGAGTCGGTTCCACTCAACGGCGCGCTCGCGCCGCCGTGCCGGCGTTGCTGACCGCGCTCGTGCTGCTGGTCGGCGCCTGCGGGAACAGCAAGACGAAAGACTCGGCCACCGCGGCCGACGCGGCGAAAGTGCTCGGCGCCCAGAACAAGGCCACCGGCAGTCCCGTCGTGCTGGGGCTGATCAGCGACGGAAAGGGCACGGCCGTCGACCAGACGGGAGAGGTCAAGGGCGCCCAGGCGGCCGTCGCGTACGCCAACGACCATCTCGGCGGCATCAACGGGCACCCGATCCAGCTCAAGGTCTGCGAGACGCAGAACGTCGCCGCGCAGGCGACCGCCTGCGCGAACCAGATGGTCACCGCCAAGGCGTCGGCGGTGCTCGGCGGCACTCTGGCCCAGGCCGACCAGGCCATCGGAGTGCTGTCGGCGGCGAAGATCCCTGAGTTCTACTCCCAGGCGTCCTCGCAGATCGCGCTCACGAAACCGCACGTCTTCTCGATGACCAACGCGGTCAACTACTTCAGCACCCCCGCGGCGTACGCCAAGCAGCAGGGCTACAAGCAGGCCACCGAGGTCGTCATCGACGTCCCCGGCGCCAGTGGTCCCGCCGCGCAGGTCGGCAGCCTGCTGTTCGGCAAGGCCGGCGTCGGCTACAACGTCCTGCCGATCGCGCCGGGCACCGCCGACATGACGCCGCAGATCCAGGCCGCCCAGAAGAAGAACCCGCAGATGTACAGCATGCTCGGCGACGCGACCTTCTGCACCAGCGCCCTCAAGGCCATGCGGACCCTCAGGGTCAAGGCCACCATCCTGGTCGCGGAGACCTGCGTGAACTCGGGCGCGAGCGCGTCGATCCCCGGCGGGTACAAGGGCGTCAAGGTGATCTCGACCCTGGAGTTCAACCCGGCCGACCAGGAGTACCAGGTCTTCAAGGCGGCTCTGAGCCAGTACGCCGGCGGCATCAAGCCCGGGTCGATCCCCGGCATCGGCTACGCCGTGACGCTGGGGCTGGTCCGGGTGCTGAACGCCGCGAAGGTCAAGGACATCTCGCCCGCGGGCGTGGAGGCCGCGGTGAAGTCGGCACCGCCCGTGCCGTACCCGCTGAACGGAGGCGCGACCTTCCAGTGCAACGGCAAGGCGGTGCCGCTCTCGGCGAACATCTGCAGCTCCAACGGCCTCCTGGCCGACGCGGCGACGAACGGCACGCTGTCGAACTACCAGGTGGTGAACGCGGGCAGCCTGTTCGCCAAGAGCGGCTGACCTCCGGCAGGGCGGCCGCGCGACGTCTCCATCGCGCGGCCGCGTCACCACTCAGTCCGTGCGAAGGAACTCCTCGACCGGCGGGACCGGGCGGGTCACGGTCCCCGGCCGCCAGCCTGCCTCGACCTTCCTCGGTCCCGCACCGTCCACGGCCCACACGTGGCAGCTGCCCAGCGGCAACGCGACGTCTCCGGCCGGTGCGCCGTCGAGGTCGCGGGGGAGGGTCTGCGCGACGCGCTCGGTCGCGGTACGGACGATCGCCGGGCCGAGTGCCCGGGCCAGCTCACCGAGGTGAGCACAGCCGGACACTCCGCCGAGCCGAGCGCGCAGCTCCCGCGAGAAGCCTCTCCGTACGGACAGGCCGACGAGGCGGCCGAAGGCGGGGGCGATGAGCGGGCACTCGGCGTGTGGGAACGACGCCATGCCCGCCTCCGCCGCGGTGATCACCAGGTCCGGCAGGCGCACGGTGACCGTCAGGGTCATGTCGTGGATCCAGCGCCGGCCGGGCTCGGCCCAGGGCGCCTGGTCGGTGAGACGGCCGACGACCGTCACGTGGTCGGGGCCGGCGCCGTAGGAGTCCATGATGATGCTGCGCCGGTGGACGGCGTGCTCCGGCGCTGGCGGGACATCCGGCGGTCGGTCGGTCATGGGACTCCTCAGCTGAGCAGGTGACGGGCTACGATCATGCGCTGGACCTCGGTCGCGCCCTCGCCCAGCCGCTTGACGCGCAGGTCACGGAACCAGCGTTCCAGCGGCATCTCCTGCGACAGGCCGAGCGCGCCGAACATCTGCACGCAGCGGTCGAGGACGCGGAACGCGGTCTCGGTGCCATAGAGCTTGGCGACCGAGGCGTCGACGCGGACGTCGCGGCCGAGGTCGGCGCTCCAGGCCGCCTGGTAGGTCAGCAGGCGCGCGGCCCGCAGCTCGATCTCGCTGTCCGCGAGCATCCACTGGACGCCCTGCTTGTCGGCCAGCCGCGAGCCGAACACCTCGCGCTCCTTCACCCAGCCGACGGCCATCTCCACGGCGAGCTGGGCGATGCCGATGGGGCCGGCCGCGTACAGGACGCGGCCGCGTACGAGGAAGTCCGACGCGAGCCGGAAGCCGGCACCCTCCTCACCGATGCGGTTGGCCGCCGGGATCCGCACGTCGTCGAAGTGCAGCTGCGACGGGGAGAGGGAGTTCATCACGCCGATCGGCGTGACGCTCAGGCCCGGGGTGTCGCGCTCGACGATGAAGCAGCTGATGGCGTTCCGATCACCTTGCTCGCCGGTGCGCGCGTAGACGACGCCCCAGTCCGCCGTGGCGGCGTGGCTGGTCCACACCTTCGTGCCGTTCAGCACGTAGTGGTCGCCCTGACGCTCGGCGCGGCAGCGGATGGCGCGCGCGGGGTCGGAGCCGCCGGAGCTCTCGCTGATCGCGGTGTACGCCCTGCCCGCCCTTCCCTCGATGATCGGGCGGGCGTACCGCTCGAACTGCTCGGGGCTGGCCCGGTACATCACGCTGGGCGGGTTGCCGCCGAACGCGCCCGCCGCCGGGAAGAACGCGCCCATCCGGCACTTGGCCGCCTCCTCGGCGACGACGACCTGCCCGAGCAGGCTGAGGCCCGCACCGCCGTACTCCGGCGGCGTCTGCAACGCCCACAGTCCCAGGGCGCGGGCCTTGTTCTGCAGCCGGGCCAGCGCCTCCGGCGGCGGACCGGCCGCGTCGTGGTCGAGCGTCTCCTCCAGCGGGCGGACCTCCGAGTCCATGAACCGCCGTACGGTCTGCGCCAGCAGCCGGAACTCCTCCGGCAACTCCCAGGCGCCGGTGGGCAGGGAATCGGGGCTCAACGGGATGCCGCCCAGCCGGCCAGGACGGTGTCGACCGCGATCGGAGCGCGCGGTGGGACGCGGGGCACCGGGGCCGGCGTACGGGAGAACCGCGGCGCCGGCGCGGGCTGGACCACCCCGTCCACGTCGATCAGCGTCTCGCGGGCGGCCAGGTGCGGATGCGCCGCGGCCTCCTCGAAGGTGAGTACGGGGGTGGTGCACGCGTCGGCGCCCGCGAATTCCGCCGCCCACTCGTCGCGCGTGCGCGCGGCGAAGGCGCGGGCGAAGGCCGCGCGGAGAACCGGCCAGCCTTCGGCGTCCTCCTGCGCCGGCAGGAGCGCCGGATCGAGTCCGAGGCGGGTCACGAACTCCCGGTAGAACCGCGGCTCCAGCGCACCGACGGCCATGTACCCGCCGTCGGAGGTCGCGTAGACGTCATAGAAGGGCGCGCCGGAGTCGAGGCGGTTCGTGCCGCGCTCGTCGCGCCATCGCCCGGCGCCGCGCAGCGCCCAGATCAGGTGCGCCAGGCTGGACGTGCCGTCCACGATCGCCGCGTCGACCACCTGGCCGCGTCCGGACCGCTGGCGTTCGACCAGTGCGGCGAGCACGCCGAGCACGAGGTACAGCGACCCGCCGCCGAAGTCGCCCACTAGGTTCAACGGCACCACCGGCGGTTGTCCCGCGCGCCCGATCGCGTGCAGCACCCCGGTGAGGCCGATGTAGTTGATGTCGTGTCCCGCGCTGTCCGCCAGCGGCCCGTCCTGGCCC
>JAOPYG010000468.1 GCA_025964685.1 Actinoallomurus sp. | reverse complement strand
ACGCGCCGAGCACGCCCTGTTCGAGCGGATCCGGGAGCACGCCGACGGGCGTACGGTGCTGCTCATCACGCACCGGCTCGCCAGCGTCCGCCACGCCGACCAGGTCTACGTCCTGGACCGCGGCCGGCTGGTCGAGCAGGGCCCGCCGGCCGAACTCCTCGCGGCCGGCGGGGTGTTCGGCGAGCTGTACGGCCTGCAGGCCCGCGCGTACCGCCTCGGTTAACCGTGCCGGCGGACCCACTCATACATCGCCACTCCGCTGGCCACCCCCGCGTTGATCGAGCGGGTCGAGCCGTACTGCGGGATGTGGAGGATGACGTCGGCGGCGGCCCGGCCCTCCTCCGACAGGCCGGGGCCCTCCTGGCCGAACAGCATCAGGCAGGCGCGCGGCAGGTCGGCTTCCTGGATCGGGCGGGATCCGGGCAGGTTGTCGACGCCGACGATCGGCAGGTCGCGCTCGCGGCACCACTTGACCAGGTCGCCGGTCTCCGGGTGGTGGCGTACGTGCTGGTAGCGGTCGGTGACCATGGCGCCGCGGCGGTTCCAGCGGCGGCGGCCCACGATGTGCACCTCGGCGGCGAGGAACGCGTTGGCGTTGCGGACCACCGCGCCGATGTTGAAGTCGTGCTGCCAGTTCTCGATCGCGACGTGGAACGGGTGCCGGTGGGCGTCCAGGTCGGCGACGATCGCCTCGTTGCTCCAGTAGCGGTAGTGGTCGACGACGTTGCGCCGGTCACCGTCCTCGAGCAGCGCCGGGTCGAGGCGCGGGTCGTCCGGCCAGGGACGGGGATGCGGGCCGACTCCCGGCTGCTCCTCGACGTCAGAGGTCATGCGCACGAGCCTATGACGTGCGGGTGACCCCGCCGTCCGGCTCATGCTCGCGCTGGAAGAGCGAGAACAGCCACAGCAGGGACGGCACCAGCAGGATCATCCCCACGATGACCGACACCAGCGTGGCGTGCAGCACCGGTGGCTCCGCGGCGGCGCGGGCGACGGTGACGTCGGGCGGGAGCAGGAGGGGATACTGCGCGAGCGCCCATCCCCACAGCACGGCCGCGACGGCCAGCGCCGCGGTGACCCGGGCGAGGGTGTAGCGGCGGACGAACAGCAGGACCAGGGAGGCGATCCCGCCGAGCGCGGAGATGACGACGACGGGCAGGGCCCGGCCGGTCAGCCCGGCGTACAGCCGTGGCGCGTCGTCGCGCAGGACGAGGATGCCGCCCAGGGTGACCGCCCCGGTGATAACGGCGATGATCAGACCGCGCCGGCGGAACACCTCGGCCAGGGCGTGGTCATGGCTCCGGCGGGCGTCGCCGGTGAGGTAGACGGCCGCCAGGTACGCGGTGGTGCCGACCGCGAGCAGCCCCGCCAGCACCGACGTCGGGTTCCACCAGCTGGTGAGCAGATCACCCCGGGCCAGTCCCTCGGGCACGCGCCCGGAGGCCACTCCCCCCGCCACCGTGCCCAGGAAGAAGGGCGTCAGCACCGATGACAGGGCGAACGCCCCCCCGAACAGCCGCAGCTGCCACAGCTCGGTGCTGGCCTTGCGGAACGCGAAGGCCGCGCCACGGGCGATGATGCCGAGTGCGATGAGGGTCAGCGGGACGTAGAGCGTCGAGGCCACGGACGCGAAGACCGTGGGGAAGCAGGTCCAGAACAGCACGAGGACGAAGATGAGCCAGACGTGGTTGGCCTCCCACACCGGGCCGATGGAGTGCTCGATGAGCCGGCGCTGCCTGAGGCCGCGGCGGGTGCCGCCCGCGAGCATGTCCCAGAACCCTCCGCCGAAGTCGGCCCCGCCGAGCAGCGCGTACAGCGTGACCCCGGCCCAGGCGAGGACGAGAAGCCACTGTGCGGCGGTCACGGGGCATACTCCTCTGCCCAGCCCTCCTGTGGTGCGCCGACCGGGCTCGCCCGCAGGCGGTTCAGCACGTACGCGGTCGTCACCGTGAGCACGATGTAGACCGCGAGCACCGCGACCAGGCCGGCCCACAGGCCGGGCGCGGGGTTGACCGCGTCGGCGGTACGCTGGTGCTGCCAGACGATCCATGGCTGGCGGCCCACCTCCGTGGTGACCCAGCCCGTCTCCAGCGCGATCACCGAGGCCACCCCGGAGACCGCGGTGAACCGCAGGAACCACGGCGAACGCGGCAGGTCACGGCGGCGCCACCACGACAGGGCGAGCCAGGCGCCGAGCACGAGCAGCCCGAACCCGATCGCCACCATGGCCTGGAAGCTCAGGTGCACCGGGTTGACCGGCGGCCGGTCACGGGGCGGCACGGTGTCCAGGCCGCGCACCACCGTGCTCGGCCGGTAGCCGACGAGGAGCGACAGGCCGTTGGGAATCCGCACGGCGTACCGCATCCGCCCGTCGAGGTACAGGCCGCCGATCGAGATGGGCACGTGTGACCCGGTGTGGTTGAGGCCCTCGATCGCGGCGAGCTTGGGCGGCTGGTGGGACGCGAGGTGCCGCGCCAGGTTGTCGCCCACGAAGATCTGGAACGGTGTGACGACGGCGGCGACGACGAACGGCACCAGGAACCCCAGCCGGTGGTACCGGTCGCGGCGGCCCCGCAGCATCCCGACGGCGTACACGCTCGCGATGCCGAAGCCGGCGACCATGAAGGCCGCAAGGATCATGTGCAGCGTCTGCAGGGGCATGGCCGGGTTGAAGATCGCCGCCCACGGCCGTACGTGCGTGACGGTGCCGTTCACCAGGTCGAAGCCGCGCGGCTGGTTCATCCAGGCGTTCGCGGTGACGACGAAGAAGGCCGAGGCGACGCCGGCCACGCACACCGGCAGCCCGGTGAGGACGTGCCGGCGTGGCGGCAGCCGGTCCCAGGCGTACAGGTAGATGCCCAGGAAGATCGCCTCGATGAAGAACGCGAACCCCTCGAGCGCGAACGGCAGGCCCATCACCTGGCCGTAGGTCGCCATCAGCCCGGGCCACAGCAGGCCCATCTCGAACGACAGGATCGTGCCCGAGACCGCGCCGACGGCGAAGAGCACCCCCATCACCTTCGCCCAGCGGTGCGCCAGCCGGACGTAGTCGTCGTTTCCCGTCCGCAGGCCGCGCCACTCGGCGAAGACCGTCAACGCCGGCATGCCCACACCGAAGCAGGCCAGGATGATGTGCCAGCCGAGAGACAGCGCCATCTGCTCCCGCGCCGCCATCAGATCGGCCGGCGTCGCCGCGACGGCGAGCATGTCAGGCATCGTCGCATCGGCTCCTCTCCGTGAGTGGTCCGCTGCTGAGGCTGATACCCGGTTGCGGCGATAATCAGCGGATGACCCCCCGGCAGATCACCACGGCCGAACGCCGCGCACGGCTCGGCGTCCGGCACCATCTCGCCGCGCCCGCGCGGACCGCGCTGGAGGCGGCCCGCGGGCTGGTCGCCCTGCACGGCACCGATCCCGCCTCGGTGTACCTCGCCGCCGCGGCACGGATGCGCGCCCCTGACGTCGCCGCCATCGAAGGCGAGATCTACGACGAGCGCCGGCTGGTCCGGATGCTCTGCATGCGCCGGACGGTCTTCACCGTGCCGGCCGAGCTCGCGCCGGTCGTGCAGGCGGCCTGCACCAACGACATCGCCCGGCTCGAACGCCGGCGTACCCTGCTGTTCCTCGATCAGGCCGGCGTCGGCGACGACGCGTGGCTGCGCGAGGTCGAAGAGGCGACGGTCGCGGCGCTGCGGGCCCGCGGCGCGGCGTTCGCGGCCGAGTTGTCCGCCGACGAGCCGCGGCTGAAGGAGAAACTCGTGCTCGCCCAGGGCACGAAGAACGAGACCTGGCCGGCGGTCGCCAGCCGGGTGCTGCTCGGCCTGGCCGCGGAGGGCCGGATCGTCCGCGGCCGCCCGCGCGGGTCGTGGATCAGCAGCCAGTTCCGCTGGTCGCCGATCGAGTCCTGGCTGCCCGGCGGCATCCCGGAGCTGCCCGCCGAGGCCGCGCGGGCCGAGCTGGTCCGCCTCTGGCTCGCCGCCTACGGCCCGGGCACACCCGCCGACCTCAAGTGGTGGACCGGCCTGAGCCTCACCCAGGTCAGGAAGGCGCTCACCCTGATCGGAATCGAAAACGTCGACCTGGACGGCACGCCCGGCGTCGTCCTCACCGAGGACGCCGAGCCGGTGGCCGCGCCGGGGCCGTGGGTGGCCCTGCTGCCCGCGCTCGACCCGACCGTCATGGGCTGGACCGGACGCGCGTGGTACCTCGGCGAGCACGGACCGGCGCTGTTCGACCGGTCGGGCAACGCGGGCCCCACGGTCTGGGCCGACGGGCGGATCGTCGGCGGCTGGGCGCAGCGCGAGGACGGGGAGGTCGTCCACCGGCTGCTGGAGGACGTCGGCGCGGCCGCTTCGGCCGCGATCGCGGCCGAGGCGGCCCGCCTCAGCGAATGGCTCGCCCCGGTCCGCGTCAAACCGCGGTTCCGCACCCCACTCGAACGGGAGCTGGCTACGGGACCTTGAAGCCGCGCGCCTGGGCGAGGGCCTTGAGCTCGGGCCAGTCCTCGCCGGAGTGGGCGTGCTCGGGGACCACACAGCCGAGGGTGATCGGCAACGGCACCCTGTAGCGCGAGGCCGTGAGGTTCGGCGGACCGGTGAAGTCCAGGACCTCGGCGAGGTTGTTCGCGGCGGCGTCGCGCACCGTCAGCGCCGGCAGGCCGAACCTCCACTCGATCATCTTCAGGACCGACGTGTGGTCGTACAGGCCGTGCGCCACATGCCCGCGCCGGGCGCGCGGTGAGATGACCACGCACGGCACGCGGAAACCGCGCAGTCCGGCGCCGAGTTCGGGATTGGGGTCCGGGCCGGCGGGCGGCGGGACGTGGTCGAAGAACCCGCCCCACTCGTCATAGGTGACGACGAGGACGGTGCGCTCCCAGTTCGGACTGGAGACGATCGCGTCGTGGACCTTGCCGAGGAAGTGCTGGCCGAGCCGGATGTCGGCCAGGGGGTGTTCGTCCTCCGACATGCCGGGGACGGCCTCGCCGAGAAACCCCGGATCCACGTACGACACGGGCGGCAGCGTGCCCGTCGCCGCGGCGAGGTAGAACTCGGTGATCTGGCGGCTGATGCCCAGGTACTTCGTGCCCCACAGCGCTGTGATCGGCACGTCACTGTAGAAGTAGCGGCCCGTGACGCCCTGGCCGGCGAGCCGGTCCCAGATCGTCGGCATCGTCGCGATCTTGTCCACCGACGTGGTCCTACGGTCGGTCTGCGCGGAGTGCAGGAAGAACCGGTTGGGGAACGTCGGCGCCATCATGGCGGAGAAATAACGGTCACAGACCGTCCAGTCGCGCGCCGCGCGCCCATAGAAGCCCAGATCGGCGGCCTGGAAGTAGCCGATGGACAGTTCGTCGTTGGTACCCGCGCGCAGCCAGCCGTCGCACGCGCCGTCGTTGAACTCCGTGCGGCCGCCCTCGTAGGAGTGGTCGGGATCGTTGAAACCGCAGCCGGACGGGCTGGTCAGGTGGTGGGTGTCGTGCGCGGCGCCGCTCGTGTCCGTGAAGGTCAGCCCGGCCTGCTTACCGTCGGCGCCCGGGAGCCAGCCGAGGTAGTGGTCGAAGGAGCGGTTCTCCATCATCACCACGACGATGTGGTCCATGCCGGACTGCGCCGGGGAGGGCAGGGAGACCGCCGCCCGCGCCCGCCGCGGAGCGGCGACGCCCGCCGCGACCGCACCGGCGGTTCCCGCGATGAAACCGCGCCGACTGACATCGTTCACCGTCGTCTCCCAACGTCCCGGGGATGGCCCGAGCCGAGTATGACCGGCTGAAGCCACCGCTCGGTGAAGTCGAGCAGACCGTTTCCGGACAGGCACCCGGTCATGTCTCACGCCCGGTTCACCGATCGGGAGCGAAGCGTTACATTGGCCGCGGCCGCAGACGTGGCGCGGGGGCGACAGGCAACGGTTGACGGGAGTCCTGATGGGAACCCTCGCTCGCGTGCTGGCACCCCTGACAGCGTTCATCCTGCTGGCCACCGCGCCGGCGCCGGTTTCAGCGGCCATCGGAAGCAGCGTCACCTCCACCGTGGAGACGTTGCATTTCGCCGTCGCGATCGGGCCAGGCGGATCCCAGCACTGCGACATCGTCGGCGATCTCTACCGGCCGTCCGGCGCCGGCCCGGCACACCTGGTTCCCGCCATCCTCACCACCAACGGCTTCGGCGGGTCCAAGGACGACCAGGCCGGGCTCGCCACGTACTTCGCGTCGCAGGACTATGCCGTGCTGTCCTATTCCGGCCTCGGCTTCGGTGGCTCCGGATGCAAGATCACCCTGGACGATCCGGACTGGGACGGCCAGGCCGCCCGCCAACTGGTCGGCTTCCTCGGCGGCCAGGACGGCGTCGCCTACGCCGACGCGGCACACACCCGGCCGGTCTCCGGCCTCGACTTCGTCGCGCACGACCCGACCGACCACGCCGGCCGGCAGGACGCTCACGACCCGCGGGTCGGCATGATCGGGGGCTCGTACGGCGGCGAGATCCAGTTCGCCGCGGCCTCGGTCGACCCGAGGATCGACGCGCTGATCCCGCTGATCACGTGGAATGACCTGTCGTACTCGCTGACCCCGAACAACACCGACCTGATCACCGGGGTCACGTCGGCCACCCCTGGGGTGACGAAGCTGACCTGGCCGCTGCTGTTCTTCTTCGACGGCGCCGTGCTGGACAGCGCCCAAGGCTTCCAGTACGTCCCCTCGCGCGTCATCGGCTGCCCCAACTTCACCGACCGGATCTGTCCCGGCCTGGCCCAGAGCGGGACGCTCGGCTACCCGAGCACCGACCTGCTGGCGCTGCTACGCCACGCCTCGGTGTCCACCTACCTGAGCAGGATCCGGATCCCCGTGCTGCTCGCCCAGGGTGAGAACGACACGCTCTTCAACCTCAACGAGGCGGTCGCCACCTACCAGGCGCTGGCCGCGCAGGGCACCCCGGTGAAGATGATCTGGCAGTCCTGGGGCCACTCAGGCCTGACCCCGGCGCCCGGCGAGCTGGACCTGGCCGCCCCCGACGCGGCCACCCAGTACGAGGCGGCCCGGATTGCGAGCTGGTTCGGCCAGTACCTCAAGAACGGTCCGGCCGACGCCTATCCGGCGTTCAGCTACTTCCGCGACTGGGTGAACTACACCGGTACCGCCACCCCCGCGTACGGTTCGGCGAACAGCTACCCGGTCGGCACGCCGCAGACCTTCTACCTGTCTGGCCACGGCGCCCTGGTCACCGATCCGGCCGGTATCCGGTCCGGCGCCCAGAGCTTCGTCACTCCGCCCGCGGGCTTCCCCACCAGCGCCTCCGGTATCGACGCCTTCTCGGCCAACCTCCCACCCGACACGAACCTGCCGGGCACGTACGCCGCATGGACCAGCGCACCGCTGGCGGCGGACATGGACGTGGTCGGGCAGCCGACGCTGGACGCGCGGGTGCGCGCGCCGACCGCCGTCCTGAGCGGGAAGCTCGGCCCCGCCGGGCGGCTGGTGCTGTTCGCCAAGGTGTACGACGTGGCGCCGGACGGTTCCGAGAGCCTGGTCCATAACCTGATCGCTCCGGTGCGCGTCGCCGACCCGAGCGAACCGGTGCACATCACCCTGCCGGCCATCGTCCACCGCTTCGCCGCCGGTCACGCGGTACGCGTCATGCTGGCGGGGGGTGACCTAAACCACCGCGCCGGCCTGGCCGCGGCGCCGGTCACCGTCACCACCGGTGCCACCGGCCAGGCACTGCGGCTCCCCGTCACCACCGGCTGAGCGCACCCGCGCCCAACCGGCGGACCTGGCGTGCCGTCGTCGTGCTCCGGGTCAACGGGTTCGCGGGAACTCCACGACTTGCTGGAAGGTCGGGCGGTTCTGCCAGTCGATATTGGGCTGACCGACGATGCCCAAGGCGCGGAACGCGATGGCGTCGTACTGGGGCATGGTCTGTCCTGCCGCCTTCGTATCCGGCGTGGCCGTCCAGGAGGTGACGTCGGCGGAGCCGCCGTTGGCCTGGACGAGCGTGTCGTAGGTGTCCGCGAGAGCCCGATCGAACGCCGCCGGGCAGCTCGTCGGTCCGGAGCCGCACAGGCGGGAGGTGATCTCCGCGCCGAAGGGTTGCGCCACCGGTTCGCCGCGTACCTGCCGCAGCGCCTTCACCACGTAGCTCTCGTAGCCGCCGTCGTAGGCGCTACCCAGATGGGCGCCGCCGCTGTCGGGGGTGTTGACCCACTGCATCGGGAGTACGGCGTAGCCCCGGGTCGCCGCGCCACCGGTCGAACCGACGCCGCTGACCCCGCCCGCCGCGAGGAGCGGGTCGAAGATCGCGCGGATCAGGTTCTCCTGCAGCACGTCCATGACGGCCACGGCGGAGTGGTCGGCGTACTGAGTGTCGCCGGCGGCGGCCTTCCTGCGGTGATCTCCCCCGGCGTTCCAGGTGGTCAGCACGTCCAGCATCGTGCGCACGCCGGCCGGTTCGGACCTCGATTCCAGCAAGGGCAGCAACTCGGGAAGGGTGGCCAGTCCGTCGAGGTCCTGGCTGGCGGCGGTCTCCATCGCCTGCACCAGGTCCGCCCGGGCGAGCTTCCCGCCGTGGTCGGCGAGCTGGCGCGCGATCTGGGTGTCGAGCATCCGCACGCGGAAGACGCCGCCGTAGCCGTACTGGGAGTCTGATGCCGAGAACTTCGGTGCCTGCTTGTTGTTCCAGCTGGTGAGCACGCCCGATGGTGGATCGAGGGCCTGCGGGTGCTGGTCGGCGGACAAGAAGCCCTGCCACTCCGCCTGGCCGGTACCCCAGGTCGGGAGGTTGGGATCCACGCCGGACGGGCGTACGGGGTCGAGCCCGGAGTTGTAGTACGCGATGTGGTGCGCGTCCACGTAGAACCAGTTGAACGTGTAGCCGACCTGGGCCGCGCCCGCCGTCCAGCTCGCCGCGTCGTGAGTGAGCCCGGGGTCGGCCCAGTGCAGGAACCCGACCACCGAGTCGATCTCGTGGCCGTAGGTGGACCGCTGGTTCACCACGGCCACCGGTCCGCCGCCGTCGGCCGTGGTCCAGCCCTGCACGATGCCGTGCCGGGTGAGGTAGACCTCATGATTGATCACGGTGGGTGCGCCCACGCCGCCGAGTTTGGGGACCGCGGTCTCGGTGAACGTCTCGTGCGTCATCGGCAGGCACTGCCCGTTGAACTCGTAGTAGGCGCCCCGAGGCTGCGCGGCACCGCCGTTCGGATCGCAGATCCGCTCCAGCCGCTGGTCGGTCAGGTCGGATCCGGCCGACGTCGCCGACCACGCGTAGTCGCGGCCTCGGCCCAGTTCCACCAGGCCGCTGCCGGGGAAGGATGCGCCCTCGGCGTCGTAGTTCGGACCGTGCAGGTCCTCCTGCATGAGGATGCCGGGGGCGAAGTAGGACACCTGCGGGCCGAACACCGCGATCGGGTGACCGTCTGCGGAGTGCGCGGCGTCGACGACGAGGGCGTTGCTCATGTGGGACGGCATGGCCAGCAGCGACGCGATGATCTTCGTCGCGGTCGTGTTGGTCGGCACCAGGTCGCAGCCGGGTGTCGTCCCGGTGGGACCGCCGGTCAACGGCCGCGACGCGTCGTCGGGCATGGCGGTCAGCGCCGGGTCGACCGTTCCCGGGATCTCGTACGGGAACGGGGTGCTGACCGTGGTCGGCGCGTCGGGATCGTTCTGCTCCTTGAGGTCGGTGAACGCCTGTCGCCCCTCGGCCTCCCCGAGCCGGCCTCGCAGGTACTGCAGCAGCCCGGCATTCCGGACCTCGGTGCCACCACCGTCACCGAAGATTGCGCCGATCAGCGAGGCCACGTACGCCACGTCGGCGCCGGTCCAGGGCTGCGGTGGCTGCAGCGCGGCGGCGTAGTCGGCGGGCAGTTTGGACAGATCGGTGGCGGTCTGCGCGATGTAGGCGTTCACCCCGGCCACGTAGGAGTCGATCATCTCCTTGGCGCGTTGCCCCTGGGCGCCGTACCGCTGCGGGAGCGCGTCGACCTGCGCCTGCGCCTGCTGCTTCGTGTACGGGGCGAGCAGGAGCTGGTCGTGGTCCATCTGCTCGTCGGCGCACGACGGACCGAGGAACGCCGAGAGCGTGCCCTGTCCATAGTGGCGCAGCACGTCCATGAGGAAGAGCCGGTCCTCGCCCTGGGCGTAGCCCGCGCCGTACGCCATCGCGGCGTCGGTCTGTCCGTACACGTGCGGAACGTCATGGGTGTCGCGGTAGATCACCACGGGCTCGACCGGTGACGGGTGCTCGGTGCGGGTGATGTCGCCGGGCCGTACGCCGAAGGACTCGTCGTTGTAGTACGTGCCCAGCGTGGCGTCGGTCAGCGTCGGATAGCCGTACAGCAGGCCGGCGTACTTGGCGAGCTGGTCATCACTCGCCGGTGGCCGGCGGCCGGTCAGCTCGAACCCGGCCAGGTCGGCGGCGTTGACCAGCCCGTTCTCGCCCGGCGGGAGGATGCTCATCACCTGCCCGGCGCCGTAGTCGTCGGCCTGGTACGTCGGCGGCGGCGAGTAGGACGCGGCGTCCGCGGACGGTGTCACGGCGACGATCGCGAGCGTGGCCGCGGCGATGCCGCCGAGCAGGCGGCGGCTTAGCGTGGATGGGATCACGGCGTCCTCCTCGTGCGGTTGCGGCTCAACGCCGCCGCGATGCGGCGGGCGTCGATGGCGATCTCGCGGAACATGCCGCTGACCGGGTTGGTGTAGCCCACGAAGTACATGCCGGGTGCCGCCTGATGGGTGCGCGCACCGTGGACGAGCGGGCGCCCCGACCCGTCCAGTACGCCGAGATGCCCGACCAGCGGCTCGAGTCCTCGGCGGTATCCGGTCGCCGTCACGACCGCGTCGGGCTCGATCGCGGTGCCGTCGGCGAGGCACACCTTCGTACCGTCGAACCCGGTCACCGCCGCCACCGGCTCTACCCGTCCTGCGAGGACCGCGTCCACGAACCCGACATCGAGCACCGGGATCTCACCCCGGGCCGCTCTGCTGTACACGCCCGGCCCCGGATCGGGCAGGCCCCTGTGGTCCAGGCGCGGGACCGACATCCTGCGTACGGGCTCGGCGAGCCGATCGGCGACGGCTGCCGGGACATGGCGCAGGAGCACACCGGTCAGCTGCGTGGGAATGCCCAGCTGAGAGCGGCGCAGGATGTACGGCGGCGTGCGCACGGCAAGCCGCACCCGAGAGGCTCCGTGCTCGGCCAGATCCACCGCGATCTCCGCGCCGGTGTTGCCCGCCCCGACCACCAGCACGTCCAGCCCACGGTACGGGGACCCGTTGCGGTAGTCCCTGGCGTGCAGGAGTTCTCCGGCGAAGTGCTCGCGGCCCGGCCAGTTCGGCCGAAGCGGGCTGTGGTTGTACCCGGTCGCCAGAACCACCGCGGTGGCCCGTACGTCGCCGGCCGGCGAGCGCAGTACCCAGTGGCCGTCCTCTCGGTCGAGCCGGTCGACCCTCGCGCCGGTACGGACGTCGAGGTCGTGGTGCGCGGCGTAGCGCTCCAGATAGCGGATCACGCCGTCCCGTGACACCCACGGACCCTCTCGGCGCGGGATGCGGTAGCCGGGAAGGTGGGACAGCCACCGTACGGTGTGCAGGTGCAGCCGGTCGTAGTGACCGCGCCAGCTCGCGGCCAGTTCGCCGTCGCGTTCGAGGATCACACTCGGTACTCCGCGAGCCCACAGCGCCGCCGCGGTCGCCAGCCCGGCCGGCCCCGCGCCGATCACGGTTACCGGGTGGCGTACTGAGTCGTCGGCCATCGGAATCCCTACGGTCGTACAGGCGGCGTGCCGTTCGGTGGGTCAAACGTGAACACGAGTCAGTTTCAGCATTTGTACACTTGCGACGTGACAGCGGCAAGGGGGAACGTGGGGCTACGCCGGGCGCCGGTGCAACGCCGCAGCCGGGAACGCGTCCAGCGGATCCTCGACGCAGCATCGGAGCTGATCGTCGAGGACGGCGTCATCGCGCTGGGCACCCGGACGATCGCGGAGCGGGCGGAGGTCCCGGTCGCCTCGCTCTACCAGTACTTCGCGGACAAGGACGAGATCCTCCTGGCGCTCGTCGAGCGGGACACCGCCGAGATGGACGCGGCGGTGGCCGAGGCGGTGGGCGCGCTCGAGACCATCTCTGTACGGTCGATCGTGACCGCCACCATGCGGGCGTTCGTGACGATCTACCACCACCGGCCGGCCTTCGTGGTGATCTGGTGGCGAGGCCGGACGAACCCTTCGGTGTACGACTTCTGCCGCGCGCACAACAAGCGGGTCGCCGGCGACCTTTTGGCGTTCGCGGAGGACGCGGGGCTGGTACGGCCCGGCACCGACCCGCAGATTGTGGAGCTCGCGGTGGAGGTCGGCGACCGGGTGTTCCAGCTCGCGTTCGAACGGGATCTACGCGGCGACCAACGGATCATCGTCGAAGGGATCGAACTGGTCACCGGCTATCTGGAGCGACATGCGACCTCTGCCGGGATCACCGCGATCCCTCGACCCGGGACGGACGATCCGGCGTAAGCCGGTCAGTGGCGGTGACTCGGGGCGCTCCCGGAGGCGTTCAGCTCAGGACTTGACGAGCGGGCTGCGCTCGAACCGGCGTAGCAGGTCCGCGGTGCCGTCGTAGATCGCCACCGCTCCCGCCTCGCGGAGATCCTCGGCGCAGATTCCGCCGGTCCGTACGGCCACGCATGCGACACCGGCCTTGCGGCACGCGTGCACGTCCCAGATCGAGTCGCCGACGAAGACGGCGCGGCCGGGTTCGACGCCGGCGCGATCGAGCGCGGTCATCACGAGATCCGGCGCGGGCTTGCTCTCCCCCACCTCGCTCGACGACGTGGCGGCGGTGATCGCGTCATCGGCGTCCAGCGCGGCGCGCAGTGCCCGCAGTTCCTTCGATGACGCCGAGCTCGCCAGGACGACCTTCATGCCGCGATCCGCGCAGGCGCGCAGGAGGTCGGCCGCACCGTCGAAGGCGCGCAGCCGGGTCCAGAAGACGCCGTACAACGCCCGGTGGGCGACCGTCATCTCCTCGTCGGCGCCGCGATCGCGGCCTTTCGGCAGCAGGTGGTCGAGGAGCTTGTCCGAACCCATGCCGATCGCCCCGTGTACGGCGGCCATGTCCACGTGGTGGCCGTGCTGGCGGAACGCCTCCCACCAGCACACCGCGTGCAGGTAGTTGGTGTCGACCAGCGTGCCGTCCACATCGAAGATCACCGCGTCTGCCATGCCAGTCGCCTACCCGGGCGACGGCCGCGTAATCCCGCCCGCACACCGGGGTGGACCACCCGCCCGAGGGGGCCGGTGGCCTGGGATCACAGCCCCGCGGCCACCGGCTCGACCGGCGCGTCGGCGTACCGCAGGAGCGCCCCGACTCCGTGGTCGGCGTGCCACCCGTCGAGTGTGATGAGCAGCAGCTCACCGTCGGTGCCGGCCAGGGCTCTGATCAGGGCGGCGTCCGCGCGGTCCTCGGCCAGGTCGGTCACCCCGAGTTCGCGCAGTTCGTCCGGCGAGGTCCCCACGTCCGTGCAGCCGGGCCCGGTCCAGACCGTCGCGCTTCCCACCTGGCCGCTCACCACCGGCCCGCGGTCCTCGGAGTCGCGCGAACCGGTCCCGTAAGGGCCGGGGGACTCAGGTCCGCCCGGCGGTGAGCGCTCCTCGATCAGCAGGCTCGCGACCTGTCCGTTGCGCAGTGCCCGTGTGACGGCGTCGAGACCGTCCACGGCGCGCCGGCCTTTCCCGAGCTGCTCGTTGAAGCGGTCCACCGCGGCCGTCATGCGCTCGGTCCGGGCACGGTCGACGACTCCGGCGACGTCCTCGTTCAGGCTCGGGCCACCCGACCGGGACTCCACGGTGCGGGCGAGCACGGGCTCGGGCAGCTCCTCCAGGACGGCGCCGCGTGTCCAGACGTCACCGGCGACCACGACGATCTCGAATCCGCAGGCGCCGACGGCCTGTTCGATCACCCGCGCGACCTTCTTGGCGTTGGCCCGCCAGCGGTCCTCGGCGGCTCGCTGGATCCGCGGCTGGCTGAGCATGTCACCGCCCTTGGGCTTGTGCACCGGGAAATCCGCCGCCGGCGGGACTTCGGCCTCCCACCGCGTGCCGTCCACGGCGACGCAGTTGAGGTGGCCGCCGAGCCGGTTGACGACGGCCACGAGCCGGGAGACGGGCTCGCCGCGCTGTTCGAGCAGCGGGACGACGTGCGGCAGCGGCGCGTACCGTGCCAGTTCGGCCCGTGGCGGGCCGTCCAGCACCGCCGAGTACGCGACCTCACCGCCGCACGCGAACACCGCCAGACAGCCGTACTCGCGCTGCTCCTTCTGATCCGCGACAACGCGTTCGACCGCTTCGATGGTCTCCGCCGGCGCTCCTTGGTCGGCCAGCTCCTTGGACCGGACGTGCCGGCGCACCTCGACGCCCCGTGGCACCTCCGTGCGCCGCATGTCGAGGTAGACCGATGCGAACGGCCCTGGGCGGTCGTAGAGCGCCCTGAGGAACGAAAGGTCCATACGAACGCCATACCCGTACCGACCAGGCATAACGGGAAGCTCACGCCAGAGTCTCGACGAACTCCGCAAGCTGGGTGAGATTCCGGCACTCGTGCATCGGCGTCACCGCCGCGTACAGCGAGGCCACAGAGTCACCGGAGTCCCAGTCGCGTACCGGCTCGGGGTTGAGCCAGTACGCGTGCCGCGCCCGTCCGGCGAGCCGCCGTACCGTCTCCAGGTTCGGATCCTGGTAGTTGGTCCGGGCGTCGCCGAGGATCAGCAGCGAGGTCTTGGGCGTGATCGCGTCGCCGTAGCGGTCCTCGAAGACGCCGAAGGCGCGACCGTAGTCGCTGTGCCCGCTCACCCAGACGATGTCGGCCTCGTTCGTCATCCGGGTGATCGCCTCGACCACGTCCACGCCGGGCGCGAAGAAACGGGTGACCTCGTCGAGACCGTCGATGAACGCGAACGCGCGTACCTTGGCGAACTGCTCGCGCAGCGCGTACGTCAGCAGCAGCGTGAAGTGGGCGAAGGCGGAGACCGAGTCGCTCGCGTCGCAGAGCACGACGAGCTCCGGCTTGTGCGGGCGGCGCGGCCGGTGGTGCGTGGTGAGCGGGACGCCTCCCGTGGACAGGGAGGCCCGCACCGTACGCCGGAAGTCGAGCCGACCGCGCCGTCCGTGCCGGTTGCGCATGGTGAGGCGTGTGGCCAGCCGGCGCGCGAGCGGATGGATCTCCCGGCGCAGCGCGGCCAGGTCGGCGCGGGTGGCGCGCAGGAAGTCGACCTGCTCCAGAGGCGGCCGGACGCCTGCGCGTGCGACCCGCTCGACCCCGGTCTCCTCGGCGAGCCGCCGGCGTACGTCCGCGCCGACGAGCTGCTCGAACCGCTGGATGCGCCCGGTGAACGTCCGGCGCGCGACCTTCTCGTCCAGGCCGCCCCGCTCGGCGAGCACGGCGTTCAGCAGCCCGGCCATGAGCGTGTCCGCCGACAGGATCCGCAGCACCTGGTAGGAGAACCACTGCCCGGACCCGCCGTTGCCGCGCCCGTACGCCCCCACGACGCCGCGGGCGAACGCGCGCAGGGCGGTCTCGTCACCGCTCAGCAGGATCCGGCTCAGCTCGTCGCGGAGCCCGGCCAGCTCCGGGTCGTCGTACGCGGGCCGGTCCCTGGCCTCTTCCGTACTGCCCACGGCCGGCGGGAACCACAGGTCGAACAGCATGTCGAAGGCGTCGCGGTGGGCGGGCCGCTTGACGAGCGTGGCCGCGTACGCCGCGCGCAGCGACTCCCGCTCGACGAGCTCGATGGCCTCCAGGGCGTGCACCGCGTCGAGGCCTTCGGCGAGCGAGACCGGCAGTCCGGCCTCGCGCAGCGCCGCGACGAACCCGATGTGCCTATCAAGAAGGGCCATCAAGCTCCTTGCGGGCACGTTCCTGGTCAGAGTGGTGCTTGAGGACGACGCCGAGGGTCGCGTCGATCGTGTCCGCGTCGAGCCGGTCCAGGCCGAGCGCGAGGAGGGTGCGCGCCCAGTCGATGGTCTCGGCGATGGACGGCGCCTTCTTCAGCTCCAGCGCGCGCAGCGTCGCGACGAGCCGGGCCAGCCTCTCGGCGAGTGCGTCCTCGATCTCCGGGACCCGCGCCCGTACGATGTCGCGCTCGCGTTCGGGCGTGGGGTAGTCCAAATGGAGGTACAGGCAGCGGCGTTTGAGCGCCTCCGACAGTTCGCGGGTGGCGTTGGAGGTCAGCACCACGAACGGGCGGCGCACGGCGGTGATCGTGCCCAGCTCCGGGATGGTCACCTGGAAGTCCGACAGCACCTCCAGCAGCAGCCCCTCGACCTCGACGTCGGCCTTGTCTGTCTCGTCGATGAGCAGCACGGTGGGCTCGCTGCGCCGGATGGCGGCCAGCAGGGGGCGTTCGAGCAGGAACTCCTCGGTGAAGATGTCGTCGTGGGTGGCGCTCCACGACTCGTCGCCGGACGCCTGAATGCGCAGCAGCTGCTTCTTGTAGTTCCACTCGTACAGCGCGCGGGGTTCGTCCAGGCCCTCGTAGCACTGGAGCCGTACGAGCCCGGCACCGGTGATCTCGGCGACCGCCTTGGCCAGCTCGGTCTTGCCCACCCCGGCCGGTCCCTCCACGAGCAGCGGCTTGCCGAGGGCCGCGGCGAGGTAGACCGTCGTGGCGATCGCGTCGTCGGGCAGATAGCCCACGGCGGCGAGGCGCTCGCGCACGTCGGCGGGGGAAGTGAAGGTCATCGGCTCTCCCGTGGACTGATTCCGAACCGCGTTCGAAACTTACCCCAACACGCGCGCCCAAGGCGGTCAGCCCTTTCGGGTCACCCCGCGATGAGCCGACACCGCTCTAGGCACACCTGTTGTTCTTCTGCGGGGCGGTGCCCTGGGGGCAGGAGTACGGGCGGATGCTGCTGATGATCTTCTTGAGGTCCCCGTCGGCGACCTGCCCGCCGACGTTCCGGTCGGCGAAGACGGTGAAGAAGACCGGTCCGACCGATGACGAGCCCGGCGTCGCCGCCATGGCGACCGTCTCCACCACCGCGTGCCGCGGAGTGCAGGCGTCCCGGTTGCCGGTCGGCGTCACCGTGACGGAGGCATACGCGGCGTCGATGCCGTTGACGGTGATGATCCCGCCCCCACGGATATTCGTCCTCGGCGGGCTCGGATGCGCGCCGGCCTCACCGTAGGCGGCGGCCGCCCACTTGCGCGCCTCATCGCCGGCCGCGGACTGCAGAGTGCCCAGCTGATCCTTCGAGGGCTTCAAGACCGGCCTCGAGCCACCCCGGAGCCCGGCCACGGCCCGGGAGCACTTGCCCTGACTGATCTCGGACACGCCTTTCTCCGCGGCGAGGATGTTGCGCTTCGCGTCCTCGAACCAGATGGCATAGTCGGGATCGTCCTTCTTCCAGGTCGGCGGCGCGTCGTACGCGATCCCGTACTGCGGGGCGAGCGTCACCTTCCATCCGGCCACCACTGGTCTCGGGTCCGATCGCACGCCGGACGCCCGGCTGGGGGGCGGGCTGGGCGTGGGGCCGGGATCGTCCTTGTGGGCGGCCGTGGACCTCTGCTCCAGAGCGACGGCTCCGCCCGCGACGACCGCGACGACCACGGCGGCGAGTCCGATCAACACGCCCCTGCGCCGACGACCGCGCTCGGGCCGAGGGTGGCCGACGGTGTCCGGCGGCTGCTCCTCGCGCGTCGCCGCATCGCCCGGAGCACGGTAGGGCACCACGGGCGGCGTGACCCAGTCGGCGGTCGTCCCGTTGGAGTTCGGCGGTGGCCGGTGGGCTCCGCCCCGCAGGGACGCGACGACCGCCGCGGCGTTCGGAGGCCGTTGTCCGGGGTCCTTGGCCAGCAGGTCCAAGGTCAGCCGCTCGAGATGCTCCGGCACAGCGGGCCGCCGCGATCCCAGAGGCGCCGGAGTCCGGTTGAGGTGCTGATACATGATCGCGGCAGGATTGGTCACCGTTTCGAACGGCGGCGAACCGACGAGCAGCTCGTACAGCACGCAGCCCAGCGAGTACAGGTCAGACCGGGCATCGAGCGCCTCCGCGCGGAACTGCTCGGGCGCCATGTAGAGAGGCGTGCCGATGAAGTTACCGGCGGCGGTGAGCTTCGTCGCGTCACCGAGACGGGCGATGCCGAAATCGCAGAGCTTCACTCGCCCGTCATTGAGCAGGAACAGGTTGGCCGGTTTGATATCGCGGTGGACGATGCCACGCGAGTGCGCCGCGGCCAGCGCGTCGGCCGCCTGGGCGATCAGCGAGACCGCCAGCTCGATCGGCACCCCATGGGGTTCCTGCGCGAGAACGGTCCCGAGATCCCGGCCCGTGAGGAGCTCCATCACCAGGAAGATCAGCTCATCGGGCCCGTCCCGGTGTTCGTCGATGTCGAACGTCACGGTGATACCCGGGTGCTGGAGTCCCGCGGTGGTCTCCGCCTCCCGGCGGAAACGTTCGACCGCCGACTGGTCCGCCGCCAGGTCGGCGGGCAGGATCTTGATCGCGACCGGCCGCCGTAGCCGCAGGTCGACACCGCGCCAGACGTCCCCCATGCCGCCCGCACCGATCGGCTCGTCCAAACGGTAGCGGCCGCGGAGCTCCAGCCCCCGCTCAACCCTCGACCTACTGTGCACGGTCGGCCCCCGGCGGTTCACTGTTCGAAGTACGCAGGACATTTCACCAGAACAAGAACACCGTCGCACCCACCTTGGAACACGTCGTCCCATACCGGCATCCGGCCGGTCGGCCTGCCGAAATGCGGCGAAACCCGAATTGCTCCTGGTGGCATGTAACGCACTCGAAGGGGCAGACTGACCTGTCAGCCTGATTAATCGGTTTTTTGGAGGATTGATGGCCGCTCGTACAACGCCTCCGTTCCGCGCCGACCACGTGGGCAGTCTGCTGCGCCCGCAGGCGCTGCTGCGCGCCCGGGACGACTTCGCCGCCAAGAAGATCACCGCCGAGGAGCTGCGGGCCGTCGAGGACGACGCGATCCGGTCGGTGGTGGCGATGCAGGAGGAGGTCGGCCTGCAGACGGCGACGGACGGAGAGTTCCGACGTACGGCGTGGCACATGGACTTCATCTACGCGCTCGGCGGCATCGACCCCGCGCCGGAGAAGCTGAAGGTCCACTTCCGCAACGAGGCCGGCGACGTCGACTTCATGTCCGCCGCCCTGAAGGTCCACGACAAGGTCCGGCTGGACGAGACGATCTTCGCCGACCACTTCCGTGCCCTGCAGGGGTTCGTGACGAAGAACACCCCGAAGCTGACCATCCCCTCCCCCAGCAAGGTCCACTACCGCGGCGGCCCGGCGTCCATCGATCCCGGCGTCTATCCGGACCCCGAGGAATTCTGGTCGGACCTGAGCGCCGCGTACGCCGAGCAGGTACGCCGGATCGGCGAACTGGGCTGCACATACCTGCAGTTCGACGACACCAGCCTCGCGTACCTGAACGACCCGGCCCAGCGCGCGATGATCAACGAACGCGGCGACGACGCCGAGCACATGCACCTGCGGTACATCAAGCAGATCAACGCCGCCCTCGCCGGACGGCCCGAGGGCATGACGATCACCACGCACATGTGCCGGGGCAACTTCCGGTCGTCATGGGCGGCCGAGGGCGGGTACGACTTCGTCGCCGAGGCCCTCTTCGGCGAGCTGGGCGTGGACGGCTTCTTCCTGGAGTTCGACGACGCGCGGTCGGGCGGCTTCGAGCCCCTGCGCTACGTGCCGAAGGACAAGCTGGTCGTGCTCGGCCTGGTCACCACCAAGCGGGGGGAGCTGGAGTCCAAGGACACGCTGAAGCGCCGCATCGAGGAGGCGTCGAAGTTCATCGACCTCGACCAGCTCTGCCTCTCCCCGCAGTGCGGCTTCTCCTCCACGGTCGAGGGCAACGCCCTGACCTACGACGACGAGGTCGCCAAGCTCCGCCTCATCGTGGAGATCGCCGAAGAGGTCTGGGGCTGACCGACCTCAGACTGGCCGACCTCACACTGGCCGACCTCACACTGGCCGACTTCAAACAGCTGGGAACGCGCGGCCTCCGAGGAAAGCCCCGGAACCACCCGGTCCGCACCGTCGGCGAACACCGAGCGACAGGCGGCGAAAGCATCGGCGGATGCCGAGGCGATCGATTACCGGCGCGCGCTCGAACTTTTCGCCCTGCTGGTTATTCGCGGTCGGCGGGTGCGGTGATTCTCCAGTGGCCGGTGGGGCCGATCCACAAGATGACGCCTGGCCATAGGTGTTGGATGTGCCAGTTTCTGGTCTGTTTCACTCGGTGGTGTCGGCGGCAGAGCATTGCGATGTTGCAGGGGCAGGTCGGACCGCCGCGGTGGAAGGGGACGGAATGGTCGGCGTCGCAATGGCGAACGGGCCGCCGGCAGCCCGGGAAGCAGCAGCGGCGATCGCGATGTTCGATGAGACGCCGGGTGGTGGTGGGCAGCCGGTAACCGGGAAGGCCGTGACCGGGGACAACGTCGCGGCCGGCCGGGCCGGGGCCGGCATCGCGGCCGGCGGGGCCGGGCAGGCACCAGCCATGCCGCAGGCCGGCCAGGGACTCGCTGATGCGTTGTCCTGCCTGGGTGATGAGCGCGCCGATGTCGCGGTGGCGTTCGGGGAGGTCACCGGTGAGCGCGGTCAGCTCCGCACGGGCGGTTTCGGCGATCACGTCGGCGACGGCGTCATCGACCCCGGTCCAGCCGGGTTCGTTTCGAGTGGGCGGCTCGCCGATCCGCCGGTCGGCTGTGGCGGCGGGTGGCTCGATGGTGGTGAGCGTGCCCCGGAGCAAGGCAAGGAACACATCCGCGCGCAGTTCGTCGATCCCGCGGGCGTCACCGTCTCGCTTGAGCCCGGCCGCGATCGCGGCGACCCGGCCATAAGCGGCGCTCGCGGCGCCGGCGGGGAGATCCGCACCGGTCAAGTATGCGGTGCCGTCATCGGTTTCGATCAGCGCGACGTATCTGCGGTGCTCCGCTTCTTCGCGCCGACGGGCCAGCGCCTCGGGATCCAACCGCCTGACCAGCCGCCGGATCTTCGCGCGAATCTCACCCGTGGTCTGGCCCGCCGCCTTCGGAAGCACTATGGCCTCGATGGCTGTCGCCAAACCCTCATCGACCTGATCGGTACCGCGCCACACCGCACGCGCCTTGCCGTAATCGATGTCACCAGCGGCCAGCGCCGCGAACGTGCCGGGTAACCGCCCCCTCAACCCGGTCGCGAACCCGGACCAACTCATCCGCCGAGACCGACGTGATCGTCAGCGCCTCCGCCACCTCATCCTGAACGTACTCACGCGGCGGGACCACCTCAACCCCCGCGCCACCGGCATCCCCGCCCTCAAGCTCCTCGGCGAACCGACGCCGAGCCAACTCCGCAACCGCCGCCAACTCCACCGCCTGCACACGCGAAGCAAGCCGACGCGCCACCATCATCGCCTCGATCAGCTCACGATCGGATAGCTCTCCAGTGTCGACCCCCAGCAACCCGTCCAGAGGCGTTTCCGCTGCCAGCGCTACAGCGTTCACCCGCGAACACCCCGATCACTCGACTCCGCTCTCGAACACAATAGCGACAAAGAAAGGCTTCCCACAAGCATTTTTCATTGGGAGGCGCCATTTAACGAATTCCCCAAATGTGCCGAATCGGCAGGCACTATCTGACGGATCAAGCGCATATTTCCGGCTTGATACGCGACGTCCACTCGCGCGCCGAGGGTCAGCCGGGCGGCACCAGGGCGAGCCTAGGGCGGTCGTCGGAGACGTGGCTCAGCAACTCGCGGATCTCGGTCAGCGGGAGGCGTAGGCGGGCGGCGAGGGCCGGCTCGGTCAGGCCTTGGCTTCTGCCCAAGGTGACCGCCTCGGCCAGGACGGCGGGCCACTCGGTGGGGTACTCCCCCGTCGGCTCGTCGCGGCGCCAGCCCAGGCGGGTCAGGACTGCCAGACCCTTGCGGTACAGGTCGTCTCCGATTCGGTCCTGTTCGCGGCTGCGCCGGAGCAGGGCCTGGACCGAAACGCCCCAGACGCGTTGGACCTCCAGGAGATAGGCGAAGTCCAGGCGTGTCGGCAGCAAGCCAACGATCTCCGAGGCCGGAGTGAGGAACTCGGCGGCGAAGCGGTTCGCCTCATGTTCATGCTGTCGGCCGCCCGGCTCGGCCTCGTCGTGGAGCAGGAGGTGGCCCAGCTCGTGGGCGGCGCTGAAGCGGCGGCGGAGCGGGTTGCCGCGGTCGCGGGACAGGCAGATCAGCGGGCGGTCCAAGCCCGACGGGCGGCAGGAGAAGGCGTCGATCCGCTCCCCCGCGCCGAACCGCGCCATGCTGACCACCGCGCCGTTGGCCTCCACCAGCCGGACCAGGTGGTGGACCGGTCCGGCGGGCAGGTCCCACGCCGCGCGCAGGCTCCGCGCCGCCGCCTCCGGCGACGAACCCGGTCCCACGCGAGGCAGCGTCAGCGACGGCAGCCGTACGAAGGACTGAATCTCCCGTACGGCCTCGGCCAGGTGGCTCATCGTCGCCCGCGCCTGCCGTCGCTCGTACACCCGTGTCGTGCGCAGGCTACGAAAATGGGTCGCCTCCTCTGCGACCGGCAGCACCGGACGGCCTACCGCGAAGTACGCGGCGGGCAGGCCCAGCTCGACGGCCAGCCGCGCCAGCGTGCCGGCGGACGGGCGTGACTGACGGCGTTCGAACTGGGTGATGGCCGCGGCCGTCAGACCGACCCGGGTCGCCAGGTCGCGTTTTGTCAGGCCGCTCCGCTCGCGCGCCAGTGTCAGGCGGGCCGAGTCGAAGGCGGAGGGATCCGGGACCGCGGACAGGTGCGACTCACCACGACCGCGTTCGGCGTCCACGTACTGCCTCCTCCGTCCCCTTTCGTCACCGGCGGTCCAACACCCTAGTCGTCGGTACCGGTCGCCTCACCGTGCGACTCGGCGAAATCCATGCCCTGTTCGCGGTCGATCAGGGCGAGGTCGAACGCGGGTGGCGGCGGCACGTCCGGTTCGGCGACCGCGGGCAGCTCGGGCACGGGCGGCAGGCCGTACGGGCGGCGTCCCGCCTCCACGTCCAGCTCGACGAACGTGTCCTCGCGCCAGTACACGAGCTCGCCGTGGTGCACAGGCGAGGCGAGGAACGCGCGGGTAAGCCCCTCGTGCCGGTTGCCGGCCCAGCCGAGGACCACGACGTTGGAAAGGGGCACGGGTGGAAGGCCCTCGTACTCCAGCATCTGCTGACCGGGCGGGCCACCGCCGACGATCTTGGCGCGGATGCCGGTCTCGTCGTTGTACGGCAGGCCCTGGTGCCGGTCGTCGCGCGTCTTGCCGTACCGCCACGTGTAGAGCAGCCACCGGCCCGTCTCGATGGTGAACGGCGTGCCGAGCCGGTCCGCGGGCAGGTGGACGCGCGCGCCGGAGAGGCGGGAGGCGGCGATGCGGCCGAACGTCTCGCACAGACAGTGGTACCGGTCGGTGCCGTACGTGGTCTCGTTGGTCCAGTCCGCGAGCCGGTACCTCCACAGCGCCTGCCAGTGCGCGTAGTGCAGGCACGGCACCGCGTACGTCGTCAGCACCCGCGCGGCACGCGGACCGAGCAGCGCCCCGAGCCGGTCGCCTGCGTCGGAGGTCGCCTCAGAGGTCGCGAGAATGGACACGCGCGGGCTCCTCACTTGATGTCTGCTTTGCCGGACCCATGCTTCCACTTGATTTTCCGGCGAGCCATCACCCGCGCCGGCGTTTCGCCTACGTCCGGACCCGGTCCAGGAGGTCGAAGAGGTTCTCCCAGTGCCGCTTCTCGCCCGCCTCGTCGTACGAGGACGTGTCCGTCATCGTGAAGCCGTGCGGCGCGCCCGCGTAGACCTCCGAGCGGTACCGCACGCCGGCCGCGTCGAGCGCCGACTCCAGGACCTCGATCTGCTCCTGCGTCATCGAGTGGTCGTTGTCGGCGTGCCCGAAGTAGGCCTCACCAGTGATCTTCCCGACCCCCAGGTGCGGGCTGTCCGGCTCGTCCGTGGCGAGCCGGCCGCCGTGGAAGCAGGCCACCGCCTTGATCCGGTCGGAGTAGGCCCCGATCGCGTGCAGGGCGTTCGTGCCGCCCATGCAGTATCCGACGACCACCACCGGCCCGGGGTCGACACCGCCCTGGGCGGCGAGGAAGTCCAGGTACGCCTTGGTGTCGCGGATGACCGCCGCCCGGTCCAGCCCCCTGGCCAACGGCATGATCTGCTGGATGGCCTCGGCCCGGCGCTCCGGGTCCTTCAGGCCGGACGTGTCGATCTGCGGGGCCCGGCCGCCGCGATAGAGGAGGTTCGGCGCGAGGACCGCGTACCCGCGCTCGGCGATCCGGTCGGCCATCTCCTCGAGACGGGGCCGCAGGCCGAACGCGTCCGGGAACATCAGCACGCCGGCGTACGGCCCCTCGCCCTCGGGCCGGACCAGGTACGCGTCGGCGGTCCCGTCCTCGGTCGGCACGTCCACCATCGTCTTACGCATCCAACGCCTCCAGCTACTTCGTTAGATTCCCGAACGTATCGGACGTCATCTCCGTCGGCTAACGGAAACGCCCCTGCCACCTCTCGGACAATCCCGGCGACGTACCGTCGGCTCGGCATCGGTGGAGCGAGGGGGAGCCGTGAGCGCCGGGCCAGTGGGTGATGGGAAACCGCAGCCGGACCCGTCCGGCTCACCGAGGAAACAGACGGGGGCCGTACTCATCGGGGTCCTGGCCGGCACGTACGGCGAGGGCCGGGCGACGTTCACCGTCACCAGCGCGGGTCCTCGTCGCGGGTGAACGCGTTCGAAGACGCCCAGATGCGGATGGCGCCGATGGCGGCCTGGAGGGCTACGCTCCTCGACGCGCTGGGCAGGTGATCGTGCCGGCCATCGACTCAGGTGGCCAGCCGGCCGTAGGCGAGCGCGGCCACTGCCAGGTCCTGCCAGGCAAGCCCGACGGACTTGAAGATCGTCATCTGCTGCCGGTCCACCGGTGCGCCGTGGACCAGCTCGACGAGGTCGGCCCGGATCACCTCCACCGGCACGCCCTCCGCGAAGGCCATCAGCAGATCCCCGGCCTCGGTCATGGCCGCGTCCCTGGACTCTACGACGACCTGGCCGCGCGCGATCGTAGCCGCCCCCAGCTCGCGCGCCGTCGGCTCGTGCGAGCCCACGGCGTTCACGTGCGGCCGGTCGCCGAACCATGCGTCGCACCGGCTGGGTGTCCGGATCGCCTCCCTCGCCCATGTGGGCCGTACGGCGCTGGCCGACGGCAGCGGCGAGGACGCCACCGGCAGCCGGCTGACGAGCGCGGGTGCAGAGGCCCTGCGCGAGATGGAGCGCATCGGCATGCTCTTCGACGTCAGCCATCTCGGCGCCACCGGTGTCGAGCACGTGCTGGAACTGGCGACCCGTCCGCTGATCGCGACTCATTCCTCCGCGCGGGCGTTGCGCGACCATCACCGTAACCTCACCGACGCCCAGCTCGGCGGGATCTCTGCCCTCGGCGGTGTCGTGTGCGTCAACTTCTTCGCGCCGTTCCTGCACGAGAACGACCACAGCATGGACCGGCTCGTCGACCACATCGAGCACGTCGCCTCGGTCACCGGGATCGATCACGTCGGCATCGGGCCTGACTTCATCAAAGAGGTGTGGGAGGACACCGTGCCGCCGTGCTGCGAGAGCGACGTGTACGGCGCCCGGATGGACGCCTACATTCCCGGCC
Organism: Actinoallomurus sp.; assembly: GCA_025964685.1. GTDB lineage: Bacteria > Actinomycetota > Actinomycetes > Streptosporangiales > Streptosporangiaceae > Actinoallomurus. The sequence goes on along the minus strand of JAOPYG010000468.1, from coordinate 5,298 downwards.
TGGAGGGCCCGGCCGGCCTGCCGCTGGTCACGCAGCGGCTGGTCGCCCGCGGCTGGTCCGACGCCGACGTGCGCAAGGTCCTCGGCGGCAACGTCGCCCGCCTCTTCCGGCGAGAACTGGGCCGTCTCCCCCGGACGGCCCACGTTCCCTGATCGTGTCACCGCCGCGCCGGGCCCGACCGGCTTCCGGGACGGCGGACGACCGCTGCTCAGGCCTCGATGTTCGACATCACGTGCTTGATCCGCGTGTAGTCCTCGAAGCCGTACATCGACAGGTCCTTGCCGTGGCCGGAGTGCTTGAAGCCGCCGTGCGGCATCTCGGCGACGAGCGGGATGTGGGTATTGATCCAGACGCAGCCGAAGTCGAGCCTCTTGGCCATCCGCATCGCGCGGCCGTGGTCGCGGGTCCAGACCGATGAGGCCAGGCCGTATCGCACGCCGTTGGCCCAGCGGACCGCCTCGTCCTCATCCGAGAATCGCTGCACCGTGATCACCGGGCCGAAGATCTCGTCCTGGATGACCTCGTCGTCCTGGCGGAGCCCGGACACGACGGTGGGCGCGTAGAAGAAGCCCTGGTCGCCGACGCGCGACCCGCCGGCGCGTACGGCGGCGTGCGACGGCAGCCGGTCGACCAACCCGCTCACCCGGTCGAGCTGGTTCGCGTTGTTCAGCGGGCCGTAGAGCACGTCCTCGTCATCCGGCAGGCCGGTCTTCGTCGAGGCGGCGACCTCCGCGAGGGCGGCGGCGAAGTCGTCGTGCACGCCGGGGCCGGCCAGCACCCGGGTCGCGGCGGTGCAGTCCTGGCCGGCGTTGAAGTAGCCCGCCTCGGCGATCGCCGCGGCCGCGGCCTCGATGTCGGCGTCGTCGAAGACGACGACCGGCGCCTTGCCGCCGAGCTCGAGGTGGATGTTCTTCAGGTCGTCGGCGGCCGAACGCGCCACCTCCATGCCCGCGCGCACCGAACCGGTGATCGACACCATCTGGGGCGTCGGGTGGTTCACGAGCAGCCGACCGGTGTCGCGGTCACCGCAGATGACGTTGAACACGCCCGGCGGGAGGAACTCGGCCGCGATCTCCGCCATCAGGGAAGTGGTGGCAGGTGTCGTGTCCGATGGCTTGAGCACGACGGTGTTGCCGGCCGCGATCGCGGGGGCGAACTTCCACACCGCCATCATCATCGGGTAGTTCCAAGGCGTGACCTGCGCGCACACCCCGATCGGCTCACGCCGGATCATGGAGGTGTGACCGGCCATGTACTCGCCCGCCGACCGGCCCTCCAGGACACGCGCGGCGCCGGCGAAGAAGCGGATCTGGTCGATCATCGGAGGGATCTCCTCCGACGCGGTCAGGCCGAGCGGCTTACCGGTGTTCTGCGACTCCAGCGCCACGAGCTCGTCCGCGCGGGCCTCGAACGCGTCGGCCATCCGCAGGAGCGCGAGCTGACGCTCGCCCGGCGTGGTGTCCCGCCAGCCCTCGAAGGCGGACGACGCGGCCTCGAACGCGGCGTCGACGTCGGCCTGGCCGGACACCGGGGCGGTACCGAACGCCTCACCGGTGACCGGGCTGATCAGGTCGGCGGTACGGCCGTCGACGGCGTCGGAGTGCGAGCCGTTGACGAAGTTTCGGACGGTGCGCTTCATAACGTCCTCCTCAGATGGCGCGGGTGTCGCCGGAGATGCGCTGGGCGATGTAGACCGGCACGACCGAGAGCACGATGAGTGCGGCGGCCACGACGTTGACGATCGGTGCCTGGTTGGGCCGGAACAGGTTGTCGAAGATCCAGATGGGCAGCGTCTGCACGCCCGCGCCGGCCGTGAAGGTGGTCACGATGATCTCGTCGAACGACAGGGCGAACGACAGCAGACCACCGGCCAGCAGCGCGGAACGGAGTAGCGGAAACGTAACGTACCTGAATGTCTGGAACGTGTCCGCGCCGAGGTCGGCGGATGCCTCCTCGACGTTCGTCCCCAGCCGCCGCAGCCTGGCCAGGACGTTGTTGTAGATGGTCACGATGCAGAACGTCGCGTGCCCGACGATCACCGTGAACAGCCCGAGCTGGATCCCGAACGGCGACAGCACCGTGCGGAAGGCGTTGTTCAGCGCGATGCCGGTGACGATGCCGGGCAGCGCGATCGGCAGGATCACGAGCAGCGACACGGTCTCCCGGCCGAAGAACCGGTACCGCTGCACCGCGAACGCCGCCATCGTGCCGAGCACGCAGGCGACGGCGGTGGCCCCGACACCGGCCTTCACCGACGTCCAGAGCGCGGACCGTACGCCGCCGTTCTCCCACGCGCGCGTCCACCACTCCCCCGTCAGGTGGGTGGGCGGCCAGCCGAAGGTCTTGTCCGCGTTGAAGGAGTTGATCAGCACGACCAGCAGCGGCACGTAGATGACGGCGAGCCCGACGATCATCGCCACGCGCAGGGCGACGCGGGCTCCTCGCGAGAGTGTCAAAGGTTCTCCAGGGCGCCCGTGCGGCGTACCGCGAGAAGGTAGATGACCATGATGGCCACGGGTACGGTCGCGACGGCGGCGGCGAACGGGAGGTTGTTCGCCGTGCCGACGTTGTCGTAGACCACGTTGCCGATCAGCTGGCTCCGGCCGCCGACGATGCGGACCGCGATGTAGTCGCCGAGCGACAGCGAGAACGTGAAGATCGAACCCGCGACGACGGCCGGGAAGGTGATCGGCCAGACCACCGTGCGGAAGGTGCGGAAGGACTTGGCGCCGAGGTCACCGGCGGCGTCGAGCATCGAGTTCGGCAGCCGCTCCAGGCCCGCGTACACCGGGATGATCATGTATGGCAGCCACAGGTAGGCTAGCGTCACGATGGTGGCCGGCAGGCCGTAGCCGGGACCATGGCCGCCGACCGGGCGCAGGAACCAGTCGAGCACGCCGGAGCCGGAGAACATGATCCGCCAGGCGTACGCCTTGACGAGGTAACCCGCCCAGAGCGGGGTCAGCACGGAGATGACGAGCCAGCGCTGGGCCCGCGGTGAGGCGATCTTGGCCATGTAGAACGCCATCGGGAAGGCGATCAGGCTGTCGATGACCGTCACGGCCACCGCGACGCCGACGCTGCGCAACGTGATGGTCCGGTAGACGCTCTCGTTCACCAGGTCCTGGAAGTTGCCCAGGTCGAAGACCTTGACCACATCGCCGGTGAACTCGTTCGTGGTCCAGAACGCGGTGACGAACAGCGCCGCGAGGGACCCGAGGTAGGCCACCACGAGCCACAGCAGCGGCACGGACAGGAGCCCGGCGAGCCGGATGGAGGGTCGCCGGTGGAGCAGCCCGGCGAGCCGGCGAACCGGCCCGCCGGGTGAGGTGGTGCTGGCCATCAGGTGGTCATCAGCCCTTGATCTGAGTCCAGGCCTGCGTCCACTTGGCGTAGTCGACGCACTTGACGTCCTTGCGGCCGTCAAGGCACTGGGAGATCGGCGTGTTCCAGTAGTGGACCTTGTTCCAGTACGGCTCGTCCGCGGCGTGGTAGGTGTCGCAGAACGTCTTGTCGCTGGTCAGCGCGCACGCCTTGCTGTTGGCCGGCGCCTCGCCGAACCACTCGGCGACCTGGGCGTTCGGCTTCGGCGAAACGATCCAGTCCATCCACTTGTACGCGCAGTTGGGGTGCTGGGCCTTGGCGGCGACCATCCAGGTGTCGGACCAGCCCGTCGAGCCCTCCGTGGGCAGCACCGTCTCGACCGGCGCCTTGTCGGCCGTCAGCCCGTTGGCGATGACCTGCCAGGTGGTGCCGACGACGGTGTCGCCGTTCTTGAACGACTGCTGGGACTTGAGGTAGTCCGACCAGTACTCACCGATGTTGTTCTTCTGCTGCTTGAGCAGGTTGACCGAGGCGTCGAACTGCTTCTGGTCCAGCGCGTACGGGTCCTTGATGCCGAGGGCCGGCTGGGTCGCGGACAGGTACAGCGCTGCGTCGGCGATGTAGATCGGCGAGTCGTACGCGGTGATGTGCCCCTTGTAGGGGGAGTTCGGGTCGAACACCACGCCCCAGGAGGTCGGGGTGGGTTTGACCTTGTCCGTGCGCCACATGAGCATGTTGGCGCCCCGGCCGTGCGGGATGCCGTACGCGACGCCGTTGACGGAGTTCCACGGCTTCATCTTCAGACCGGCGAAGACGTCCTTGTAGTTCGGGACCAGGTCGGTGTTGACCGGGGCGACCGAGCCGCCCGCGATGAGCCGCAGCGAGGCGTCGCCCGAAGCCGAGACGGAGTCGTACTGCCCCGTCTTCATCAGGTTGACCATCTCGTCGGACGTGCCGGCGATCTTGGTGTTGACCTTGCAGCCGGTGGCCTTCTCGAACGGGTGGACCCAGTCGACCGTCTTGTCGTTGGAGCCGTCCTCGGCGTAGCCGGCCCAGGCCACGAGGTTGACCTGGCCCTCGCCGGGTCCGAGGGTCTTCAGCGCGGGGATCTTCGGTGGGGTGAAGCCGGCGGCGGCGCCGTCACCGCTGGAGGTGCTGCTGCTCTTGTCGCCGCATCCCGCGACGGCGAGCAGGGAGACGGCAGCCATCGCGACGACCGCGAGGCGCGTGGTCCGCATGGAAACTCCGATCAGATGGGGGTATCAGGTGAGGGATTTCCGGTGGATTGTGCCGCGGTGAGGGGACCGTGGCGTGATGGACGGGCCGTCGACCGGCACCGTCACGTCAGCACAACAGGGTCACATCGGACCGGTGATGGAGAACTCGTGCTCACGCCGCCATGCGAGCCTGACCCGGGCGTCGCGCAGCTTGAGCACGTCCATCGACGAGGCCTGCAGGTTCTGCTGCATGGCCACCAGCCGGCCGCCCGCGTCGAGGTCCACGACGAAACGGGTGGCCGCCCCCGCGTAGACGACCTCCGCGACCGTGCCGGTCGCGGAGTGTTCGCCGTCGGGCAGTTCCGCGCCGAGTTCGGTGTCGACGCGAAGCTTCTCCGGGCGGACGCTGTAGACGCCCTCCCGGCCGAGAATGGCGAGGGCCGCATCGCCCTCGATGAGGTTGGAGGTGCCGACGAAGCCGGCCACGAACGCCGATGCCGGCCGCTCGTACACCTCTGCGGGCGTCCCGATCTGCTCGATCCGCCCCGCGTTGAAGACCGCGATCCGGTCGCTCATCGTGAGCGCCTCCTCCTGGTCGTGCGTGACGAACAGGAACGTGATCCCGATCTGGCGCTGGATGGCCTTCAGCTCGACCTGCATCTCCTCGCGCAGCTTGAGGTCGAGGGCGCCGAGCGGCTCATCCAGCAGGAGCACCTTGGGCCGGTTGACGAGGGCGCGGGCGAGCGCGACGCGCTGA
>JAOPYG010000235.1 GCA_025964685.1 Actinoallomurus sp. | reverse complement strand
CACTTCTCCGCCGCCGCGTACGCGCCGTACAGCTCCATCAGCGGGGTGCCGCCCATGCCGTTGACCAGCACGAGCACGTCGAACCCGGACAGCGGCATGTCGTCGTCGATCGCCGACAGGGAGAAGTCGACGATCTCCGAGGCGGTCCGCAGCTTCGTACGCTCGCGGCCCGGCTCTCCGTGGATGCCGATGCCGAGCTCGATCTCGTCCTCGCCGAGGTCGAAGGTGGGCCGCCCGGCGGCCGGGACCGTGCAGGCGGTCAGCGCGACGCCGAACGACCGGCTGCGCTCGTTGACCTCTCTGGCCACCGCCGCAACGTCCGCCAGGGATCCGCCTGCCTCGGCCAGCGCTCCGGCCGTCTTCTCCACGAAGAGGGTCGCACCGGTGCCACGACGGCCGGCCGTGAACGTGCTGTCCTGCACCGCGACGTCGTCGTCGATCACGACCGGTACGACCTCGATGTCCTCGTCCTCGGCCAGCTCGGCGGCCATCTGGAAGTTGAGCACGTCACCGGTGTAGTTCTTCACGATGTGCACGACCCCGGCGCCGCCGGAGACGGCGGTCGTCGCGGCGAGGATCTGGTCGGGCACCGGCGAGGTGAACACCTCTCCCGGGCACGCCGCGTCGAGCATGCCGTAGCCGACGAACCCCCCGTGCAGCGGCTCGTGCCCCGAACCTCCTCCGGACACCAGCCCCACCTTGCCCGTACGCGGCGCGTCGGCTCGTACGATGAGGCGCTGGTCCAGGTCCACGCGCAGGGACGGGTGCGCCGCGGCCATGCCGCGCATCGCGTCCACGACAACGTCGTCAACGGCATCGATCAGTTTCTTCATCTGTCCGGGATACCCCGCGAACACGCAAAACGCCAGAGTTACGGGGCAGCGGCCGGGTAAAGCCCGGATGTCGGTGGGCACACCTAGGATGTTCAGCGTGATCGAAGACGTGACGCGCGCGCTAGTGGTGATGGCCCATCCCGATGACGTCGACTTCGCCGCGGGGGGCACGATCGCGACATGGACCGACGCCGGTGTCGAGGTCGCCTACCTCATCGTCACCGACGGTGACGCGGGTGGTTTCGACGACGATCTGCCGCGTGAGGACATGGCGCCGCTGCGCCGGGCGGAGCAGATCGCCGCCGCCAAGTGCGTGGGCGTCACCGACGTGCGCTTCCTCGGCTACTCCGACGGTCGCGTGGAGGCCACCCGCGACCTGCGGCGCGACATCGCGCGGGTCATCCGGCAGGTGCGCCCCGACCGGATGATCATCCCGAACCCCGAGCGCAACTACCAGCGTCTCGGCCCCAGCCACCCCGATCACCGGGCGGTCGGCTCGGCCGCCCTCGACGCGGTCTTCCCGGACGCGCGCAACCCCTACGCCTTCCCCGAGCTGCGCGCCGCCGGCCTCGAGGCATGGACGGTCCGCGAGGTGTGGATCTCCGGCGGGCCGTCCGCCGAGCAGTTCGTCGACATCACCGAGGTGTTCGACCGCAAGCTCGCGGCGCTGCGCGCGCACGTCAGCCAGACCGCGCACAACGAGGGCATCGAGGACATGCTGCGCGGCCACATGTCCGCCATCGCGGAGCGCGGCGGTCTCGCCGAGGGGCGTCTGGCCGAGCTGTTCCAGATCGTCCCGGCCGTGTGAGTCCGCGGTGAAGATCCTCCTCGACTGCGATCCCGGCGTCGACGACGCGCTGACGCTGCTCCACCTCGCGCCGCTGATCGCCTCCGGTGAGGTCGACCTCGTGGCCGTCGGCACGGTCCACGGCAACGTCGCGCCCGACGTCGGCGCGCTCAACGCGCTGCGGGTGCTGGAGCGCGCCGGACTCCGCGACATCCCGGTGGCCGTCGGCGCTGGCCGCCCGATGGCCCAGCCGGTCGCCTTCGCCTCCGAGTGGCACGGCACGGACGGCCTCGGTGAGACGCACCTGCCCGAGCCGGCCGGCCGCCCGGCGGAGATCTCCGCGCCGGACCAGATCGTCCGTCTGGCCAGGCGGCACCCCGGCGAGCTGACCCTGCTGGCGATCGGGCCACTGACCAACCTCGGCATCGCGCTCCTGCTCGAGCCCTCACTGCCCGAGCTGTTCCGCGAGGTCGTCATCATGGGCGGTGCCTTCGACCACCCGGGCAACATCACCGGCCACGCCGAGGCGAACATCTGGCACGACCCGGAGGCGGCCGAGCTGGTCCTCGGCGCGGGCTGGCCGATCACCCTGGTGCCGCTCGACGTCACGCACGCGACCGCGCTGGACGGCGAGTGGCTCGACCGGCTCGCCGCCGGCGAGGGCGAGATCGCGCGGCTCGCGGCCCGCGTCCTGGAGTTCTACGTCAACGCCTACCACCGGTCGCTGGGCGTACGCGGCGCAGTGATCCACGACGCGCTCGCCGCCATGCTGGCCATCGACCCGTCGCTCGGGGACTACACCGAACGCCCGGTGCGCGTCGAGCTACGAGGCGACCGTACGCGCGGGGCGACGCTGTGGGACCGCAGGCGGTACGCCGACGAGGGCGACCGCCCGCCGGTCAAGGTGGCCGTGCGCGTAGATGTCGCCGCCTTCCGCGAGCGCCTCCTCGCGAGCCTCCTCTGACTCCGAGTTCGGGGGGTAGCCACGGAGGGTGCCGTGTGCTGAGATCACGTGTATGGCCGACGGTCCCGGCATTCTGCTCGACGTCTTCTGGGTGAGCCGTCGCCTCCACCTGTTCGACCAGCTCAGTCTGAGGGGCTGCAGGCCGGCGCCTGCACGCCGCCTGCGGCCCGCCCCGGTCCCCTCATCACGACGACAAGGAGCGGTCGAATGTCCGTCACGGACGAACTTCTGGAGAACGCCCGGCGTTATGCCGCCGGGTTCGACAAGGGCGACCTCCCACTGCCCCCGGCCCGCGGGATCGCCATCGTCGCCTGCATGGATGCCCGGCTCAACCCGTACGGCCTGCTGGGCCTGAGCGAAGGCGACGCGCACGTCATCCGCAACGCCGGCGGCGTGATCACCGCCGACGAGATCCGCTCGCTGGCGATCAGCCAGCGGCTGCTCGGCACGAAGGAGATCGTGCTGATCCACCACACCGACTGCGGAATGCTGACGTTCACCGACGACGAGTTCCGCGCCCAGGTGCAGGCCGACACGGGCATCAAGCCGGAATGGGCCGCCGAAGCCTTCCCCGACCTGGAGGACGACGTACGCCAGTCCATCGCGCGCATCACGGCGAGCCCGTTCATCCCGGACAAGTCATCGGTCCGCGGGTTCGTCTATGACGTCAAGACCGGTGAGCTGAACGAAGTGACCTGAGTCGCGGAAACGGGTGGCCCTCGCCGGAGGGCCGGAAAGGGCCACCCGCCCGGGCCCTCCGTGGGTACGGCTAGTCTGCGAACAGGCTGAGCACCCTAGGAGGCGTAATGGCTGGTCCGATCCGCGTCGTCGTCGCCAAACCCGGTCTCGACGGCCATGATCGCGGTGCGAAGGTCGTCGCCAGAGCGTTGCGCGATGCCGGCATGGAGGTCATCTACACCGGGCTTCACCAGACGCCCGAGCAGATCGTCGAGGCGGCACTCCAGGAGGACGCCGACGGCATCGGCCTGTCCATCCTGTCCGGAGCGCACATGACGCTGTGCGCCAAGGTGCTGGAGCTCCTCAAAGAACGCGACGCGCTGGACATCTCCGTCTTCGCGGGCGGCATCGTCCCGGACGCCGACATCCCGGAGCTGGAAAAGCTCGGCGTGGCCAGGATCTTCACCCCGGGCGCGACGACCTACGAGATCGTCGACTGGGTACGCGCCAACGTGGGCGAAGACGCCAAGGAGCGCGTCGGCGAAGGTTAGTTCCGGCGCGAGACCTAGGGGCGTGTCTGACAAATCCCTGTCCGGCTGCGCGGTGTCCAGACGACGCCTCGCCGCGTTGTCGTCGGTCGCCGGCCGACACCAGGCTGACTCCCTCCTCCGCCTCGCGACGCGCCGCCTGGACACCGCTCGCCACGAACGCGATTCATCAGACACGTCCTAGTCCGGCGGGGTCGGCAGGATCGTCTCGTCGGCGGAGAGGGCGAGGACGACCAGGGCGGAGGTCCAGCCCAGCGGGGCCACGCCGGCCTGGGCACCGCGGGCGTCGACCTTCTCCGGGAACGACCCCAGTGACGTGCGGTGGCCGATCAGCCACGTTAGCCAGCCCTGCGCGCCCGTCAGGTCGTCCGACGCCGCGGCGGCCAGCGCGAACAGGCCCGTCTCCGGGGTCCACGCGACCTCCGCGCCGTAGCCCTCGCCCGGGACCACTCCACCGCCCGGCAGGCGCAGCCGGTCGCCGGTCTTCGTCACCGCGGCGAGCACGCTGGGGGACGCCGGGCCGAACGGCGGGGCCAGGAACGTCACCGAGGAGTCCAGCAGCCCGCCGGCGATCGGTGAACGCGGATAGCCGTACGGGGCGAAGCGCCGGGTGATGCCCTGATCGAGGCGTTCGGCGCTGTGGCGCCAGCGCTGGGCCTCATCGCTGTCGCCGTGTGCGGTGGCCAGCGCGGCGGCGGCCCGCAGCCCGGCCAGCATGGGCGCGCACACCCCGAGCGTCGCCGTGTGCGGCAGCTGCTCGTGCGAGGTCCCGCGCTCCCAGTAGTCCGGCGACGGTGGTGGGAGGCCGTCGGAGCGCAGGGAGTCGGCGGCGCGGTCGGCGGCACGGCGCACCATCGGCCACAGCGTCGTCAGGTTCGCCGCCTGGGGGTCGATCTGGTGCAGGAACCACGTGGCCCACAGCACCCACCCGAGGCTGTCGAGCTGCACCTGGCGCCCGTCGGCGACGGCCGTGCCGTCCGGGCGGTAGCGCGCCGCCCACAGCCCGCCGGAGTCCTGCGCGCGGGCCAGGAAGTACAGCACCCGCTGGGCGTCCTCGCCGTGCCCGGTGACCGCGAAGGCCGCGGCGGTGAACGCTCCGTCGCGCGGCCACATGTAATTCCACCCGCCGTACCAGGAAGCGGTCGAGGCGCCGTTCGGGAGTGTCAGCATGCGCAGGTCGAGGAGGGCGCGACCGGCGGCGTCGCGTTCGAGCGGGGTAATGCCGGGCACGGTGCCGTCCGCGAGCCACGCCTGGTCGGCGCGTACGGCCTCGCTCACGCGCGGGTCGTCGCGCCGGAGTGTGACCGGATTATCGAGTCCGAACGGAATCAACCGCGCCTTTCCGTCGGGTAGCCCCAGAACCGAGCTTCCCGGGATGTACGAGGCGCCTTCCGTCTCTTCGGGGACCAAAGCGGCGCGGGAGAACGGCCATCCGCCGTTGCCGATGAGGCCGGGGCTGCGCCAGTCGGGCCGGTCGTCGTCCGGCATGGTCGCGGCGCAGGTCGCGGTGAGCGCGGCGACAAGCAGGAGCGAGGCGACGCGGCGCACATCCCGCGCCTTGTTCTTGCTCACCCGCAACTCCCGAAAATCACGGCGCCCAGTACATCAAAAATCGGCAAACATCTGTAGTTCACGTCCCCATTACCCGAGTGTCACCCATGCGAAGCACTCCTTGGGACCCGGCGGTCAGGGCCGGCGCCTGTTGCGACTAGGCTGCCTGGTCGGAGCGGACCGCTGGACGCGGTCGCAACCTCTCGATCCCGTTAAGGACGGACCCCCGTGGACCTGTTCGAACATCAGGCGAAGGAGCTCTTCGCGGAGTACGGCGTCCCGGTCCCTGCCGGCAAGATCGCCACGACGCCCGAGGAGGCCCGCGCGATC
>JAOPYG010000232.1 GCA_025964685.1 Actinoallomurus sp. | reverse complement strand
CATGATCGTGTAGTTGTCGATGTTAACACCGAGCACCATCGACTGGTTGATCAGGCGGGTGCCCCAATATGTCGGCCCAGTGGTGCTGGTGCCGAAGGTGAGGGCGACATTGGAGCTCGGGTTGTTCAGCTTGACGATAGCCAATCCGCTGAGGATCCGGTCTTGGATGACAGCATTCTCGAACTAGTCGGTGTTATCGATGTCGAAGTCGACCACCGCTGGGCCAACCGCGTTGATGACCTGCTGGACTGCTCCGGCAAAATCGGACGACGACGCGCAGTTCGGTCCGAGCTTGTTGCCCGACCAGCCGCCGAAGGAGACCTGGACACTGCCGCCCGCTCCCTTGACGGCCGAGATGGTCTGGGCGTCGACGCTGCCGGTCAACGGCCTCGTGCCGTCCCACATCGGCGTGCAGCCGCCGCCGGACAGCATGAACGCCATAGTGAAGGACTTGACCCCGGTTGCGCTCATCACCGAGGTCGCGCCGGGCGGGTTCCCCCAGCCCATGTACAGGTAGGGCGCGCCCGGCATCTTGCCGGTCGTGGGCGGTGGGGTACCGCCACCTGGCAGGGTCCATTTCTGGTTGGCGCCGGCGAAGCAGTCCCAGATCTGGAGGGAAGTGCCGTCGGCCGAGCTAGGGCCGGTGGCATCCAGGCACTTGCCGAGGGCGCGCAGGGTGCCGTCGGCGGCGGAGGTCCAGGACTGCGCCGTGGTGCCGTTGCAGTCGTAGATCTGCACCTTCGTGCCGTTGGCGCTGTTGGCGCCGGCGACGTCGAGGCATTTGCCGAGGGCGCGGATGGTGCCGTCGGTGCCGACGGTCCACTGCTGGGCGCTGGTGCCGTTGCAGGTGTAAAGCTGGACCTGCGTGCCAATGGCGCTGTTCGCACCGGCGACGTCGACGCATTTGCCACCGTAGCCAGTGATCTGGCCGCTCGCGGCCGAAGCCGGGGAGAAGCCGGTCGCGATAAGAGGCAGGGCCGCCACAAGGGCGCCCAAGAGCAGCCGGAGGCGGAACCGGCCGGAGTGCTCGGGTTTCACGGGGCTCTCTTCCTGAAGAGGTCGAAGCTTAAGTGACGGGTGAAGGAGCGGGGATCTCTTCGGGTTCGTCTTCTCGTAGGCTTGGGGTAGGCCGTACTTACAGGAAGCTTTCCTATTTATTACAAGCTGATTTAACGCTGACGGGACATGTCCGTCAAGAGACGCGTTTTCTGTCAGGCTGGACGGCCCTCTGCGGGGGCACGGCACTTCCCACGTCCCGCGCCTGGACCTGGCCGATCCCGCCTTGGGCGCCTCCGGTCCTCGGGGTGGGACTCGTGACGGTGATCGTCCTGCTGCTGGTGGGCGCACACGGCCGCCGTACGCGGCGGGCGGCTTCCTTGGGTGCTGGCGGTCTCGTCCTGCTCGACACCTTCATGATCACGGGTGTCCTCACCGTAGCGCCCGCAGTGCGTGGCCGTTGCTGTTCGCGATGCTGGCCTCCGTCCTGCGGGCGTTCCTCTCCGCGCGCACCCTGCCGGGCATCCTCACCGCCTCAAGCCGGTAAGGGCGAACTCTTGACGGCTCCCGATCAGGCGTGTTGCCGTCTGGCAGCGTTCCACCAGGCGTCGAGGCCGGGGCGGTCCCGCCGATACCCCTCCGACACCACCGATGCGCAGTGGGCCGTGATCGATCAGCCCGCGATCCTGCCCCAACTCGACCGTCCACCCAACCCGCAGGTCAGCACCACTGCGACGAGTTCTGAAGCGGTACAGGCCGCTCCACCAGCACGACGTATGCAGCGGTACCAGCAACTCGTCGTCGCAGCCCTGGACGCCGCGCAGCAGCGCGCGCAATCGGTGCCCCGTGACTATCTGGTCCGGTTGCAGGACCATGCCGATCCCAGCGTCGTCCCCCAGCCCAAATTCATCTACCGGGCCCTGCTCGCCACCCTGCAAAACCAACACCTCGCAGACCCCAGCCAGACCATGGCCAGACTCCTCCCCGACACACACGCTGACCCGGCAACCTGGCTCTAACCCTGTGGGGTCGCTGCGTCATCGGCCTGCCGTTGAACGGCATCTACACCGCAAAACCGAAGGCTCTAGGTCCTCCGAAGCCTCGGCGGCCTCTTACACGAATACGCCAAGATCGCATGAGGTGACACATTATTCGGCACAGTGAGACTTGGGAGAGCAGGAACAGCGGACGTTCTCCGGTTTACGCCGCTTGCGGATCATTCGTGTCAACCGCCATCCGATCAGGACGAGCACGATCAGGAACAGGATGACGAGCGCTGGGATCAGGAGCGCGACGAGGCTCATGGCCAGTGACATCGCGTCTTCCGCCGCGCTCACGAAGGGCGTTCCGAGGCCGACCGTGCTGAGGTTGATGACGGGACGCACGCCGGCCTTGGTGACGTGCACGCACAGCGCGACGACGATGCCCATCACCCAGCCCACCCAGGGATGATCGGCCATCCATCCGGAGTGGTCGATCCGCGCGGCCGCGTCCGAGGCGGCGAAGACGGCACCGCCGGCCGTAGGCCGTACGAATGTCTGTATCGCGTCGTTGACATGGTCGACGACGGCGACCTTGTCGAGAACGACTTCCGCGGCGAGCAGCACTGCCACGGCCGTGAGCGCCCATCCGTTGCTCATCCACGCGAACTGGTGCGGCAGCGCGATCACGTCGGTGAAGCGGGCGAGCAGACCGACCACCAGGATCGGGATATAGGCGTTCAGACCAGCCGATGCGGACAGGCCGAGCCCGGTCAATATCGCGAACATGCCAGGTAAGACGTCATCGATACGGAGGAAGGTTCCTCCGAGAACCGCGGCCCTGCCACGAACATCGATCTGGCGGGCGCATGGGACCATTTTGCGTCGGGAAGGCGGGGGATGGCAGCAGCGTGCCCGGCGTCACCAGCCGATGCGAACGCAACGCCAGCGGCAACAGCCGGGCCAAAGCAGCCATGACCGCACGGTCGGCCCAGTCCACCTTCGGGCGGCGACCTGACGCCGCAACACCGCCACCTCATGACGGAGAATCATGATCTCCGCGTCCTTGGACGCCTGGCTACGCGCCAGCAGCACCAGCCAGCCGAAGACCCGGACCATGATCAGATACAGGAGACGAAGTGCCACAGACCGGGATCTTGCCCCAACCCGGCCGTTCATCCAAACCGCAGGTCAGCACCGCTAAGACGAGTTCTGGAGCGGTACACGCAACAACACAGCCGGTCATCATGCCGCGGCGACAACCCTCGCCGTGGCCGTTCCCGTGCTACGTCAGGGCGACGAAGCCCGACATCTGGGGCCAGCGGGCGCCATGACTCTCACCTGCACGGACGGACTTTTCGGCACGCGCAACCTGACCAACCGGTAGAGCAGCGACAGCAGCACCTCGAGATGGTCCCAGCCACGGCACCGATCCCGCAGAAAAAACCAGCTCACAGGACGAAACCCAGTTTCCGAGCCGGACACCGTGCATCGGCGCTGGCCGAGGCCAGCCACGCGCCGTCCGGTGCGATCGCAGGACGGCCGTGTCCTATCACGCATTCCCCTCGCCGCGGGCCCACGCTTTCCATATATCTAGCGCAGCGGAAATCTCCTGGGCCGTCTGGCTGTCCGACTCCGCAGACAGCGCGGCTTCGAGCATTCGTCGTGGCGCCATACTTCCGATCCAGCGGTCCAACACATCGTACCATTCTTCAGTCGGCGCCGAATGTACCGTGAAGTCCTCGACAAGACAGGCGAGATGGCGCATGGCGGGCCTGTCGGAGCGACTCTCCCAAAAGGACAGATAGGCCCGAATATCGATTCCCATCGTCCCGGTGATATCGACCAGCGTGAATATGTCGAGACGTCGCGGATACTCAGACAAGGCAGCGCGCCACCACGCACGCATGAACACCTCGATCGCAAGACGCTCGCGCTTTGGCCAGTCTCGCCACCTCACGGCCACCTTGTTCAGGATGAGCCATGAATAGTTGCCGCTATCACCTACTTCTTTCCCGAGAAGTTCCAGCGTCCGGGGAAGTATGTCCTTATGCTGCTCGATCGCCTCAAGGCGGAGAACATCCGACATATCGGTCTCCGCGCACCCCAAATCGCCGCCCCTCATTCCGGAACGTGAACCAAAAGTGCCGTAAAGCTCATCCAGTGCCGAATCAAAAGACGGAAATTTATTCGCGAGAGATTCGTTCATATTATGAGACCACGCGGCTTCTAAGATCATCTTTATGTGAATAAAACACACGCCGCCGACCTGCGTTCGGACGGGCGGTCGAGGACGGCCTCGCGAGGCGACGTTCGATGGCCGTCTCGCGAGGCCGTACTTGGAGCGAATCTTACGCCTGCGGAGGTCGCTGGTTCTGCCCAGGCAATGGACATCTGTTTTTGGCGAAGCATCCATAAAGGTCTGTTAGCGGTGGGATAACGAAGGCCGTTTCGCCGAGGCGGTCGATCAACTTCCCGACGCGCAGGAGACCGCCGGCACGGAGGGAATCTGTATCCGAACTCTCCGGATCTGGGACTCGGCGCCAACCACGCTTGACCGTCCTCTCGAATTTGTCTCCCGTAATATCTTGGACCGCCTTATGATTCCTTGCATTCTCTTGGCCGTCACGCCGGCGATGTGCAACCTCCGGGTCCCGTGCTCGATGAAGATCAACACGTACAGGCGGCGTAACAGCAGCAGCGTCGACGTGCACGAAAGTCACAAGCGATGATCCGGCGGGCCTGGGTGGACAGGAACTCACTCCAGGTCGGGCCACTGCGCTGTGGCGCGGGGTCGATCCCGGCGTTCTTCAAATTCTCCCACACGGTCGAGTACGCGATGCGGTGGCCCAGCCGGGCCAGCTCACCCTGGATGCGACGATGCCCCCACCCAGGGTTCTGCCGGGCCATCGCCACCACCAACCGCGTGACCGACACCGGGGTAGGGGGCCGGCCCGGAGTCGGCGAGCGTGGATAGGTCCATCGCCAGGCGACCAGTCGGCGATGCCACCGCAACAACGTGTCCGGGCTGACGTTGAACACCTGGGCCCGACGACGCCGCGGGATC
>JAOPYG010000218.1 GCA_025964685.1 Actinoallomurus sp. | reverse complement strand
AGATGCTGCAGCAGGCATTCGACGGCCTGGTCAGCGGGGCGTTCTACGCCCTGCTGGCCCTCGGCCTGGCGGTCATCTTCGGCATGCTCGGCGTGGTCAACTTCGCCCACGGCGCGTTCTACATGCTCGGTGCCTTCGGCGCGTACGTGCTGCTGGACGACTGGGGAGTGAGCTTCTGGATCGCGCTCCCCGTCGTCCCGGTGGCCCTCGGCGTGGTCGGCGTCGTGGTGGAGCGATTGTTCATCCGACGGCTGGCGGCGCTCGACCCGCTGTACAACTTCCTGCTCACCTTCGGGCTCGCGCTGATCCTGCAGGACCTGGTCAAGCGGGAGTACGGCGTGCAGTCGCAGCCGTACCCGCGCCCGTCCGCGCTGTCGGGCACCGTCGACCTCGGACTGTTCACCTATCCGGCCTACCGGGTGTTCGTGCTCGGCGTCGCGCTCGTCGCGTGCCTGGCCGTCTGGTACGTGCTGTCACGTACGCGGGCCGGCGTGATCGTACGGGCGGCCACCGAGCGGCCCGAGCTGACCCGCGCGCTCGGCATCGACGTCGGGCGCTGGGTCACCCCGGTCTTCGGCGCCGGGATCGCGCTGGCCGGACTCGCCGGGGTGCTGGCCGCGCCGATGCGGGCGGTCAACCCGCTGATGGGCTCGGACCTGATCATCGCGGTCTTCGCGGTCGTCGTCATCGGCGGCCTGGGTTCGATCTTCGGCTCGGTGGTCTCCGGCTTCGCCGTCGGGGTGCTGACCGCGCTCACCGACTTCTACGTCCCGTCACTGTCCCAGACGCTGGTGTTCATCCTCATGGTCGTGGTGCTGCTCTGGCGGCCGGCGGGGCTGTTCGGGCGCGAGGAGGGAATCGCGTGATCATCCGGATGCTCGCCACCCGGCCGGTCCTGCTCGCGGCGGGCCTGCTGGTGGCGCTCGCGCTGCCGTGGGTGATCTATCCGCCGGTCGCGATGGACATGATCTGCTGGGCGCTGTTCGCGGTGGCGGTCGACATCCTGCTCGGCTTCACCGGGCTGCTGTCCTTCGGGCATGCGGCGTTCTGGGGCACCTCGGCGTACGCGGCCGGGCTGATCGCGACGCACAGCGGGCTGCCCTTCCCGGTCGCGGTGCTGGGCGGCGCGCTGGCCGCGGCCGTGGTGGCGGTGCCGATCGGCTGGCTGTCGGTGCGCCGCACCGGCATCTACTTCGCGATGGTCACGCTGGCGTTCGCGCAACTGGTCTACTTCGTCGCGAACCAGTGGCGCGGCGTCACCGGCGGCGAGAACGGTCTGCAGGGCATCCCGCGCGGCTTCTTCGGGGTCGACCTGTCGGACCCGTTCTTCTTCTACTACGCGGGCCTGCCGATCGTGCTGCTCGGACTGTGGCTCGCCTGGCGGGTCGTGCGTTCGCCGTTCGGGCGGGTGCTGGTCGCCGTACGCGACAACCCCGCGCGTGCCCGCGCCCTCGGCTATCCGGTCGAGCGGTACAAGCTGCTCGCCTTCGTGCTGTCGGCCGCGCTGTCCGGCCTGGCCGGGGGACTGTTCGCCGTCGGGCACGGCTTCGTGTCCCTGCAGGACGTCTACTGGACCACCTCGGGCCAGGCCGTGATGATGGTCGTCCTCGGCGGGATCGGCACGCTGTGGGGCGGTGTCATCGGCGCGGGCCTGGTCGTCGAGCTCAACGACTACCTGGCCACCGCCGGCTTCGAGCAGATCGGGATCGTCACCGGCAGCGTGTTCGTCATCACCGTGCTGGTCTTCCGCCGCGGCATCTGGGGCACGGCCGCGCTGCTCGCCGCCGGCCGGCGCCGGGACCGCACCGAGGCCGAGCGGCCGGCAACCTCCGACGAGAAGGAGAACGGGGAACCCGTCAGGGCGTGAGCGACCCACGCAGGCGGTGCAGGTGCAGCGCGAGCTGGATCTGCAGCGCCCGGTCGGACCGCTGCCAGTCGGCGCCGAGGAGCCGGCCGACGCGGTCCAGCCGTTGCGTCACGGTGTTGCTGTGGATGTGCAGCTTCCCGGCGGTACGCGCCAAGCTGCCGCCGGTGCCGAAGTAGATCGCCATCGTCCGTGTCAGCGCCGTGCCGCGGCGCTCGTCGTAGGCGATGACCGGGCCCAGCGTGCGCTCCACGAACGCGCCCGTGTCGCCGCCCTCGCCGATCAGCAGCCCGACGAAGCCCAGGCCGGCGGCGCTCGCACCGTCGCCCTCGCGTCCGAGCGCGAGGAGCGCGTCGGCACAGCGCCGGGCCTCCTGGCGTGCCGCCTCGGCGCCGCCCGGCAGCTCGACCGGTCCGGCCGCGCCGGCGGTGGCGGGGAGGCCGAGCGCGGCGCCGAGCTCCTTGGCCACCCGCGCGGCGGCCTCCTCCGGACGGTCGCCGGGCAGTAGCAGGACCAGCTCACCCGGGTAGGCGGTGCTGAGGCCGTGCTCGACGGCGGAGAAGGAGGACGCCCAGAACGCCGCCTGCTCCCGCCGCCCGCCGTGCCTGGCCACGACGAGGACGTGCGCCGCGCCGAGGTCGACGCCCAGCCGCCAGGCGCGGGCGTCGAGCGCATCCGGGTCCGAGACGTGCCCGGCGACGAGGTCGTCCAGCAGCTCGCCGCGTACCCGGCCCTCGACCTCGGTCATGTTCCGGCGGAACAGCAGGAGCAGCCCCATGACCAGCGCGGCGCGCTCCAGGATCCGCTCGTCGGCGTCGCCGATGTCACCGGCAGCGTGCAGCGCCAGCGTGCCGAGCACCTCGGCGCCCGCGCCGATCGGCGTGACCCGCAGGTCCTCCCGGCGCGCCGTACGGCCCAGGGTGCGCGACCGCGTGATCAGGTCCTCGTCCACCTGCTTCACGTGGCCGACCTCGGCGAGACGGCGGCCGTCGGCGTCGAGCACGACGAGCGAGCCGCCGAGGATGTCGGTCACCACGGAGGCCACGTCCTCCACCCCGCCGCCGCGCACCACCAGGTCGGTCATCCGGTCGTGGGCCCGCGCGGCACGCTCCACCGCGTCGCTGTGCACCCGAGCGGCCTCGCTCGCCGCGCTCAGCTCCTCCAGGGTCACGCGGGTCTCCTGCAGCAGGCGGGCGTTGTCGATCGCCACCGCCGCGTGCGCGGCCAGCGAGCACAGCAGCGCCACCTCCTCCTGCGCGAACGACCGCTCGGCGCGGTCGGCGGCGAACAGCACGCCGATGACACGCTCGCCGAGGCGCATCGGGACGCCCAGGATGCCGACCAGGCCCTCCTCGGTGACCCCGCGGTCGATCGAGCCGGTGTGCCGGAACCGCTCGTCATCGAGATAGCCCGAGCTGGCGTACGGTGCCCCGGTCTGCGCGACGAGACCGCCCAGCCCGGCGCCGAGCGGCAGCCGGAGCACCTGGAAGGCATGGGAGATCGACCCGTCGGTGACGCGCATGTACGTGTCGCCGCGTCCGGGATCGTTCAGCGTCATGTAGGCGACGTCGGCGTTCAGCAACTGGCGTGCCCGGCGCACGATGGCCTTGAGCACCGCGTCGAGGTCCCGCAGGCTGGCCAGGTCGCCCGCGGTCTCGAACAGCGCGGACAGCTCCACCTCTCGGCGCGCCCGCCGCGCCAGCAGCGCACGCACGCGCAGCGCCGCGGTCTTGGCCTGCTCGAGATCGGCCAGCACTCCGGGCGCGGCCCCGGCCGCCCGAGCGTCGGCGATGGGCGTCTCGAAGTCGACCGCCGGCGCCTCACGGGCCAGCAGTTCGAAGAAGATCCGGGTGTTCACGAGGGGCATCGTCCGTGCGTGGCGTCGGGGGCTGGGCACCAGTGTGCGGACCTCCTCAGTGCGCCGTCCAGCCGCCGTCGATCGGCACCGACGAGCCCGTGATGAAGGACGCCTCCGCGGAGCAGAGATACGCGACGACGTCGGCGACCTCGGCGGGTTCGAGCAGGCGTTTGATCGCGGCGGGTTCCAGCATGATCTGCTCGATGACCTCTGCCTCGCTGAGGCCGTGGGCCTCGGCCTGGGCGGTGATCTGGTTCTCCACCAGCGGGGTGCGCACGTAGGAGGGATTGACGCAGTTGGAGGTCACGCCGTGCTCGGCGCCCTCCAGCGCGATGACCTTGGACATGCCCTCGATGGCGTGCTTGGCGGTGACGTAGGCGACTTTGTACGGCGACGCGACAAGTCCGTGGACCGAGGAGACGTTGACGACGCGTCCCCAGCCGCGTTCGTACATGCCGGGCAGCAACGCGCGGACCAGCCGGAACGGTGTCTCGACCATCACCCGCATGATCCGGGCGAACTCCTCCGGCGGGAACTCGTGCACCGGTGCGACGTGCTGGAGGCCGGCGTTGTTGACGACGATGTCGGCGCTGAGCCCCAGAGTGTCCACCACGTCCGGTTCGGACAGATCCGCCACCCGGAACTCGCCACCGGCCTCGGCCGCCGCCTGCTTGGCGCCGTCCGCGCTGACGTCGACCACGATCACGTGCGCGCCCGCCTCGGCCAGCCGGCGGACGCACGCGCGGCCGATTCCGCTCGCCCCGCCCGTCACCACGGCGGTCCGGCCCGCGAGATCCCGGGTCCTCACCGTCTCAGCACTCATGCCAGTGAACCTAGACCGGTTGCCCCCGCCCCTCCACATGGGATGTCTCCATGACTCCAGGCTGATCGGTGTGGTCCACCACACGTCGGCCCGGACGCGCGGCGCGGCGCGGTCAGTGTTCGCTCGGCCGGGACTTTTCGGGCACCGCGATGCCGGGGACGAGCGAGCCGATGCTGAGCAGCACCCTGCCGGCCGCCGTCGGCAGGCCCTCGGACGTGGCGCAGGCCGCCGGCCTGGCGGTGAACATGGTGAAGGTCGCGCTCCATCGCTTGCCGCTGAACTCGCCGTCGGTGACCTCGCCCTTGATCGCCACGACACTTTGGCCGGCGTTCACCGACACGGCCGAGGTGAAGGACATCGTGCTGGTCCGCCCGTTGTTCCACACGATCTTCCGGGTGCCGGAGTAGCCGCCCGAGGTGCACGAGAGGCGGCCCGTGGCCCGGAACGTCGACCGTGCCGCGGTGATGCCCGGGTCGGTGGTGGAGACGCAGCGGCTCAGGGTGGTCGTGCCGTGAATGGTGGCCTGCCGGGGTCTCAGCGTCAGGCCGGGGGAGTAGGCCACCGTCTGTGAACCCTCGCAGGTGACCGTGGCGGCGGCGGTGTGCGCGCGTGCCACCTCGGGGAGCAGTGCGGCGGCCAGCAGCGAGGCGCCGAGGATCGCCGTTCCCGTCGGCACCAGCCTGGACGAACCGGACGTGAGCTTGTTGATGAGCATGCCTTCTCCTGACCTCGGCGGCACCGCCGCGTTCGTCGGACCTCGCGCGTGTCCCGTGGGCAGGACCCAGCGCCTCTCGCGTTGCTCACTGTCACATCTCGATTACCGCGAGTCAACGAACTCTTCTGTGGCGGCCACGCCGGTGTCGCGTGATCCCCGGACTCACGCCGGGCACTCCGCCGGGCGGCTCGCCCACGGGGAGCGGGCGGGCATCGCCGTGCGCTTCGGGGTTTCGCGGGGCCGGGCCCTGATCGCCGGGCGACCGACCGTGGTCGGCCGGGGAAAACCGCGGCGATCTCTCGGTTTTGATACCGGACGAATGGCCCGAGTGCCAGGCGTTTTCCACTCTTCGTAGCCGATGATTACGGAGAGTAGTATGCCGCCTGATGATTACGGACCCGCGTACGAACAGCGCCCACGGACGCCGATGGGCGTTGTGGCTGCTCATGTTCGCCGGAGTCGTACTTCATTCGAGTCTGTGCCCGCCGAACGTCCACGCCGGGGTCCTGGGCGCCACGACGCGGACGTGCGTCTCCTCCGCCGCCGGCAAGCCGCCGTCCGACGTCCGAAGCGAGGCGGCGATGCCGGACTCCGGCCGGGTCGGCGACGCCGGCCGGCCGTGCGCGCCGGGACCGCGCCCGCACCACCATGCGCCGTGCGGTGTCATGACGCACCGGGGGTCGTCACAGCCCCGTTCGATCGCCCCGTGGCAGGACGGCGCGGTGCCGCTGTTCCCGCTGCCCGTGCCCTCCGCCGGTACGTCGGCCGGCGCGGCCGGCCCGCATCCCTGGGGACGGCCGTCCCGTCCGCCCGTCCGGCCGTCGGGCGCGGGCCTGCTGATCGAGCTGTGCTCCTCGCGTACGTGAGCGCTCCGGCGCACCCCTGACCCGCGCACGCGGTCCGGTTCGCCCGGCCCGTGTCCCGCGCGCTGCCCGGGGCCGCGCCCACTGTGATCTGCCAGCTCGTCCGGCCGGATTCCAGGAGCGCAGCACGTGATGAGAAAACCGCACATCATCCTTCAGACCTGGCCCTACAACTGCCTGACGTGCCAGCACGCCTGGGAGAGCGTGTACGAGGCGTGGCACGCCGACGACGGCCACGGCGGCCAGGTGGTCACCTGGCGCCACAAGGGGACGGCGAGCATGCCGCCATGGATCGACCCGGCGTGTCCCGCCTGCTCCAGCTTCCGCGTCAAGACGCTTCCACCGGGCGCCCGGCCGTCCACGGACGAAGAGGAGCCACGCGTCCCGCGGCAGCGCCGGCCGTGACGGCCGGTCCGGTCACGTGCCCGCCGGTGGCCAAATCGCGCCGATGAGGAATGTTGGGAGGCCTCGGCCGGTTGTTCGCCCTCTGGGGGGCCGGTCCCGCATCGGGAGCCGGGACCGGCCCCCCGGTGACGTCTCCCCAAGGAAGGTCCGTACGTGACGACGACGACTTCGGCCGGCCCCTCGCGTGTCGGCTTCAGGTCGGAACGCGGACCGGTGCTCGCGGCGCTCATGCTCTGCACCGGTCTGGTGGCCTTGGACAGCACGATCATCGCCACGGCGGTGCCGTCCGTCGTCAGTGATCTGGGTGGGTTCTCCCAGTTCCCCTGGCTGTTCTCGATCTACCTGCTCACGCAGGCCGTGACCGTGCCGCTCTACGGCAAGTTCGCCGACGTGATCGGGCGCAAGCCGGTGATGTTCTTCGGCATCGGGGTGTTCCTCCTCGGGTCGGTGCTGTGCGGCGCCGCGTGGAGCATGCCCGCGCTGATCGCCGCCCGCGCGGTGCAGGGCATCGGCGCGGGCGCGGTCCAGCCGATGAGCATGACGATGGTCGGCGACATGTACACGGTCGAGGAGCGCGCGCGGGTACAGGGCTACCTGGCGAGCGTCTGGGGCATCGCCGCGGTGATCGGGCCGACGCTCGGCGGCCTCTTCTCCCAGTACCTGTCCTGGCGCTGGATCTTCTTCGTCAACCTGCCCCTGGGCGCGGTCGCCGCCTGGATGCTCGCCCGCAGGTTCACCGAGCGCGTGACACGGAGCTCGCACCGGATCGACTACACCGGGGCCGTACTCCTCAGCGGCGGCTGTTCACTGGTGATCCTCGGGCTGCTCGAGGGCGGGGTCGCGTGGGGCTGGTCGTCGGTGACCAGCTACCTCGTCTTCGTGATCGGGGTGGCGATGCTCGCCGGCTTCGTCCTGGTGGAGCGGAAGGCGGCCGAGCCGATCCTGCCCCTGTGGGTGTTCGGCCGCCGCGTCCTCACCGGCGGCAACCTCTCGGCGGTGGTCGTGGGCGCGGTCATGATCGGCCTGAGCTCGTACGTGCCGACGTACGCCGAGGGCGTGCTCGGCACGGGAGCCCTGCTGGCGGGGTTCGCGCTGGCCGCCCTCACCGTCGGCTGGCCGCTCGCCGCGACCCTGTCCGGACGCCTCTACCTGCGGATCGGCTTCCGCGACACAGGCCTGCTCGGCAACGTGATCCTCTTCGTGGGGGTCGCGCTGTGCGTACTGCTGAGCCCGCACTCGCACGTGTGGCAGGTTGCCGCCGCGTGCTTCGTGGTCGGCGTTGGCCTGGGACTCATGGCGAGCCCGATCCTCGTCGCCGCCCAGTCGGTCGTCGGCTGGGAGCGCCGCGGCGTGGTCACCGGCATCAACATGTTCAGCCGGTCACTCGGCAGCGCCGTCGGGGCCGCGGTGTTCGGCGCGATCGCCAACGCCACCCTGGCCGACCGCTTCGACCACCCGCCCGCCGCGCTGGCCGGGCGGCTGCCCAAGGGCGTCGACGCGACGAGCCTCGTGCTCACCGGGCACGGCCACAGCGGCAGCCCGGACGTGGCGGCGTACATCCGCGGCGCGCTGTTCGGCGCGGCACACCACGTGTTCATCGCGCTCGTCGTCATGGCCGTCCTCGGCGTCGGCGCCCTGCTGCTGATGCCCCGCAGGATCGAGCAGGAGCAGGCATGAGGCGCCGCCTCCCCCGCGCCCGTTGAATGCAGTTCGTCCCGAGACGATGTCACGCACGGGAGAGGCGGACAGCGTCATTTAACCGTCAACTACCCGCGAGTTCCATACAGACGGGTATTTAGCCTTCGCTTCGGCGGCCCGTCGGGCCGGGTGACGTCGTGCGGGCGGCGGTCAGGCGCCGGGGATCAGGGCGCCGTCGCTCAGTTCGATCACGCGGTCCGCGTGCCGGATGAGGAGCGGTCGTTGGTCGCGACCACGGTGGTCAC
The DNA here is from genome assembly GCA_025964685.1 of Actinoallomurus sp. GTDB lineage: Bacteria > Actinomycetota > Actinomycetes > Streptosporangiales > Streptosporangiaceae > Actinoallomurus. The sequence goes on along the minus strand of JAOPYG010000218.1, from coordinate 45,097 downwards.
AACTGGGGAGAGGAAGTGTCGGCACTCGTGCCCCTCTCCATCCAGCGCGTTCTGTACCTCGCCGCTCACGAGCCGGACCTTGAATGGATCCCCCCGGAACGACTCCGACGCCCGCAGCAGATCCGAGAAGCCCGTATCGGCGACATCGGCTGGCGAGTCGGCTCGGCCCTCAGAACCTGGCGGCGGGAGACTGCCTCCTCGGCCCCCGCCGAGAAACCCGGCGTGGATGGCTGGCGCCTGCCGCCCCACATCCGACGCGCCCACTGGCACCGCGGCGTCGCCGTGCACGCGACCACCGAGCCGTCGCACGGTCCCGCTGGGCAGCTCGCCCGAAGCAGCACCGCGATCTTCCACGGCCACGCGCTGGCATGTCTCGTCGCCGCGGACCGGTACCACCACCTGGAGACAGAGATCGAGCCGGCGCTCGGCGCCGGGAAGGTCGTCATCTGCGACCGGTACGTCCCATCGTCATACGCGTTGCAGGTTCTCGACGGAGTCGATCAGGACTTCGTTGCCGGAATCAACGCGCACGCGCAACGGCCCGACCTGGCGGTCATCCTCACCTGCGATCCGGTGATGCTCCAGCAGCGCCTGGCCGCCCGCGGCTCCCATGGCAGGTTCGAGGACAACCACGAGTTCTCTCACGCCGAAACGGCACGGTTCCATGTGATCGCGAAGATGCTCCCGGCCGAAGGCATCCGGACGTTGGTGCTCGACTCCACCCGACACCATGCCGATTTCCTCGCCCGACAACTCACCACTGCCGTCCAGACGCTACGGTCACTCCCGCACCACTGACCAGCCACCTGGAGGACGGATGCCCGAGCGCTACCGGTCGATCATCGACGTGCACGTCATCCTCGAGCGCGAGCAGGAGATTCTCCTCCTCGAGCGCCAGGGCACCGGATACTGCGACGGCATGCTCCACCTGCCGAGCGGGCATCTCGACGAAGGCGAGCAGCTTGCTGACGGTGCAGCCCGAGAAGCGTTCGAAGAGGTCGGTATTCGTATCGCTCCGGCCGATCTACGGCTCGCCGCCGTCGTGCACCATCGCCAGCGACCCGACCTCGCTCGTATCGGAATGTTCTTCGCCACCAGCCGCTGGGGCGGGGAGCCGCACAACGCTGAGCCGCACAAGTGCGGCAAGCTGCTGTGGTGTGATCCATCGGTCCTGCCCACCAACACGATCGATTACCCAGCTACCGGGATCGCCGCCTACCTGACCAGCACGCCGTACACCGCCCACGGCTGGTGACCACCCGTCGCCGATGCCGTCAAAAGGGGGCGTCGTCGGCGATGTACCGAGGCACGCGCCGGTAGTTCTCCCCATCCACTTTCTCCAGGTCGTCCGCTGGCATCCACACGTCGCACCCCGCGCCAGGCGACGTTCGCGCGAGCGAGCCACGCGACGCGACCTTTCCGGCGGCCGTCTTTCTCACGACGCCACGAAATCAGGAAGACATGCCGGCCAGTGCGCTTGATGCATACAAACGGGTATTTAGCCTTCGCTTCGGCGGCCCGTCGGGCCGGGTGACGTCGTGCGGGCGGCGTCAGGCGCGGGGGACCAGAGCGCCGTCGCTCAGTTCGATCACGCGGTCCGCGTGCCGGATGAGGAGCGGGTCGTGGGTCGCGACCACGGTGGTCACCCCCTGGTCGCGGACGACCGCGCGGATCAGCTGCATGACCGACTGGGCGGTCTCGGAATCGAGCTGCCCCGTGGGCTCGTCCGCGATGAGCACCCGAGGCTTGTGCGCCAGTGCCCGCGCGATGGCGACACGCTGCTGCTGACCGCCGGACAGTTCGTACGGGCGCTGGCGAGCCTGGTCGGCCAGCCCGACCAGGGAGAGCAGCAGCCGGACACGCTCCTCGCGCTCGCGGGCCGGCGTGCGGGTCAGCCGGAGGGCGACACCGACGTTCTCCGCCGCCGACAGCACCGGAATGAGCCCGAACGACTGGAACACGAAGCCGACCGTCTCCCGCCGCATGCGTTGCAGGGCCGCCTCGCCCAGCGTGCTCACCTCCCATTCGCCCACCACGACCCGGCCCGACTCGGGGGTGTCGAGCCCACCGATGAGGTTCAGCAGCGTCGTCTTGCCCGACCCCGAGCGGCCCTTCACGGCGAGCAGCTCGCCCTCGGCCACGGTGAAGCTCACGTCCTTCAGCGCGTGAACCTCGACGTGACCGGTCCGGTACGTCTTGTTCAGCCCCTCAACGGTGATCATCGTCACTCCGGTCCGGCCAGACGCCGATGTGGTCGGTCTCCAGCGCGAGCCGCACCCGGTCCCGCATGTCGAGCGCCGCGGTGAACTCGCGTGGCAGCTGCAGCCGTCCGGCCCGGTCGAGCACGGCGTACTCGGCGGCGACGACCTCCTCGCGGCCCTCGGCGTCGCGCGTGGTCCGGCGCAGGATCTCGCTGCTCGTACGGCCGTCGCGGATGCCGACCGTGCGGTCGACGTTGCCGGCCACGTTCGGATCGTGGGTGACGATGACCGTGGTCACCCCCAGCTCACGGTTGGCACGGCGCAGCGCGCCGAAGACCTGTGCGCCGGTGGTGGTGTCCAGCTCGCCGGTGGGCTCGTCGGCGAGGACGATCTTGGGTTGGTTGGCGACGGCCACCGCGATGCCGGCGCGCTGCTGTTCGCCGCCCGACATCTCGGCCGGCCGGGCGGCGGCGCGGTCAGCGACGCCCATGAGGTCGAGGAGGTACTCCGCGCGCTCGCGACGCTCCCGGCGTCCGCGGCCCGCGAACCGCATCGGCAGCTCGACGTTCTCCGCGGCCGAGAGATAGGGGAGCAGGTTGCGGGCGGTCTGCTGCCACACGAACCCGACGAGCTCGCGGCGGAACCGCAGCCGCTCCCGGCCCGACATGTCGAGCAGGTCCGCGCCGGCCACCCGTGCCACGCCGGCGGTCGGCACGTCGAGCCCGGCGAGGATGTTCAGCAGCGTGGACTTGCCCGATCCGGAGGCTCCGACGAGCGCGACCATCTCGCCTTCGGCGACGAGCAGGTCAAGCCCCTGCAGGGCGATCACCTCGACGCCCTGCGTCTGGTAGATGCGGACGAGGTTGTCGCAGACGATGTGCGCGTCCTCGCCGTACTCCGGCGTGCTCCCGGCGGCCCGGCGTTCGAGCTCGGCGAGGTCAGGTGCGTCGCTCATGTGTCTCCAAGGTTCACGTGTCTCCGATCCGCAGGACGCCCCCGAGCCCACGGCGCGCGGCGGCCGCGGCGTCGATGAGCACGGCCAGCCCGGCGAACACCAGCAGGCCGCCGGCGAGCGCCGCCGTCTCGGGCAGGTCGGGCACGTACCGGGTCACGGCCGACCCACCGGTGTACGGGCGAAGATCGATGGCGGGTCCCAGCAGCGCGGGCAGGACCAGCCCGAGCACCCATCCGGCCACCGAGGCCGCGAGCAGCGTCGGCGCGATCTCCACGAGGGCCAGCGACCGCGCCTGGCGGCGGCTCAGCCCGAGCGTGCGGAGGTAGGAGACCGTCGTGCCGCGCGCGCGTGCCCCGGCGAAGAGGATGACCAGCACGGCGAGCACGCCGTAGCCGGCGATGAGCGCTCCGGACGCGCCGAAGCCGCGGCCCACCAGGTGTCCGAGCTCGCCCTGAGTGAAGGAATCGTGCGTCATCCGGTACGTCGACACCGAGCTCGCCCCGGCGTCGCCCAGACCGGGCTGGGCGGAGTTGCGGCGTAGCGCGCCCACGTCGATGTGGTCGCCGCGCACGAAGATCGAGACCGAGCCGGTGTCGCCTCGGCCGGTGGCACGCGCCAGGGCGTCGGCGGGCACCAGGACGAACTCACCATCGGCCTGCCGGCCAGGGAAATCCGTGATCGTACCGATGTTCAGCAGCGGCATCCGCTGCCCGTAGTCGGTCGACAGCGCGAGGCCGTTCGCCGCGGCGGCCCGTGCCTTCCTGCTCGCGGCCTGGGAGAACAGCGCCGGCACCGGGTCTCCCGGCCGGGACTTCGGCCAGGCGGGGATCCGTACCCCGGTGTCCCTCATCATCCGCCGGTACGCACCGAGGTCGATGCCGACGGCCGTGAGCTCGTCGATGACGTCGCCCTGCGAGAGGAGGCGTGCCCCGTCGATCGTCTGCGCGGCGACGGCGGCGCGTACGCCCGGCGAGCGGCGGACCCGCTCGACCACGGCGGGATCCATGGACAGCGCGTCCGCGCGCGCGTCGCCGCCGACCGACGCGAACGTCGCGATCCGCTGCGTACGGGTCAGGCTCGCCTCGACCGTCGAGCCGAAGCCGATGACCGCCACGGCGAGCAGGACGATCACCAGGGGGAGGACCGCGGTGGCGCCCGGGCGGGCGGCTCGCGCGACGCCTACGAACGGTGCGGCGGACCGGCCCCGCGCGAGCAGCCGGCCGGCCAGACGCAGCGGGTACGGGACGAGCCGCAGGATCAGCAGGCCGGCGGACACGGCCAGGAGCACGGGCACCGCCGACAGGAACGGATCGATGCCCGCGGTCCACGTCTCGGTGGTGAGCCCGCGCCGGCGCAGGGAGTACGTCCCGGCCACGGTGAGCACGACGAGCAGGGCCTCGGCGACGAGCCTGCGATGCGCGCCGCGACGCCGCCGCCGGACGAGCGGCACCGGCGGCACGATCACCGTCACGGCCAGCACCGTCACGACCAGCACGGCCGTGGCGATGAGGGAAACGGCTTGCGCGGGGCCGGGCACCAATAGCGCGGACAGGGCGCCGCCCGCCGCCGCGGCCGGCAGCGCGACCATGCTCGCCAGACCGGCGGTCAGCCCGGCGAGCTGGACCCGTGAGGCCCCGCGGGCGGCCTGGACCGCCAGTCCCGTGCGCAGCCGGGTGAGCAGCAGCCGGGTGGCGAGCACGAGCACGCCGAGGGCGGCGGCGAACAGCCCCGCGAGAGAAAGCGACAGCAGGGCCTGCGTCGTGTGCAGCCGCCGCACGAAGTCGTCCAGGAGGTCATCGAACTGGGTGTCGAGCGAGGGACCGGCGGCGTCGACCCTGGCCGTCGCGAGGGACTCGCCCGCCTGCTGGACGGCCTTGACCAGTACGGGTGCCGAACGTGCCGTGACCCGGCCGGCTCGGGGGGTGTAGGTCCAGACGAGGTCGATCCGGAAGGGGGTTCGCGTGCACAGCGCCCGGTAGCCGGCGGGGTCGACCAGCGCGGTCGCCATGATGATGATCTGTCCGCTCGGGAGCTTCTTCAGCTCGGCGTCCTCGAAGCGGTGATGCGCGGGCCAGTAGCCGCTGCCGGGGTCGGCCGGCGTGAACAGTCCGGTGACGCGGACGCCGAGTGCCGGCTGGCTCGTGGTCGTCAGAACGTCACCCGCCTTGACGCCCAGCCGTCGTGCGGCGCGTACCGGCAGAGCGGCCTGCAGGCGAACGCCGCCGGCGACGTGCTCGGGAGCGCCGGGAGGGCGACCCGAGACGTAGCGGATGTGACCCTTCGCGGTGCTGGAGTAGGCGAGGGACAGCTCCTGGGACATCTCGCCGGCGATCCCCATGAACGGCGTGGCGGCCGAGCCGTCGGACTCGGCGATGACGTCCCGCAGCGGGCGGGCGAACGTCCCGGTCCACTGGCGGCCAAGCGTCGCGAGGCCCTCGGCGCTCGCCGCGGTGAGCCTGCCCCTGCGCTTTTCGTCCGGGGGCGCCACCGGGCTCAGCTGCGCCCTCGCGACGAGGTCGGTGCTGCCGAACGGGGCGGTGGCGACGGTCTCGCGCGCCGCGCGGTCGTACCCGGCGACCAGCGTGCGAGGGCCCGCGTCGATCAGCAAGGAGGTGACGAGCACGAGCAGCCCGAGCGTGAGCAGCACCGCCCACTGGGCCCGCGCGGTGCGCTGGACGAGACGGAGGCTCATCGGTCCTCCCCGAGCCGCATGCTCTGGCCGGGACCGCCGCGCCGCAGCGACCGCACCAGCAGAAGCAGCAGGGCGGCGAGCAGCACGACGATGACGGCCAGCAGAGCGAGGATCACGGGCCACCGGACGATGACGTGCGCGGGCGGATAGGGGGCGGTCGCGCTCACCGTCAGCACCACGTGCGGGACGACGAGGTGGGCGACCACGACCCCGAGCACGAGGCCGCCCGCCAGCCCCATCCCGACGAGGAAGGCCTGTTCGACGGCGACCAGTCCGAGGACCTGCCGCCCGCCGATGCCGAGCGCGCGCAGGATCGCGAACTCGGTCGCCCGCTCCCGGGCCGACACGGCGGTGTTGACCGCGAAGCCGATCGCGGCGAACACCAGCGCGGCGCCGAACCCGAGGATCAGGGCGCCCTGCAACGCGCCGCCCAGCGGGGCGTCACGGAGCCGGTGCCGCAACGCGGACCGGTCGACGGTCGGGCCGCTCCACGTCGGATGGGCGCCGAGCGCGTGTGCGGTGGCCGTAGTGTCGCCGCCGCGAGTCGCCAGCCACCACTCGGTCGGTGTGGGCGCGGCGCCGCCCGATCCCAGAGCCTGCTCGCCCAGCGCGGTCCAGTCGACCAGTACGGCAGGAGAGCCCGGCGAGGTCGAGGGCAGCGCCGGCACGACCCCCACGATCGTGATCGGTTGTTCGACGCCGTTCTCGTTCAGGTCCAGCCGGCCACCGAGCCCGACGTGCGCGCGTGCCGCCAGGTCACGTGTCACGAGTGCCGGGATCGCCTCCGGCTGCGAAGGTCCGGCGGCCGCGGTGGCGGGACCGTTCCGCAGGACGACGCTGCCGGCGATCTGCGGTGTCTGCGTCGCGGGGTCAGGTGCGGTCGGAAGCCGCGCCGTCATCAGGCCGCCGGAGCCGAACCCCAGCGCGGAGCCCGCCCCGGCGCTCAGCGTGACCTGCCCGGACCAGTGCGTCCGCGCCGGGACGCGCAGCGCGCGGCCCAGACCACTGGGCGTGCCGGGCCGGATCTCGGTCACCGCGAGACCGGTCGCCGGTCGCGCCCACGCCCGCACATAGGTGAAGCGGAACCCGCGGATGGCGAGCGGGTACGAGAGCACACCGTCCCGTCCGGCCACCGCGGACAGTCCGATGGTCCTGGTGTGGGTCCGTCCGTCCGCCGGGATGCTGCCGGCGTCGACCTCGTACGCGGTGTGCAGCGCGTCGCCGAGGATGACGGAGATGGCGACGGGGTCGGCCGACGGTGTCGCCGCGACGTGGAAGCCGGCCGAGAGCCGGGTCGGCCGCCCCGGCACCGGCACGGCCGCCAGGGCGGTGCCGCCGGAGGTGAGCCGTGCGATCGGGGTGTCCGGCGGGATGCCGGAACGGCTTCGCAGCAGGCCGGCGAGCCGGGCCGCGTCGACCGCGAGCACCGTGACGTCCGTGCTGCCGGTCGAGCCGGTGTCCCGCAGGACCGGGCTGACCGCGGTCACACCGGGCAGCCGCGCGTAGCGGCCGCCCTGCCCCGCGGGGGCGGGCGACGCCTGGTCGGCCGGCGCGCCGACCCGCAGGTCGGTCGCGGCCTGGAAGTCGGCCTGGTCGAGCTGTGACTGCCGCCAGGTCACCCCGGTCACCACCGACAGGACACCCACCGCGACCGTCATGACCAGCAGCAGGGCGGGACCGGCGGTGCGCAGCGGGCGGCGGCTCACCTGCCGGGTGCCCACGGCCGGAGCCAGCCCGCGGGTGCGCGTCGTGGCCCGTTCGCCGGCGCGTGAGACGACCGGCACCAGCCGGAGGATGACGATCCCGCCGGCGAGGAGGGCGAGGGCCGGACCGGCGACGATCAGCGGGTCGACGCCGAGCCCCGCCGCCTGGTTCGCGGTGACCGGGCCGCCGTAGTGCGCGAGCTGCCAGACCGCGAGCCCGGCCACGACGACCAGGGCGAGGTCGGCCCCGGCGCGCTGGATCATTCCGCGCCGTTCGCCCCGCCCCCGTGCCGTCATGGTCTCGACGTAGGTCCTTCCGATGCCGCGCAGGGGCGGCACGGTGATCGCGGCCGCGCATGCCAGCGCCGCCACGACCGCGATGCCCCAGGTGAGCGGCGAAGGAATCAGGTCGAGGCGCAGGCCGGTCCGGCCGAGGAACGGCGTCGCGGTGACCGCGCGAACCAGGAGCGGGGCCAGGAACGGTGCGGCCGGCGCCGAGGGCAGGCTGAGCAGCAGGCCCTCACCGACGGCCAGTGCGGCGATCTGCCGTCCCGACGCGCCCCGGGCCCGCATCAGGCTGATCTCGACCCGGCGGTGCTCGGCGAGCAGCCGGGCGACGAGCACCAGGGTGTAGACCGCGAGCACCACGAGTTGCAGCGCCGGGATGAGCAGCGTCGAGCGGGAGACGAGGAGCGCGCGGTCGACCTGCGTCAGCAGGTCCGGCGCGGAGGACTTGACGGAGTAGCCGGAGCCGCTGGGCGCGCCGGTGCCCAGGGCGGCGGGCAGCGCCCGCGCCCGTGCCGCGACGTCCTTCAGCTCCCCGGACCGGAGCGCCTGGAGGGAGGGCAGGACGAGCCAGCGGGCCGTGACCGAGGTGGTGAAGCGCGTGGTGAAGGTGGCCGGAGGAACGACCAGCGGTCCGAAGGTGGTGTAGCCGAGCCGCTCGACTCCCGTCGTGACGAGCCTGTCACCGCCCCAGAAGTAGTCATCGGCCCGGCCGGCCGCGAACAGCCCGGTGATCCTGACCCTGACCGGCGGTTGGCTGACGCGGCTGTGCAGGGTGACCGTCTCGCCGGTGCGCAGCCCCATGGCACGTGCGGCCGGTGCCGGCAGGGCGGCCTCGATGGTCCGGCCGGAGGTGGCGCCCGGCCACCGGCCGGCGGTCAGGCGGGCGTGCCCCTCGATGCCCGAGTAGGTGGCGAACACCGTGAGCCGCGGGTGGTCGCTGCGTTCCTGGCCGGGGACGACGTAGGAGTCGCCGCGCGCGCTCAGGGAGATCGCCACCGGGATGCGGCCGTAGGCCCCCGCGATGGCCGCCGAGACGTGGCGCTGTTCCGCGGGGATGTCCCGGGCGGCGACGGCGGTGCTGATGCGGGTGCCGGCGCCGTTGAAGGTCGCCCCCGCCAGAGTGGTCCGTAGCCCTTCGCCGGTCACCTGCGCGGCGTAGCCGCCGAGCGCCGCGAGGACGGTGACGGCGAACAGCGCGGTCGCCGAGGCGGCCACGACCAGCAGGCGATGGCCCAGGGCACGGCGCACCACCAAACCCGGCCTGTGCACCCCGTAGCCTCCTGCGCGATCCCCCGCGAAAGTGCCATGTTCACGCGCGGCCGTGGATCCGGCAAGCCCGGTCGCGCAACGGTGTCGCGTTCGAGATCTTCCCGTGAGGAGGACATGCGGTCCATCGCTTCGGGAAAGGCGACGGCCGCCCCGCCCGGAGGGGGCGGAGCGGCCGGCAGGTGCCAGGACGCGGCAGGCACAGGAGTTGTGGTTGCTCGGGGGACGGGGAGTGTTCAGCCCGGAACGGGTGTGGAGTGTCTCAGCTCGTCGCGGGCGATGCGTTCGACCAGGACCGGAACGAACTCGCGGATCGGTCTGCCGTCGAAGCGGTGGTGGATCGCGTGGACCGTCCGGTCGACCTGAGAGGGCGAGTAACGGTCGGCGAAGGACTGGGAAAGCCGGTCGGTGACCTGACCGACGGCGTGCCGTTCACGAATGGTGTCGGCGTTCACGAAGACCTCCGTTCATACGCCTGGGGCGTCCTTGCCGGCATGCGTACCCGGCTGACGTCGCTTGACACAGGAAGATCCGCGCGTACGGCGGGCGAGGGGCCGAGTCGCCCGGCGGGGTTCCGGATCCGGTCGATCCGAGGGCCGGTAGGCTGCCCGGATGCTTGATCATGGCGAGGCTCCGCGGCCGGCGCGCGGGGCGGTACTCGAGATCTACACGACCCAGCACGCGGCGACCCTGGAGTACTCCCCGGACCTGGACGGGCTGGCCGATCCCGGCGAGATCGTCTGGGCGTGGGTGCCCTACGAGGAGGACCGCGAGCGCGGCAAGGACCGGCCGCTGCTGGTGGTCGGGCGTCACCGGCGCAGGCTGCTGGCGATGATGCTGTCCAGCCGCCCCCACGACGATTCCGACGACTGGCTGGATCTGGGCTCCGGCGGCTGGGACCGCGAGGGCCGTCACTCGTATCTGCGACTCGACCGCGTGTTCGCGCTCGACGAGGACGACATCCGGCGTGAGGGCGCGGTGCTGGACGCGGAGCGGTTCGCCCACGTCGCGGCCGTGCTGATCCGGCTGCATGGCTGGCGACCCACGCGCGCCACCTCCTGACGCGCGCGGGGACCGCCGCCGCGGATCAGCGGTGCTGCAACGCGTCCAGCGCGACCGCCTGCGCGATGACGAGGCGACGGTCCAGCCGCGGGTCCTTGATGTCGACGACGTACCGGTCGCGCAGCCCGAACTTCTTGTCCACGGTGAACGTCTGCTGCTCGTTCGCGGTGAAGTCGAAGTGGTACGGCCAGGCGAACGGCAGGTTGTCGACGTAGGGGATGAAGTCCCAGACGCGGCGCAGGATCGCCACGGTCTTGTTGCGCTCGGATCCGGTGGTGACGCCGAGTCCCGGCTGCTCCAGATGCCAGGTCGACGCCAGCAGCGACGCCTTGAAGTCCTTGCGGAACGTGCCGATCGGCTGGCCCTGCGGGTCGGTCACGTCGTAGGTCGAGGAGATGTCGAGCCGCTTGCGCGCCTTGAACGAGAACAGCGGGTACTGCTTGCTGTCATCGGCGTAGATGGTCACCTGTTCCTTGAACGCCATGCGCTTCTGCTGCGCGAAGGCGACCAGTTCACCCTCCGAACCGTCCGGGCCCGCGGCGTGCACCTCGTACTGGTTGACCATGAGCCGGACACGCTGTCTGACGAGCAGGCGTGGCAAAGCCTGGAGCGTTTGAAAGTCCATCAGGTAATCCGTTCTGAGCGGCGTCGAGTGGCGAGCAAAGCTACACGAGCGGTGGGGGTTTCGGCGGCTCAGCCCGCTGACGTCGGGGCGCCGTCGCTGCCCTGTGCCGGGCCGGTGCCCGTCGGTGTCGGCGTCGGCGTCGGTGTGTTCGTCGGAGTCGGCGTGGGAGTGGACGGGGGCGGGGGCGCCGGCTTGTGTGAGTGACCTGGCCGGCCGGGCCCGCCCGGCCCGGCGGCGCGGTGGTGCGAGGCATGGCCCGGCGAGGGGGCGGCGGAGTTCCCGGGCGCGCTGGACGTCGCCGTGGGGTGTGGTCCATGCGACCGGCGATGCGGCACGATGGGCACCTGCGGGTCCGCCGGAGGCTGTCCCGGAGTGACGGCGCCGCCGTTGCCGGCGGGCTCTCCCTGATGCGCACCGGTGCTCGCCATCGCGATGACCGTGGCGAGCACGGCCACGAGCGCGGCCGGCGCGCAGATCATGGCGGCCATCCGGAGCCTCCGCGGCCGCCGCCCCTGCTCCAGGTCCTCCTCGGTGCGGAACCGTGACGCGAGCAGTGCGGTGTCGGCGGCGTACTCGACGCGGCGCGGAGGCTCGCCGGCCGCGGGAGACGGTTCGGCCGGACGCCCGCCCGCGGCATGGTCGACGCGGCTCCATTGGGGGTCCGCCCCAGGCTCGGCACCGAGTGGGGACGCGACCTCGCTCGCGACGACGGCCGGTACGCCGGAGTGGTCGGCGCGCCGCTCGGTGACCTGGGCCGGCCGGGGAACGGCCGGGAGGCCGGTCGCCGGGGAGTCGGGGTCAGGTTCCAGCTCGATCATGGACATCGGAGCCGTCGGGGCGTCGACCGAGGACATGCCGGAACGCGCGGGCACGTCCATCTCGCGAGGCCGGGGGGGCGTCGCGGGGCGCGGCTCCGGCTCCCCGGCGGCGGCGCCGAGCCGGGTGGTGATCTCCCCGGTCGTGGGGCGGTCGGCGGGGTCGACGGCGAGTGCCGCCTCGACCAGGCCGCGGAGGGGCTCGTCCAGGGCGGTCAGCTCGCCGGTGCCGGCGACGGTCCGCCGGCCGGGCTCGCCCGTGGTCTCCCCGTCGAAGGGACTCCGGCCGGTCGCGGCATAGCCGATGAGGCAGCCCCAGCCGAAGACGTCGGAGGCGGGACCGGCCGGATAGCCGTTCAGGCGTTCCGGCGCGACCCATCCGGGGCTGTAGGGCACCGTCCCGATGTCGGCGGGCCGGCCCGAGATCGGGGCCTCCTGGGCGATGGAGAAGTCGATGACCCGGGGACCGTCGGCCGCGAGCAGGATGTTGCCCGGCTTGAGGTCACAGTGGATCAGGCCCGCGGCGTGGACCGCGGCGAGCGCCCGCGCGAGCGCGAACGCCAGGGCGCGCAGCTGTTCGGGCTCCAGTGGACCCAGATCCTCGACGAACTGGGTCAGCGACGGTCCCGCGACGTACTCACTGACCAGGTATGGCGGCGAATGGGCGGTGCCGTCGGTGAGCAGCCGGGCCGTGCAGAACGCGGGCAGGCGCCTGGTGCTCGCGGCCTCGGTCCGGAGCCACCGTCGCGCCTGGGTCTGGTCGGGCGCACGCGTGGTCTTCACGACGACGCGTCCGCCGTCGGGGGCGCGCGCGAGGTAGATGATGCTCGTACCGCCCGACGCCAGCCTGGCCGTCAGCCGGTGGCCGTCGATCGCGGCGGGATCGTCGGCCTGCAGCGGCTCGGCGCCGGGTGGCAGAAGCTCCCCGCCGAGAGCCTTAGTTGCGGACGTTCTCTCCACGAGCGCGCCTCTTTCGACCGCGTCGGTTGCTGATCTTCTGGCCTCAAGATCTTGCAACCCGGCGAAGCCGCACGCAACCTGAACGTCACTGTTCGTGGTCTTTTCTGTTGATTCGCGCGTGGTTGCCCTCCCATGAAGCGCTCTGACAGTGGTTTGCGCTGCTGTCAAACGGCAGGGCCGAAACAGGACATTGTGCTGTCTTTCGGCGGCCCCGCGACTAGCGTTCGCCACGCACGGCGGAAGGAGCGGCGCGGAGATGTGAGACAGGCCGGGGCGGTCAGCGCGCAGGGGGCTCCAGACGCCGGGCGCTGATGGCCGGCGGCCCGGCGTGAGGATGGGAGCCACTGTGGCGGGCATCAGAAGGCGGAGTCTCTTGACGGGTGCGGCGGGTGCCGCCGCGATCGCGGGGATCGGCGGGATCGACGTCGGCGCGGCCGAGGCGGCGACGGCGCGCGAGACGCCCGGCCGGGGCCGTACGGTCCGGCTCCGCGAGGGCACCGACCTGGCGGCGCAGCTGTCGCCGGACGGACGGCTCATCGCGATCGACGTCGTCGGGGTGCTGTGGGTGCTGCCGGCCTCCGGCGGCCCCGCCCGCAGGCTCACCAGCGACCTGTACGACATCGCCCAGCCCGAGTGGTCGCCGGACAGCCGGCAAATCACCTTTCAGTCCTACCGCGAAGGCGTGTTCGACGTGTGGGTGATCCGCTCCGACGGGTCGGGGCTGCGCCGGCTGACCCACGGCCCGTACGACCACCGTGAGCCGCGGTTCTCACCGGACGGCGCGAGCGTCGTCTTCTCCTCGGACCTGACCGGCAGCTACGGCATCCACACGCTGAACGTCGGCACGGGCGCGATCACACAGGTGACCGACACCTCCGCCGAGGAGTACGAACCGGCCTGGTCGCCGGACGGCGGACGCGTCGCGTTCGTCGTCGGGGGCACCGCGATCGACGTCGTCGACCTCGGCAGCGGCACTCGTATGAGGGCGGTGACCGTGCCCGCCGGCCAGGTGATCCACAGCCCCGCCTGGACGCCGGACGGCAACGACCTCGTCTACTCGCTCGTGCTGGACGGCCGCAGTGAGCTGTGGCGTTCCGGCAAGCCGCTGGTGACCGGAGAGGAGGTCTTCCCGTTCCGGGTGTCGTGGCGTTCGGCACAGGAGTTCGTCTACACGGCGGACGGAAAGATCCGGCGCCGGTCGCTGAGCGGTGGCGCCCCGCACGACATCGGCTTCAGCGCGGGCGTCACGGTCACCGCCCCGGCGTACCGCAAACGGCGGCGCGACTTCGACTCCTCCCGATCCAGGCCCGTCGTCGGCATCGGGAGTCCCGTGCTGTCGCCCGACGGCCGGCAGGTGGCGTTCCGCGCGCTCAACGACATCTACACCATGACGATCGGGCAGGCGCCCCGGCCGCTCACCCGCGACCACTGGTGGAAGAGTGGTCCCGCCTGGTCGCCGGACGGCCGCTACCTGTCCTATTCCTCCGACCGGGCCGGCAAGCTGGACCTCTGGATCCGTGACCTGCACACCGGCGCGGACCGCAGGCTGACCGACCTGCCGAACGCCGCGGCCGTGTCGGGAACCTGGTCGCGCGACGGCTCGCACCTGGCGTTCCTCGACCAGACCGGCGCGCTCAACACCGTCGAGGTCGCCTCCGGGAACGTCCAGCCGGTCTACCCGGCCACCTTCGAACCCGGCCGCCCGACCTGGTCCGCCGACGGGAACGTCATCGCGCTCGCGGCGATCAAGCCGTACTCCGCTCGCTACCGCGAGGGCTTGAGCAAGATCCTCCTGGTGGACCGCCGCACCGGCGCCGGCACGTACGTCGACCCGCTGCCCGACCGCTCCATCCAGACGCGGGGCGACGACGGGCCGGTGTGGTCGCCCGACGGGAAGAAGATGGCGTTCGTCGTCGCGAGCGTGCTGTGGGTGGTCGACGTCCATCCGGACGGGACCCCTGCGGGCGCGGCCCGCCAGATCACCCGCGAGGTGACCGACGCCGTGAGCTGGAGCGGCGACTCGTCCCAGCTGCTCTACCTGAACAACGGGCGGCTCCGTCTCGTCTCCGTCGACGGCAGCCGTACTCGCACGATCCCCGCGCCGCTGACCTGGTCCAACACCCGGCCGAAGGGCCGCACCGTCGTACGCGCGGCGCGCATGTGGGACGGCAGCGCCCGGCAGCTGCGCCGCGACGTGGACATCGTGGTCGAGGGGCACCACATCGTCGCGGTCGAGCCGCGCGGCCAGGGACGCGGCGACACGATCGTCGACGCCGGTGACTCGGTGGTCATCCCCGGGATCGTGGACATGCACAACCACCGCGAGATGCAGGGGTATGAGTACGGCGACCGCCAGGGGCGGCTGTGGCTCTCGCTGGGCATCACCACGACCCGCTCGCCGGGCAGCCCGGCGTACCACATGGTGGAGGCACGCGAGTCGTTCCAGTCCGGCGCGCGCGTCGCCCCGCGGTACTTCGCCACCGGCGAGGCGGTCGACGGGCCGCGCATCTTCTACAACTTCATGCGGCCCACCTTCGATGAGCACCAGCTCGCTCTGGAGCTCGAACGCGCGGGCGCGCTCGACTACGACCTGATGAAGTCGTACGTGCGGCTACCCACGGAGTGGCAGCGGAAGGTCATCGACTGGGCGCACCAGCGGGGCGTGCACGCCACGTCGCACTACCACTACCCGGCGCTGGGCTTCGGCGGCGACGGCATGGAGCACATGGGTGCGACGAACCGCTTCGGCTACTCGCGCACCGTGACCGCGCTCGGCACCGGCTACAGCGACGTGATCGACATCTTCACCGCCTCCGGCGCGGTGCGGACCCCGACGCTGTTCGTCTCGGCCGCCCTGTTCCGCGACGACACCTCCCTCGTCACCGACCGGCGCGTGAGGACGCTGTACCCGTCGTGGGAGTACGCCTCGCTGCAGGGCGCCGTGAACACGGCCAAGACCACCGACCAGACCGTGAACCTGCGGAACCTCGCGGCCCAGGTCGCCCAGGTGGTCGCCACGATCCGCGGCGGCGGCCGCATCATCACCGGGACGGACTCCCCGATCGATCACACCGCGGTGAGCACGCACATGAACCTGCGGGCCATGGTCAAGTACGGGCTCACCCCGTACGAGGCGCTCAGCACGGCGACCCGGGTGCCGGGGGAGTTCCTCGAGGAGCCGCTCGGCCAGATCAAGCCCGGCATGTACGCCGACCTCACCTTCCTGGGCGGCGACCCGCTCACCGACATCACCAAGGCGGCCGACGTACGGCAGGTCATGGTCAACGGCCGGCTGCACACGGTCGATGACCTGCTCGCCCCGTTCGCGGCCGCCCACACCGAGGCCGCGCCGGCCGGGCGGATGCTGCCACGGCTCCCGGACCATCCCTCGAACCGGAAGTACTGGTGGCACGACCCGCACTATCTGGAGGAGAGCAAACGCTCCTGCTGCGCCGGGACCTGAGCGACGACGCCCGGGGCCTGGTGACGCCGGGTTCTCGCGGCGCCGTTTCGACGGCGCCGCGTTCCGGCGGCAGCGGATTTCGGCGACCCGGCCGAGGGTGCACTTCCCGCCACGTCCCTCGGTATGGAATCGTTCCCATATGCGTCTAACGGACAGTCTGCGCATCCATCGCGACACGTGCAACGTCTATCTGCTCATCAGCGGCACGGAGGCGGTCGCGATCGACTTCGGCTCCGGCGCGGTCCTGGACCACCTGGCCGACCACGGGATCGAGCGCATCACCGACGTGCTCATGACCCATCACCACCGGGACCAGGGCCAGGGGCTGGCGCGTGCCGCCGCCGCCGGGATACGGATCTGGGTGCCGTCGAGCGAGCGGCACCTGTTCGCGGACGTGAGCACGCACTGGCAGACGCGGGTCATCGACAACTACTACGACCTCCGCCAGGACCGGTTCTCGCTGCTGGACGACGTACCGGTCCATGGCGTCGTACCCGAGTACCGCACCACCCGCATCGGCGGGTTCGACATCCTGGCCCTGCCGACTCCGGGGCACACGCTGGGCTCGCTCAGCTACTTCGCGACGGTGGACGGAAAGCGGATGGCCTTCACCGGCGACCTGCTGCACGGACCGGGCACGGTCTGGTCGGCGGCGTCGTTGCAGTGGAGCTACAGCGGCCTGGAGGGCGCGGCCGCGTCGGTGATCTCACTGGACCTCCTGGCCGACCGGGACCCCGACCTGGTGCTGCCCTCGCACGGCCGCCCGATCACCCGGCCCGCGGAGGCGATCGCCGAGACGCGGCGCAACCTGCAGGCCCTGGTCGACTTCCGGCGTGACGAGCACTGGGATCTGGACGGTCGGCTGCGGCAGCCGTACGAGGAGATCACCCCCCATCTGCTGCGCAACCGCACCTCATTCGCGACGAGCTACGCGTTGCTGTCGGACTCCGGGGCGGCGCTGCTCATCGACTACGGGTTCGACATGATCACCGGGCTTCCCGTCGGCGACGACCGGTCCTCGCGCCGGCCGTGGCTCGCCTCGCTCGACGCGCTGAAGCGGACGTACGGCATCGACCGCGTGGAGGTGGCCATCCCCACCCACTACCACGACGACCACGTGGCGGGGTTCGGGCTGCTGCACGAGGTCGAGGGCACCGAGGTCTGGGCGGCGGAGTCGATCGCGCCGATCCTGCGCGAACCGCGGCGCTACGACCTGCCGTGCCTCTGGTACGACCCGCTGCCGGTGGACCGGGTGGTGGCCACCGGCGTGCCCACGCGGTGGCACGAGTACGAGCTGACCATGTTCCCCCTGCCCGGCCACACCCTGTACGCGGCGGCGATCGCGTTCGAGGCCGACGGCCACACGGTGCTGGCCACCGGTGACCAGCAGGACGGCGGGTGGGTCGACGGGGAGCGCACCGAGGTGCTCAACTTCCAGTACCGCAACCGCTTCCGCTTCGACGACTTCGCCGACTCGGCCCGGCTGTACCGCCGCCTGTCGCCCGACCTCATGATCAGCGGGCACTGGGAGCCACGCATGGTCGACGACGCCTATCTCGACATGCTGCTCGCCAAGGGGGAGGAACTGGCCCGGCTGCACCGGGCTCTGCTCCCGCTCGATGAGGTCGACTTCGGCGCCGAGGGCTTCGGCGCCCGCATCCAGCCGTACCGGTCGACGGTGGCGGCCGGTGAGAACGTCGAGCTGGAGGTCGAGGTCCGTAACCCCTTCGCACGAGGCTGCCGGCTGCGCGTCGACCTCGTCGTGCCCGGCGGCTGGCAGGTCTCCCCGAGCCGCCGCGAGGTCGACGCCGAACCGCACGGGGAGGCGGTCGTACGGTTCACGGTCGTGGCACCGCCCGGCCGGCGGCGACGGGCCCGCCTGGCGGCCAACCTCACCGCCGGCGACCGCGACTTCGGGCAGCAGGCCGAGGCACTGGTGGACGTGCGATGACCTGGAGCAGGCGACCGATGACCTGGAGTGAGGAGGGCGAGCGATGAGCACGGTCGAGGTCGCCGACGCCGCGGGGCTGCTGGAGATCCGCACCGGGCACTACACCGCGCGGATCGACACCGACCGGCTCCTGGCGGACATCACCGGAGCGGACGGCGGGTCGTGGGGTCGCCTGCGCCTGCTCGCCTCCGTCGACACCCTCGCGGGACCGGACGAGACGATCCGGGTCGAGGCGGTGCGGTGGGAACGCCGCGACGGGCATGTCCGGCTGACCGCGATGTGCGCCAGCTCGCTGTGGTCCTCGCGCACGCACGTGGTGGAGTTCCGCCCGGACCAGATCGTCTTCGGCGCCACGGTGCGCGGCGACGGGCGCGTCACCACCGTGCGGCTGCTCGGCGGGGCGCGCCTCCCGCATGGCCTGCTGCCCAGTGGCGCCGCGCACCACACCGTCTTCTCCCCGAACCCGGACCACCCCTGGCGCATCGCCCGGCCGGCCGTCGAGCCCGCCGTGGTCAGCGTCAACGGTGAGGGCGGCGAACCGGGGGTGGGCCGGTGGCTGTTCACGCCCGCCCCGACTTGCTTCGGGCTGTCGCGAGAACGGGCCGCCTCCGACCGGCGGCTCCCCGCGGGGCCGTGGCTGATGCTCGGCCTGGCCGCCCGCCGGCGCACGTTCGTGGAGTACGGCTACGACCCGACACCCGGCGGGTTCAGCCTGCGGTGTGAGTATCAAGGGCACACGGCCGCCGACGGGAGCTTCACCACGCCCGACGTGCTGCTGCTGTTCGGAGCGGCCGACCCGTACGCGGGGTTGCGTGCCTACCGTGAGGAGCTGGCCGCGCGCGGCCTGGCGCCGGCCGTCGGGCCGCGGCCGGTGGCCCCGCACTGGTCGCAGCCGATTTTCTGCGGGTGGGGGGCGCAGTGCGCGCTGGCCGCCGAGCGCGGCTCATCGGCCGCCGGGCTGTCGCGCCGGGACCTGTACGAGGAGTGGCTCGCCACGCTGGCCGACCACGGGCTCGTCCCGGGCACCATCGTCGTGGACGACAAGTGGCAGGAGCGGTACGCGACCTGCCGGCCCGATGCCGGCAAGTGGCCCGATCTCGCCGGCTTCATCGCCGACCGGCAGGCCGACGGGCAGCGGGTGCTCCTCTGGTGGAAGGCGTGGGACCCGGAGGGAGCCCCCGACGAGGCCTGCGTCCGTGATCCCGACGGCAGGCCGCTGGCGATCGACCCGGAGAGCCCACAGGGCCGCGCGGTCGTGGAGGACGCGATCACGCACATGCTCGGCCCGGACGGCCTGGGCGCCGACGGGCTCAAGATCGACTTCACCGGCCGTACGCCGTCGGGGACGGCACTGCGGCACGCCGGTCCGTCCTGGGGTTTCGACCTGCTGCACGAGCTTCTGGCGGTCGCCTACCAGGCCGCCAAGCGGGTCAAACCCGACTCGCTGCTCGTCACGCACACGCCGGACCCGGGGTTCCTCGACGTGACCGACATGCTCCGGCTCAACGACGTCCTGTACAACGACCACCCCGAGGGCCTGTCGCCGCCGTCGGACACGGCCGTCGTCGAGCAGATGACCTACCGCGGCCACGTGGTGCGCGCGGCATGTCCGGAGATGCCGGTGGACACCGACGGATGGCGCCTGCCGGGACAACGGCACCTGGCGGCGTACGCGCGGGCGGCACCGGACCTGGGCGTGCCGGCCCTCTACTACGCGGGCCGGATGGATCTGGGGACCGGCCTGATCGACGAAACGACCTGGTCAGTGCTCGCGGCGTCCTGGAGGGCGTACCGCGTCGCGCATGGGCTCCCGGAACCGCGACATACAATGGTCCGCCATGGTGCGTAGACGTGAGGACGGTGCCGAACACCGGCCGAGCGGCACCCCGCCGCCCAAGCCCCGCAGGCGTCCCACCATCCAGGACCTCGCCCGCGCCGCCGCGACCTCGCCCTCCACCGCCTCCCGCGCCCTGAGCGGCAACGGCTATGTCGCCGCCGACGTGCGCGTGCGGGTGCTGGAGGCGGCCGAGCGGATCGGATACGTCCCCGACATCAACGCCCGCACCCTCCGCAACCGCACCAGCCGCGCGGTCGGCGTGCTGATCTCGGACCTGCGCAACCCCTTCTACGCCACCCTCGCCGCCGGCATCGAGCAGCGGCTGCGCTCCGCCGGCTACCACGTGATCGTGGTGAACAACGACGGCGAGGAGGAGGCCGAGGTCGAGGGCGCACGCACGTTCCTCGCGGTGCGGGTCTCGGCGGCCATCGTCACGCCGGTGTCGGAGCGCGCGGTGCGCATGCTGATGGACGATGGTGTCCCGGTGGTGCAGGCCGACCGCATGGTGGACGGCCTCACCTCCGACGGCGTCCTGGTGGACAACGTTCAGGGCGCCCGCCGGATCACCGAGCATCTCATCGGCCTCGGCCACACCCGCATCGCGCTGCTGATCGACGAGACCGACTGGACCACCGGCGCCGGGCGCCTCGACGGCTACCGTGCCGCGCTCCGGGCCGCCGGTCTGCCGATGGACCCCGCACTCGTCGTGCCGACGAGGTTCCAGCCCGAGGCGGCGCGTGAGGCGGTCACCGCCCTGCTGGCCCGGCGTCCCGACGTCACGGAGCTGTTCGCCGCCACCAACATGCTCGCCGAGGGCGCGTTCCAGGCCCTCCAGCGCGGCGGCCGGCGGGTCCCCGAGGAGATCTCCCTGGTGGCCTTCGACGACGTGCCGTGGATGTCGATGGTCTCGCCGGGCGTCACCACCGTCGACCAGCACACCGACGACCTCGGGCGCACCTGTGCCCAGCTGGTCGTGGACCGCATCGCCGGATCCTCGGCCGGGCACACGACGGTGAAGTACATCGAACCCTCGATCATCATTCGCGGCTCGACCGGGCCTCCGCGCGGCTCCACGGTCCCCGCCGCCCGCCCCGAACCCGGCCCGCTGACCACGTCGCCGCCGAGCTGAGATCGCGCCACCTGCCGCCTGACCATTGCTTTCAGGCAAGGACCCGGCTGAGTGCGGCCGGTGGAGCGGCTTTTCGCGACGTTCCGGGCGTGTGAACGGTGTGTTGCCGCCCGATTGAATCTTGAGGAATCGCACCCTTGACAGCGCCTGCGGGCCAGAAATAACGTGCACCGCACTGTGGTAACGATGCCACATTAAATGTCTGGGCCAGACCCCCCGCGTGCCCGCAGTTTGCCGAATGGCAGGAAACCGCAGGTCACAGCGTATTCTTCACGCCTGGCTCGGATATTTGCCTGGTTGTGAGGAGTGGGCATGATCACCCGACGCGGTTTTCTCGCCGGTTCGGCGGGGGCGTTCGCCCTCAGCGTGGCAAGCGCCTGTGGCGGTGTCAGTAGCAGCAAGGGCACGAGCGGCAGTGGTGCGTCCAAGGGCGACACCGGTGCGCTGTCGACCCAGGGCTTCGGCAAGCCCGATGACGTCGGCCAGGCGCGCATCGACGCGTTCAAGAGCGCGTATCCGAAGGTCCAGCTCACCATCAACGAGGGTGACTTCGACCCGCAGCAGTTCCTGTCCGCGGTGGCGAGCGGCAACCCACCGGACCTGGTGTACCTCGACCGTGACCTCGTCGGGACCTACGCCGCCAAGGGCGCCATCCAGCCGCTGGACGACCACCTCGACGCGGCCGGGCTCAAGACCGACATCTACCGCCCGGCGGCGCTGCGGGAGGCGACGGTCGACGGCAAGGTCTACGGCGTCCCCGAGTTCTACGACACCCGCAACATCCTCATGAACGGCAAGGCGCTGCAGGCGGCCGGGCTCACCGCGGCGGACCTCGCCACGACCGACTGGAACAAGCTGCACACCAACGCCGCCAAGCTCTACAAGGCGAGCGGCGGCAAGATCTCCCGGATCGGATTCGACCCGAAGCTGCCGGAGTTCCTGCCGCTGTGGGCCAAGGCCAACGGCGCGGAGCTGGTCAACCCCGACGGCTCCCCGAACCTCTCCGACCCCAGGGTCATCGAGGCGCTGACGTTCGCGCTGAGCCTGGTCGACGAGCAGGGCGGCTGGTCGAAGTTCAAGGCCTTCCGCGACACCTGGGACCTGTTCGGGTCCGGCAACGAGTTCGCGAAGGACCAGGCCGGAGCGTTCCCCTGGGAGGGCTGGTACGTCAACGTCCTCGTCCAGTCGACCCCCAAGCTCCAGCTCGACACGGTGCCGTTCACCGACAAGCAGGGAAAGCCGCTCAGTTTCTCCAACGGCAGCGCCTGGTGCCTGCCGAAGGGCGCCAGGAACCCGGCTGCGGCGGTCAACTGGATGAAGGTCGTCACCAGCACCGACACGTGGCTGAAGGCCGGCGCGGCACGCCAGGCGACGGTGGACAAGAACAAGTCCACCTTCACCGGCCTGTGGACCGCCAACCCGGCCGCCGACGCGCAGGTCAAGGCGAAGTACGTCAAGCCCGGCCAGACCGGCTTCGACAAGGCGGTCCAGAATTACTACGCCTCCAACGAGTACGCCTTCAGCATCGCCCCCTCCAAGGCCGGCAGCGAGATCAAGTCCGCGTGGATGGACGCGGTCAACCGCGCCCTGTCCGGCCAGCAGAAGCCCGACGCGGCGATGAAGCAGGCACAGGCGGAAGCCGCTAAGGCGTACAGCGCGGTGAAGTGATGGCCGCACTGACCACGGTCATCGGGAGGCGGAGCGGCGGCCGCCGCTCCGCCAACCGGCGGGAGACCCGCGCCGCGTACGGGTTCATCGGGCTGTGGATGGTCGGGTTCCTGGTGTTCACGCTCGGCCCGATGATCGCCAGCCTGGTGCTGTCCTTCACCGACTACAACGCCATCAGCTCACCGCACAACGTGGGCACGGCCAACTACCGGCAGCTCATGTCGGACCCGAAGGTCAGCAAGGCGCTCAGCAACACGCTCATCTACGCGGTCATGTACGTGCCGGTGGCGATGGCCGTCGCGCTGTGCCTGGCGCTGCTCCTCAACCGGGTCGGCCGCGCGTCGGGCTTCTTCCGCACGATCTTCTACCTGCCGGTCATGACGCCGCCGGTCGCCGCGGGCGCGCTGTTCCTGCTGCTGCTCAACGGCAACCAGGGTCTGCTCAACAGCACGCTCCACCTGGTCGGGATCAACGGGCCCAACTGGACGACCGACACGGCCTGGGTCAAGCCGGGCCTGGCCATCACGATGCTGTGGGGCGTCGGCGGGATGGTCGTCATCTACCTGGCGGCGCTGCGTCAGGTGCCCAAGGAGCTGTACGAGGCCGCGTCCCTGGACGGCGCCGGCGCCTGGATGAGGTTCCGCAGGGTGACCCTCCCGATGATCAGCGGCGCGCTGTTCTTCACGCTGATCGTCCAGACCATTTCCGCCCTGCAGATGTTCGACCAGGCGTACACGATGTTCTTCGGCGGCCAGCAGAACAGCACCTACTCCAACGACGCCGCGCTGTTCTACGTCATCTACCTGTTCCAGCAGGGCTTCAGCTTCCTGCACATGGGCTACGCCTCCGCGCTGGCCTGGCTGCTGTTCGTCGTGATCATGATCATCACGGCGATCCAGGTGCGTGTGTCCCGCCGGTTCGTCTACTACGAGGGGGAGAGGGACTGACATGGCGACCTCTCCTGCGGAACTGACCGCGACACCGGCCTCCGATGGGCCGGCGACCCTGAAGGCCAAGGGCGCCGCGCCCGGAACGGGCCGACGGGATCACCAGCCGATCTGGAAGCGCACGCCCTACCTCATCGTGCTCGCGCTCGCCACCGTGCTGTTCACCTATCCGTTCCTGTGGCTGATCAGCGCGTCGTTCAAGCCACGTACGGACGTCTTCGACAACGCGCTGATCCCGCACCACTGGCGGGCGGCCAACTTCGCCGACGTCTGGCACTACGGGTCGATGCTCACCTGGCTCGGCAACAGCGCGATGGTGGGGATCGCCGCGGCCACGACCGTCACGATCAGCAGTGCGATCGTCGCGTTCGGGTTCGCCTACTTCCGGTTCCCCGGGCGCAACGTCCTGTTCGGGCTGGTGCTGGCGACGATGATGCTGCCGTCGGCGGTCACGATGATCCCGATCTACCTGATCTGGAGCAAGGTCGGCCTGACGGGCACCCAGGTGCCGCTGTGGGCGCAGAACATCTTCGGTTCGGCGTTCTACATCTTCCTGCTGCGGCAGTTCTTCCTGTCGCTGCCGCGGGAGCTGTTCGAGGCGGCCCGGGTCGACGGATGCAGCTTCTTCGGGCTGTTCTGGCGCATCGCCCTGCCGCTGGCGCGGCCGGCGCTGGCGATCGTGTTCATCTTCGAGATCCAGGCGAGCTGGAACGACCTGCTCAAGCCGCTGATCTATCTGCAGAACACCGCGCTGTTCACGATGCCCCGCGGTCTGAAGTCGATCATCGACACCTTCGGCAACGGAGGCGAGCACCACTGGGAGATCATCTCGGCGGCCAGCCTGATCGCGACCATCCCCATGATCGTGATCTTCGCCTTCGCCCAGCGGCACATCATCGACGGCATCGCGACGACCGGCCGGAAGGGCTGACGTGAGACTCGGGGATCACGTACTCGCCCTCGACATCGGCGGCACCAAGCTCGCCGCCGGTGTCGTGAGCCGGGCCGGTGACGTGCGGTCGTTCGTGCGGACGCCCACCAACGTGGAGGAGGGCCCGGACACGGTCGTCAAACGGCTGCTGGACCTCGGCCGCGACGCCCTGGCCGAGGCCGGGCACGGCCCGGAGGAGATGGCCGCCGTCGGCATCGGCTGCGGCGGCCCGCTGGACCCGGTGAGCGGCCGCGTGCAGGGTCCGCCGGGGCTGCCCGGATGGGACGACGTGCCCATCGTGGACCTGGTGTCGGCCGCGTACGACCGGCCGTCCTTCCTGGAGAACGACGCCACCGCCGCCGTGCTCGGGGAGCACCGCTACGGGGGGTGGGGCGACGTACGCCACATGCTCTACCTCACCGTCTCCACCGGCGTCGGCGGCGGGCTGATCCTGGACGGGCGGCTCCACCGCGGCGCCGCCGGCAACGGCGGGGAGTTCGGACACGTGATCATCGACTGGCGCGGCCGCGTGTGCGGCTGCGGCCAGCGCGGGTGCATCGAGGCGTACGCCTCGGGCAGCTCGATCGCCCGGCGCGCGGCCGAGGCCCTCGCCACCGGCGAGCCCTCCTCCATGCGGGGGCTCCCGGCGGTGACCGCGGAGACCGTCTCGACGCACGCCGGGCAGGGCGACCCCCTGGCCCGGCGTGTATGGGACGAGACCACCGCCGCGCTGGGCCGCGCGGTCGCGGTCATGGTCAACGTGGTCGAACCCCAGCTCGTCATCCTCGGCGGCGGCGTCACCCGCGCCGGGGACGCCCTTCTGCTGCCGGTGCGCCACGCGGCGCTGTCCCAGGCCATGCGGCCGGCCGGTGCCGCCGCCCGCGTCGAGCTCTCCTCACACGGAGACACGGTCGGCGTGGTCGGCGCGGCGGCCTCCGCATTTCGCTATCTCGACGACGGAGAACCCCAATGAGTGACCACCCCCCGCTCGTCCAGCACCTGGACGACCACCTTGCCGTGATCGAGTCGGCCCGCGGCCTGGTCCCGGACGTCGAGTCGCTGGGGGAGGAGGTCGCCGCCCGCCTGGAGCGTGGCGGCGTCGTGTACTCCTTCGGCAACGGCGGCTCGGCCGCCGACGCCCAGCACCTGGCCGGCGAGCTGATCGGGCGGTACTGCCGCGAACGCCGGCCCCTCGCCGCCGTGGCGCTGTCCACCGACCCGACCGTGACCACGTGCATCGGCAACGACTACTCCTTCGACGACGTCTTCTCCCGTCAGGTCACGGCACTGGCCCGTCCCGACGACGTCGTGGTCGGCTTCACCACCAGCGGCCGTTCCCCCAACGTGGTCGCCGGGCTGGCCGCGGGCCGGAAGGCCGGCGCCCTGACCGTCCTGCTCACCGGGCAGGCGGCTCCGGACGGCGGACCGGCGGCCGAGCACGCCGACCGGGTCCTCGCCGTGGCCTCCGACCGCACGGCACGCGTCCAGGAGGCACACGTGCTGCTGCTGCACCTGCTCAGCGAGCACATCGACCGCTGGGCCGCCACCTCCACCTGACGACCGGCTCCCCCACCGGAAGGAAACACCGCTTCACATGATCAACGCGAAACCGGACGCCCGGCCGCGTACCGCGTCCCCCTCCCTCCCCGCGCCTCCGGCCGGGCGGGCCACCCGTGGACCGCTCCACATGATCGGCAACGCGCACATCGACGCGGTGTGGCTGTGGCCGTGGCAGGAGGGCTATCAGGAGGCGCGCGCGACGTTCCGCGCCGCCCTGGACCGCATCGAGGAGTACCCCGACTTCGTCTTCACCTGTGACTCCGTCGGGTACCTGGCGTGGATCGAGGAGCACGACCCCGAGCTGTTCGCCGAGCTGCGCGAACAGGTGCACGCGGGCCGGTTCGAGATCGTCGGCGGCTGGTGGGTCGAACCGGACTGCAACATCCCGGGCGGTGAGGGGTTCGTCCGGCACGCGCTGTACTCCCAGCGTTTCCTGGCCGACCGGTTCGGGATCATGGCGTCGGTCGGCTGCAACGTCGACCCGTTCGGGCAGAACGCCACCATCCCGCAGCTCCTACTTAAGTCCGGCATGGACAGCTACGTGTTCATGCGCCCGCAGCCGCACGAGGCCGAGCTTCCCGGCCCGACGTTCTGGTGGCGGGCGGCGGACGGCTCGCAGGTGCTCACCTACCGGATCCCGCACGAGTACTGCAGCCCCGCCGGGCACCTGGGCACCCACGTCGGCAAGGCGCTGGCCCAGCTGCCACACACCACCGACCCGCTCATGTGCTTCTACGGCGTCGGCAACCACGGCGGCGGCCCGACCCGGGCCAACATCGACAGCATCCTGGAGCTGGACGGCAGCGACCAGTTCCCCCGGATGCGGTTCTCCACGGTCGGAGCGTTCTTCGACGCGGCCGCGGGCGGTGACCTGCCGGAGTACACCGGCGAGATCCAGCCGCACGGCGTCGGCTGCTACTCGTCGCACTCCGGGATCAAGAAGCTGATCCGTACCACCGAGCACGCGCTCCAGGCCGCGGAGAAGTGGGCGGCCGTCGCGGGCGTGGCGGCGGGAATGCCGCCGGTGACCGGTGAGATCGAGACGGCCTGGCGGCAGGTACTGCTCAACCACTTCCACGACACGGCGGCCGGCACGGCGCTGCCGAGCGCGTACGAGGACGCGCGCGACCAGCTCGGCGAGGCCCGATCGATCGCGGCCCGCCTGCAGAACCGGGCGATCCAGAGCATCAGCCGCCAGATCGCCGTCCCGGCGGAGGACGGGATGGCGCCGCTCGCCGTCTTCAACCCGCACCCCTGGCCGGTGCGGACCACGGTCGAGGTGGAGTTCGGCAGCCAGCTCGGCCGCGGCGCGATCGTGGCCGTGGACGACACGGACCGGCGTGTGCCCGTGCAGGTGGCACGCTCGTCCACGGTGACCGGCGGCCGCCGCGTGCTCGTCGTGCCGGTGGAGCTACCGCCCCTGGGCTACCGGCTCTACCGCCTGTACGCCGATCCCGCCACGAGCCCCGCCGCGGACGAAGGGTTCGTCCTGGAGAACGAGCACATCCGGGCCGAGATCGACCCGGATACCGGCTGGCTGTCCGGCCTCCTGCACAAGGCGAGCGGTGCCGATCTCATCGACGGCAAGGCCGCCCGCGCGGCCCACGCCGCCGTGCTGAACGACCCGACCGACACCTGGGGCCACGGCGTGGTCTCCTACCGGGACGTGATCGGGGCGTTCACCCCGGTGGCGGTCCGTGTGGTCGAGTCCGGGCCGGTACGGAAGGTGGTGCGGGTCGACAGCGCGTACGGCTCCTCGACGCTGCGCGAGGACTTCGTGCTGGCGGCGGGCGCGCGGGACGTGGAGGTCAGGGTCACGATCGACTGGCACGAGCGGCTGAGGATGCTCAAGCTGCGCTTCCCGACCGGCTTGGCCGGCGTCACCGCGACGCACGCCATTCCGTACGGCCACCTCGAGCGTACGGCGGACGGCCACGAGACGGTGAGCCACACCTGGGTGGACGTGTCCGGTGAGACGCCCGCCGGCTCGGCCGGCCTTTCGGTGCTCAACGACGCCAAGTACGGCGTCGACGTGGCCGACGGCGACATCGGACTCACGGCGCTGCGCAGCCCGCCGTACGCCTGGCACACCCCGGAACCGCTGCCCGAGGACGGCGACTACGAGGCGATGGACCAGGGCGTGCAGCGGTTCACCTACCGGCTGCTACCGCACGACGGCGACTGGCGTGCGGCCGGAACGACGCGGGCCGCCGCCGAGCTCGACCAGCGTCCGGTCGCCCTGCTGGAGTCCTTCCACGACGGCCCCATGCCCCAGCACCGGTCCTTCGCCGAGGTCCGCGACGCGGGCAACGTCGTGATCACCGTCGTCAAACGGGCCGAGGACGGCGGCGGCCACATCGTGCGCGGCCATGAGACGCATGGCGTGGCGGCCACGGCAACGGTCCATCTGTCATTCCTGCGGCGCACGGTGGTCACCGAGTTCGACCCGCACGAGATCAAGACGCTGTTCGTCCCGCACGACCGGTCGCTGCCCGTGGTCGAGACCGACCTGCTGGAAGGACCGCTGAACCATTCGGAGGACCAGCAGGAGGACCGGACGGCATGACGTCGGTGGTCACACTGGACCAGGGCTGGCGGCTGCGCGGTTTCCTCGGTGACGACTGGCAGCTGCACCGCGCGCAGCTGCACGCCCGCGAGGGCCGGGGGGCCTGGGTGCCCGCCCGCGTGCCCGGCAGCGTGCTCGCGGACCTGCTGGCCGCGGGCCAGGTGCCGGATCCGCGCGTCGGCCGCCAGAGCCTGTTGTCGGAGTGGGTGCCGCAGCGCACCTGGGTGTACCGCACGCTGCTGCGCGCCGGCCTGGAGGCCGGGGAGCGCGCGTTCCTGGAGTTCGACGGCATCGACTACTCCGCCACGGTTCACCTCGACGGGGAGCAGATCGCCGTCCACGAGGGCACGTTCGTCCCGCTGGTGACCGAGGTGACCGGACTCCTGGGTGCCGGCGAGCACAGCCTGGCCGTCGTGGTCGACCCCGCGCCGGTCAGCGAACCCCAGGTCGGGCACACCGCCGCGGTGCGCGTGCACAAGGGCCGGATGGGCTACGGCTGGGACTTCTGCCCACGGCTCGTGCACCAGGGGCTGTGGGGCCCGGCCCGGCTGCGGACGACCGGACCCGTACGGATCGCCGACGTCTGGGCGCGGCCGGCGACCGACCGGATCACCATCGTGCTCACGGCCGACGGCGACGCGGCGGGCGCGACCGTGGAGTATCGGCTGCGCGACTCCGGGGGCGCGACCGCGGCGAAGGCCGTGGTGCCGCTCGGCGGCGCGCGGACCGAGGCCGTGCTGGAGGTCCCCTCGCCGCGCCGCTGGCGGCCGAACGGGTTCGGCGAGCCGCACCTGTACTCCCTCCACACGACCGTCCGTGACGCCGCCGGGCGGGTCAGCGACGAACAGCACGTCCGGCTGGGCTTCCGCGACGTCCGCTTCACCCGCGAACCCGGCGTCTCGGCTTCCGCGCTGCCGTACCGGCTGACCGTCGACGGCCGCCCGGCCGACATCCTCGGCTGGAACTGGGTGCCCGCCGACGCGCTCTACGGTGACGTCGACGAGCGCCGGCTGCGTCACCTGCTCGGGCTGGCCCGCGATGCCGGGGTGATGATGCTGCGCGTATGGGGTGGCGGCCTCATCGAGAGCGAGACCTTCTATGACCTCTGCGATGATTTCGGCATCCTCGTCTGGCAGGAGTTCGCCCAGTCCAGCTCCGGGATGAGCAGCGTGCCCAGCGACGACGCGGCGTTCGTCGCGCGGATGACCGCCGAGGCCGAGCGCATCGTGCCCGCTCGCCGCAACCACCCCAGCCTCGCGGTCTGGTGTGGCGGCAACGAGCTGCAGCGTTCCGACGGCGTGCCGCTGGCCGACGGCGACTCGCCGGTGCTGGTGGCCCTGCACGATGTGGTGGCGCGCCTGGATCCCGACCGGCAGTGGCTGCCGACCTCGCCGTCCGGGCCGGTGTTCGGCAACACCCTCGACAGCGTGCGCACCTCGCCCGAACAGCATGACGTGCACGGCCCCTGGGAGCACCAGGGACTGGCCGACCACTACCGGCTCTACGACGAGGGCCGGGGCCTGCTGCTGAGTGAGTTCGGCGTCGAGGGAATGAGCAACCTGCGTGCGATCGCGTCGGTGGTGCCCGAGCCGCGCCTGCCCACCCACGGCGACCCGGTCTGGGACCACCTGGGCCGGTGGTGGAACAACGAGCCGCTGGTGCGGGAGGCCTTCGACGACGCGATCGGCGACCTCGCGGCGATGTCGCGGGCCAGCCAGTTCCTGCAGGCCGACGGCCTGCGCTACGCGGTCGAGGCGAACCGGCGGCGGCCCGAGAGCTGCGGCGTGCTGCCCTGGCAGCTGAACGAGTCCTTCCCCAACGGCTGGTGCACCGCGGCGGTGGACTACTTCGGCGAACCCAAGGCCGCCTACCACTACGTGCGCCGCGCCTACCGTTCGCTGCACGTGTGCGCGGCCCTGCCGGCGCCGCGCGTGACCGGCCCGGAGTTCACGGCGACCGTCTGGGCCTGGTCAGGCGGCGGCCCCGCGACCGTCACCGCCCGGATCCTGGACCTCGGCGGACGGGAGATCGCCTCGGCCGAATGGGCAGGCGACGTCTCCGGGCCACGGCCATGGGGCGAGATCCGCTGCGGCACCGCCGAGCTGGGCGGGCGCCCGTTCCTGCTGGACCTGGCGGTACGGGCGGGCGGCCGGCGGCGGACCAACCGCTACCTGCTCACCGCCGGCACGGGCTTCGGCGCGCTGCTCGCCCTTCCGGCGGCCCGCGTCGGCGCACGCCTCGAGACCTCCGGCGACACCTGGACCCTGCGGCTGCGTCATGAGGAGGGGCCGGCCGTTCCCTTCCTGCGCCTCCTGGACGGCCGTCCAGCCGCCCTGCCCGGCTGGATGCGCTGGGACGACAACGCCGTCGACCTCCTGCCCGGAGAGGAGCTCGCGCTCCGCTGCCGGTGGGACGGCGTGCCGCCCGCGGACCGCCGGGTGCTGCTGGACGGCTGGAACGTTCCCGGCCAGGTGCTCACCGAGGAGGCGACCCGATGGAACTGACCGTCACCGGGCTCGACCCGGACGTGTTCACGGTCGAGACGCACCACGCGGCCGGGCGGACGCCCGCCGGCGGCGTCACGGTCACCCTCACCGCGGCGTACCGGGGGACCGTGCCCACGGAGGCACGGTTGCGCGTGTCCGCGAGCCTCCCCGCCGGCGACGCCGACCCGTACTGGCTGATCCCGGGCCTGTTCTACGGCGAGAACCGTCCCGAGGCCAACGACCGGCTCTACCCCCGCTTCGCCCGCACGGCCGATCCCGCACGGTTCGTCTCGCCCGCGTGGAGCTTCCGCGCCGACCGCGCCGCCACGCCCGCGGTGTTCGCCTGGAGCGCGCACGGTGGCCTCGCGCTCGCCGTCGACGAGTACAGCTCGCTGGGCCTGACCGGAATCGGCTTCGCCCTCGACGCCGGCACCGCGCACCTGCACGCCGACTTCCCGTACCGCGAAGGGCCGGTCAGCTACACCGGCCATGCCGAGCCCGTGGCACCGCTGCAGGAGAGCCACACCTGGCAACCGGGGGAGCGGCACGTGGTCGAGCTGTGCGTCTACCGGCTGCGCGCGGACCGGCACACCTACACCCCGGTGCTGCGCGAGCGGCACGCCAGGTCGGCCGCCGAGCCGCTGCGGCCCTGGGTCGGGGTGGCCGAGGCTGCCGAGCTCGCCGCCTACGGCCTGCACCGCTGGCACTACCGCGCCGACCCCGCGGTGCTGCTGGAGACGGCCGCCTTCGACCGGGAGTTCAACGACAACGTCCGCGGACTGGGCGACCGGGGCGCGATGCACGTCGCGTGGGTGAGCGGCATCCCGTACGCGCACGCCCTCCTCGCGCACGGCCGCCGCCGGGGCGACCCGGACCAGGTGGAGGCGGGGGCCGCCGTCATCGACCACATCTGCGCAAACCTCGCGCCGTCGGGCACGTTCTGGGGCCAGTGGATGGTGGACCGTGGCTGGAGCCAGAGCTGGACTCCCGTACGCGGCGGCCTGCACGCCCGCACCCTCGCCGAGGCGACCCTGTTCCTGCACCGCGCGATCGAGGCGGAACGCGCCGCCGGAGTCCCGCGGGAGACGTGGGTGCGCGCGGTGCGCAGCAACCTGGACGTCGCGGTGAAGAACCAGAGCGCCGACGGCAACCTCGCCAGCCTGCTGCACGCCGACGACGGACGCGTGCTGTCACGGGCCGGATCGGCCGGGCTGACCTGGGTGGCCGCGCTCGCCGAGGCACGCGACCTTGACCCGATGTACCTGGAGGCCGCCCGCCGCGGCGGGGAGCACTACGCGCACTTCGTGCTCGAGGAGTTCCTGCACGGGGCGCCCGAGGACGTCGGCCTCGCGCCGACGTCGGAGGACGGCTACGCGGCGATCATCGCGTACGTCGCGCTCTGGCGTGCCACCGGTGAGACGCGCTGGCTGGAGCTGGCCCGGCGCGCCGCGGACTGGATGCTGACGTTCCGCTACACCTACGACGTGCGCTTCTCGCCGCACACCCTCCTGGGCGCGTACGGCTTCCGCAGCCGGGGCGCCGACCAGGCCTCCCCGAGCAACCAGCACCTGCACGCGTACGGCCTGATCTGTGTGCCGGAGATGGCCGAGCTGAGCCGGGCCACCGGCGACCCGCACTACCTGGAGCGGACCAGGGAGAACCTCGCCTGCTTCCGGCAGTTCATCGCCCGCGCGGACGGCGATTTCAACGCCTACAAGGGCATGGCCAGCGAACGTTACTACCAGACGGCGTGCTTCCAGGCGAAGGGGATGCTGCTCACGCTCTCGCATGCGTGGAGCGTCGGTGTCCTGCTGCTCGGCTGCGAGGCCGCCCTGAACCTCTCGGGAGTGGACTGGTGAGTTTTCCGCCGGAATTCATGTGGGGCGCCGCGACGTCGGCGTACCAGGTCGAGGGCGCGGTGGCCGAGGACGGCCGCGCACCGTCGATCTGGGACACCTTCACCGCCGAGGACGGCGGTGAGTCGGGCGCGGTGGCCTGCGACCACTACCACCGCTGGCCCGCCGACGCCGACCTGATGGCGGGCCTGGGCATGAACGCCTACCGCTTCTCCCTCGCCTGGCCCCGGATCGTCCCGAGGGGCACCGGCCCGGTCAACCCCGCGGGCCTGGACCACTACGACCGGATGATCGACGGGCTGCTCGAACGCGGCATCACGCCCGTGCCGACCCTGTACCACTGGGACCTGCCGCAGGCGCTCCAGGACCGCGGCGGCTGGACCTCACGCGCCACCGCCGACGCCTTCGCCGCCTACACCGACGTCTGCCTCGACGCGTTCGGCGACCGGGTGCGGACGTGGCTGACCGTCAACGAGCCGTGGGTGGTCTCGGTGCTCGGCTACCGGCTCGGGCTGCACGCGCCGGGGGAGCGTGACCTGCGCACGTCCGTGCACGTCGCGCACCACCTGCTGCTCGCCCACGGCCTGGCCATGGGGCGCATCCGCGAGCGCCGTCCGGAGGCGCGGGCCGGCATCCCGCTGAGCCTGTTCCCCAGCTATCCGGCCACGGACGCCGACACCGCGGCGTCCTGGGCCTCGGACGGGTACACCAACCGCTGGTTCCTCGACCCGGTGCTGCGCGGTGAGTACCCGGCGGACATGGCCGCGCTGTTCGAGGAGCTGGTCGGCCCGCTGGACTTCGTGCGCCCCGGCGACCTCGATCTCATCGGCACCCGCCCGGACCTGATCGGCGTCAACTACTACACGCGCCGCCGCATCGCGGCGGCCCCGCACGACGGCCTGCCATGGCGGGTGCTGCCTGCCGAAGACGGCGTCCCGGTCACCGAGAGCGGCTGGGAGGACGTCCCTGAGGCCTTCCACGACCTGCTGGTACGCCTGCACCGCGACTACGGGATCCCGCTGCTGATCACCGAGAACGGCGGCGTGTGGAACGCCGGCCCGGACGCCGGCGGCCGCGTGCGCGACACCGGCCGGACGCTCGCCCTGCGCCGGCACCTGCTCGCGATGTCGCGCGCGATGGACGCCGGCGCGAACGTGCTCGGCTATACGCACTGGTCGCTGCTCGACAACCTGGAGTGGGCCGAGGGGTACGCGCAGCGCTTCGGCCTCATCCACGTCGACCGGTCCACGCAGGAACGGCGCGTCAAGGACAGCGGGCACTACTACGCACGAGTGATCGCCGCAGGCGAGGTGGTCGAGATCGAAGGGGACGAATGAAGCTCACCATCGTCGGCGGCGGTTCGACGTACACCCCCGAGCTCGTCGACGGCCTGGTCCGCATGCGCGACCGGCTGGACGTCACCGAGATCGCCCTGCACGACGTGTCGGCCGAACGGCTGGACGTGCTCGCCGGGATGAGCCGGCGCATGCTCACCGCCGGCGGCCACCCGGCGGTCGTCACCACCCACACCGACCTCGCCCCGGCGGCGGACGGCGCGGCGATCGTCCTGGTACAGCTGCGCGTGGGCGGCCAGGCCGCGCGGCTCCAGGACGAGACGCTGCCGCTGCCGTGCGACTGCCTCGGCCAGGAGACCACCGGCGCCGGCGGGCTGGCCAAGGCACTGCGCACCGTGCCGGTGATGCTGGACGTCGTCGAGCGGGTACGCGCGGTCAATCCCGGCGCCTGGATCGTCGACTTCACCAACCCCGTCGGCATCGTCACCCGCGCCCTGCTCCAAGCCGGGCACGAACGGGTGGTCGGCCTGTGCAGCGCCGCGGTGGTCTTCCAGCGGCACTTCGCCCGCGTGCTCGGCGTCGCGCCGGAACGCCTCGCGCTGGACCACGTAGGGCTCAACCACCTCACCTGGGAGCGCCGGGTACTGCTCGACGGCACCGACGTGCTGCCGTCGCTGCTCGGGGAGTACGGCGAGCAGGTGGCGCCCGCGACCGGGCTGCCCGTGGGCCTGCTGCGGCGGCTCGGCACCGTGCCCTCCTACTACCTGCACTACTACTACGCGCACGATGAGGTGGTCGCCTCGCAGAAGGCGAACGGCGTACGGGCGCAGGAGGTCATGCAGATCGAGGGCCGGCTGCTGGACGCGTACGCCGATGAGGCGGTGACCACCAAGCCCGAGCTGCTGACGCGCCGCGGCGGCGCGTACTACTCCGAGGCGGCGCTGGACCTCATGGCCTCGCTGCGCGACGGCGACGGGCGCACGCACGTCGTGAACCTGCGCAACGGGACGACGCTGCCGTTCCTGCCGGCCGACGCCGTCATCGAGGTGCCCGCCACGGTCACCGCGTCCGGCCCGGTGGCCCAGCCGGTCGCGACGGTCGAGCCGCTGCTGTCGGGCCTCATCGCGAACGTCACCGCGTACGAGCACCTGGCCCTGGACGCCGCCGTACGAGGCGGGCGCGACCGGGTGTTCCGCGCGCTGCTGGCCCACCCGCTGATCGGGCAGCACGCCGTCGCCGACCGGCTGGCCGACCTGCTGCTGGAGGCGAACCGCGCCTACCTGCCCTGGGCCGGGTGATGTCCCTCGTCCTGGCGGTCGACGGCGGCAACTCCAAGACCGACGTCGCGCTGCTGAGCGCGTCCGGGCCGCTGCTGTCGTGGGTACGCGGCCCGGGCAGCGCGATCGGCGCACTTCGGGCCGCTCGCCTCATCGGCCGGCTCGCCGGTGTCGCGGCGCGGCGGGCGGGCGCCGACCTCGCCGCGGCGCACGCGGCCTGCTATCTGGCCGGCGCGGACGTGCCGTGGCAGGTGGAGGAGCGCCGCGCGGCGCTCGACGCTCTCGGCGTCTTCGGCTCCGTCTCGGTGGGCAACGACGCGTGGGCGCTGCTGCGCCTGGGCGCCCCGGCTTCGGTCCCGGCGGTCGGGGTCGTGTGCGGCGCGGGCCTGAAGTGCGTCGCCCGTACGGGAACCTCGCGGCACGAGTTCCCGTCGCTGGGCTGGCAGACGGGCGACCTCAGCGGCGCCGGGGACTTCCTGGCCAGGGAGGTCGTACGGGTCGCCGCCCGCGCCGAGGACGGCCGCGGCCCGGAGACTCCGCTGCGTGACGCGGTCCTGGCTCATCTGTCGGTCCCGTCCGTACGCGCGGTGGCCGAACATCTGCTGACGGGCGAACTGACCGAGGACCGCCTGGGTGGGCTCGTCCCGGTGGTCCTCGACCAGGCCTTGGCGGGCGACCCGGTGGCGGCCTCGGTCGTGGGCGAGCTGGCCGCCGAGGTCGGCGTGACGGCCCGCGCCGCCCGCCGGCACCTGGGCGGCGGCCCGGGGTGGACGCTGGTCCTGGGCGGTGGCCTGTTCGCCGACCCGGCGGGCCGCTTCCTCAGCGCGGTCCGTACGGCCACGCCGGGTCTGGAGGAGGAATTCACCCTGGCCGCGGTGGACGCACCACCGGTGGTCGGCGCCGCGCTGCTCGGCCTGGACCACATCGGCGCCAGGGTCTCCTCCTCGGCCGTACGCCACGCCTTCCGCGACGCCGACCCTTTTCCGGACTGCTAGGGCGTGTCTGATGAATCGCGTTCGTAGCGAGTTCGCCGCCCGGCTGAGCGCGGTCCTCAACGGGAGCTGAGCCACGGGCCGGCTGTCCAAATCGCCATCACCGCTGCGTCGGTCTGGGTAGAGGTCGAAAACGCGGAAGGAAAGACCAATGGCGAGTAAGCGATCAGACGCCGTCAGGGACTACTGGCGCAGCATGACGGAGGCGTCCAGCCCCCATGAGGGCGCCGAGGAGGTACGCGAACGGGTCGAGCGTCACTGGGGTGGCCTGACGGCCGAGCCCGGTGGCGTCGACTACCTGGAGATCGAGGTGGCCGGCCTGCCCGCCCTGTGGGCGGTCCCGAAGGGGAGTGCCGAGGATCGCGTGATCCTCGGCCTGCACGGCGGCGGCTTCGTCAGCGGCTCGATCTACACGCACCGGAAGCTGTTCGGGCACCTCGCCAAGGCCGTCCGGGCCCGCGCGCTGCTCACCGACTACCGGCCGACCCCGGCGTACTCCCACCCCGCCCCGCTCGAGGACACGACCGCCGCCTACCGCTGGCTGCTCGGCCAGGGCATCGAGGCCGGACACATCGCGGTGGCCGGTGACTCCTCGGGCGGCGGGCTGTCCGTCGCGACGATGCTGCGCGCCCGCGAGCTGGGCCTGCCGACGGCCGCCGCGGTGATGCTGATCTCGCCGTGGGTGGACATGACGGTCAGCAACCCCACGTACGAGTCGAACCGAGAGACGGAGGAGTTCTTCTACAAGGAGGTCGTCGCGGCACTGGCGGGCATGTTCCTGGGCGATACGGACCCGAGGGACCCGCTGGCCAGTCCGCTGTACGCCGACCTCAGCGGCCTGCCGCCGACGTACATCCAGGTGGGCGGCGACGAGACGATGCTCGGCGAGAGCCTCCAACTGGAGGAGAACGCCCGCAAGGCCGGCGTGGACGTACGGGTCGATGTCTTCCCCGGCCGGTTGCACACCTTCCAGATGGCCGCCGGACACGCGCCCGAGTCCGACGACGCGATCGGGAGACTGGCCGCGTGGGTCCGGCCCCGGCTCGGCCTGACCTAAGCGAATACGCTCGCGAGTGAGGAGGTTCGATGCCGGACTACATGCTGTTGCTCTACGCCCCCGAGTCCGAGGACCGCTGGGCGGACATGCCGCTGTGGCAGGAGGTGACCGAGAGTCTCCGCGAGGCCGGGCTGCTCGTCGCCAACGGTCCGCTGCACCCGGTGGACAGCGCGACGACCGTACGGGTCCGCGACGGCGAGACCGAGCTCACCGACGGGCCGTTCGCGGTGACCAAGGAGATCCTCGCCGGCTACTACGTGCTGAACTGCGCCGACCTCGACGAGGCGCTGCACCACGCGGCGCGGATGCCGACGGCGCGCCACGGCTCGGTCGAGGTACGGCCGATCGTGGACCCGCGCGAGATCCCGGCCGGAGACTGAGCGGGCGGCGCCGATGACCGACCCGGCCGCCACGACGGCCGTACGCGTGTTCCATGACGAGCGTGCGGCCGTCCTGGCGACCCTGATCAGGTACGTCGGCGACTTCCAGGTCGCCGAGGACGCCGTGCAAGAGGCGTTCGAGGCCGCCCTCGCGACGTGGCGGCGCGACGGCATCCCGAAGAACCCGGGGGCGTGGATCACGGTCACGGCGCGGCGGCGGGCGATCGACCGCCTGCGCCGCGACCGGTCCGTCGCCGACCGCGCCGAGCGGCTGGCCGCCCTGCTGCGCCTGGACGAACAGGAGCATCCGCCGATGAGGGAAGCGAGCGCGATCGCCGACGACCGGCTGCGGCTGATCTTCACCTGCTGCCATCCGGCGCTCGACCTGGCCGCCCGGGTGGCGCTGACCCTGCGCACGCTCGGCGGGTTGACGACCGGGGAGATCGCGCGGGCGTTCCTGGTCGCGGAGCCCACGATGGGCAAGCGGATCGTCCGCGCCAAGCGCAAGATCGCTCACGCGCACATCCCGTACCGCGTGCCGGCCCCCGAGGACCTTCCCGACCGCGTACGCGGCGTGCTCCGCGTCGTGTACCTGATCTTCAACGAGGGCTACTCCGCCAGCGAGGGCGACCGTCTCGTCCGGAGCGACCTGTGCAGCGAGGCCATCCGCCTGGGCCGGCTCGCGGCCGAGCTGATGCCGGACGACGGCGAGGCGTGGGGGCTGGTGGCGCTGATGCTCCTGCACGACGCGCGCCACGCCGCCCGGGTCGACGAACGCGGGACGTACGTGGCCCTGCAGGAACAGGACCGGTCGCTGTGGGACCGGGACCGGATCGGCGAGGGGCTCCGCGCACTGCGGCGCGCCGTACGGCTCGGGCGCCCCGGCCCGTACCAGCTCCAGGCGACGATCACCGCGCTGCACATCGAGGGGTCCGACGGCGACGCGACGGACTGGGCGCGGATCGCCGAGCTGTACGGCGCGCTCGGCCGCCTCACCCCCTCCCCGGTGGTCGAACTGAACCGCGCGGCCGCGATCGGGTTCGCCCACGGCGCCGAAGCCGGGCTGACCTTGCTCGATCCGCTGCTGCACGACCCCGCGCTCGAGCGCTACCAGCCGCTGCACGCCACGCACGCCGAACTGCTCAGCCGCGCCCACGACCTGCCGAGCGCCGTACGGGCGTACGAGCGGGCGATCGCGCTCTCCACCAACGCCGTGGAACGCGCGGAGCTCGAACGCAGGCTGAGGACGCTGACCGGCTGAGATCCGTACGGCGAGGCTGTCCAAATCGGCCCTGGCGCTGCGTCGCTTCAGTAGGACAGCGAGAGGGATGAGATGACCATGGATCTGAACGAGCAGGTCACAGCCGTGCACGCAGTGTTCGACGCGACGTCCAGCGCCTGGGCGGACGGCGACGCGGACGCGTTCGTCGACTGGTACGCCGAGGACGCGACGGTGATCCTGCCCGGGTTCGCACTGCGCGGCCGGGCCGACATCCGGACGAACATGGGTGACGCCTTCGCCGGGCCGCTGAAGGGGTCGAAGCGCCTTCACGTGGTCCAGGACGTACGGTTCCTCGGCGACGACACGGCCCTCGTGGTCACCCGGAGCGTCACCACGTTTCCCCGCGAGGCAGAACCGCCGGCCGGGCAGCAGGAACTGGCGACCTGGGCGCTCTCCTGGCACGAAGGCAGGTGGCTCGTCGAGGCGTACCACAGCTGCGCCGCCGGGCCCGACCCCGCGGCATGAGGCTCACGGACGTGCGGCCCCTGGGCCGGCGAGTGGTCGGCCATCCATTCTTCCTCGGACATGGCGCCGTCCCACATCGCCCTGGTGCGCTGGACGAGGGCCTCGTACTCGGGCGTGCCCTCCGCAAACCCGTAGGCGGTGCCGTGGGTTCTTGATCAGTCACAACTCGCTGGCGGTCGTTTTGAGCCTTTTCTCCTGCCGTTTGTCGCGGGCGTAGATGATCCCCGGTTTTCCGTCGCCGGGGCTGCGGCGGTCCAGCTCGAACAGCGTCGTCGCGGCCATCAGGTCGCTGAGCTTGGCGTAGCCGTAGTTGCGGGAGTCGAAGTCGGGACGTTGCTTGGTGATGATGTGGCCGACGTTCGCCAGCGCGGCCCAGCCGTCATCGTCGGACGCCGCCTCCACGGCGTTGCCCAGTTGGTTCACCAGCGCGGTGTCGCCCTTGAGCGTCGCGGCCGAGGTGCGCGGGGTCGGGGGCACCGCGCCCGTGGGCGCGGCGGCGCTCTGGGTGAGGTTCTCGATGTAGATGAACTTGTCGCACGCCGCGACGAAGGGCTTCGGCGTCTTGCGCTCGCCGAATCCGTACACGGTGAGGCCGGACTCGCGGATGCGCGCGGCCAGCCGCGTGAAGTCACTGTCGCTGGAGACGATGCAGAACCCGTCGAAGCGCCCCGAGTACAGCAGGTCCATCGCGTCGATGACCATCGCCGCATCGGTGGCGTTCTTTCCGCTGGTGTAGGCGAATTGCTGGATCGGCTGAATCGACTGGGTGAGCAACTGGTCCTTCCAGCCCTTCAGGCTCGTACCGGTCCAGTCGCCATAGGCGCGTTTGACGTGGGCGGTGCCGTACTTGGCGACCTCGGCCAGCAACCCCTCGGTGTTCCCGGGCTGCGCGTTGTCCGCGTCGATGAGCACCGCGAGCTTGGCGGCGTTCTCGCTGACCATGCTGCTCCTCGGATGCGGGGGAGAAACGATCGAATGGAAGCCAGTGTGCCGGTCCCGCTCGATCTCCGCCTCTTTTGGTCAGGACGCGGCGTACGGGCGCAGCCGGCGGATGCCCGAGCGCGGCGAGGTGAGGACCTTCGCCGGGACATCGTCGGCGGGCAGGCCCCCTACCACGCGCGCCATGCTGGCCTGGGCCAGGACGAGTACGTCGACCTCGGCGGCCAGGCGGCGGACCTCGGCGCCGACGATCGCGTCGTGGCGCTCCGTGTCGCCGTTCCGCAGCGCCTCGAAGGCCCCCGGGCACAGCGACTCGAGGATCTCGCCGGCGTCGCCCGACTCGCGCCGGACCAGGTCGCGGGTCGGCTGAAGCGTCGCGGCGAGCGTCGCCAGCACGCCGATGCGCCCGCCCGCCGCGACCGCCTCGGCGGCCATCGGGGCGTCCACGCGGTACACCGGGATGCCGACCGAGGCACGTGCCTCCTCGGCCGCCTCGCCGATGGACGAGCATGTCACCAGCACGGCCGCCGCACCGGACTCCTCCGCGTACTCCGCGTACGCGGCGACGCGGCGTCGGGTGCGGGGCAGCATGCCGTACTCGATCGTGTCCTGAAGCAGGGTCTCGTCCACGATGTTGACCGCGTCCACCCTGCCGACCTCGGACGGCAGCAGGTCGGCGAAGACGGCGGGCAGGCTCGTGACGGTGTGCAGGAGGCAGACGCGGGTCATGACGCTCGCTCTCGGTCGGGGTTCGGCGGGGGGGATGCCGCGCGGTGACCGCGCGCAGGCTCGCCGCCGACGGCAGGGTGGGCACGTACTCCAGGCCGATACCCGGGGTTGACGAACAGGTACATCAGCCGGCCTCGGTCCACGGGCGGCCGTGGCGGTCGACGGTCTCGGCCAGCCGCCAGAGGCGGTCCGCGGACTGCGCGCGCAGCGCCGACGCCGGGTCGGCGGTGGCGATCGCGTCCCGCCAGAGCGCGCGGCCGGCGAGCATGCCGGAGGCCCCGGCGCGGCAGGCGGCCTCCACCGCAGCCGGGAAGTCCGCGGCGGCGACCCCGTTGGACAGCACGACCCAGGGCCGGTCGAGCTGCCGGTCGAGCTTCTCGCAGGCGGTGACCAGCTCGGTCATCGAGCCCTGTCCCCGGCGCGGCACCTGCGCCTTGTAGAGGCTGGGGCCGGCCGGGCCGAGCGCGGCGGCGGCGTCGAGGATGGCCGCGTCCAGGTCGAAGTCGCCCTGGCCCGGCGCCGGGACGGCGACCGGCTCCAGCACCGACAGCAGCCCCGCCCGGCGGCAGAGCTTGACGAAGCGGTGGGCCGTCTCGACGCGGCGGGCCTCCTGGCCGTCGCGCTTCCAGATGACCAGCAGCTTCAGCGCCACGACGCCGTCGCGCCGCGCCTGCTCGGGGTCGACCTCGGTGTCCAGCTCGGTGTCCTCCACCGCGCCGCCCGGGGGCTGGGAGAGCGCGTCCGCTGCCAGGATCAGCCCGCAGCCGGCCGGCAGCCGCCGGTCCCGTACGAGCTCGGCGAACGCGTAGTGCCGGTCGATCAGGAACGCCGAGGCGAGCGGCGCGAGGACCTCGGCGACGTCGAGCTTGAACGAGACGAGCGCGGCGTCGTCGGCCGGATGCCCCTCCTCGGCGAGCATCGTACGGAGGCTCTCGCGCTGGTCCATGGCGACCATGGCGAACGTTCCGGAGGGCCGGGAGATCAGGTCCAGGGTCGGGGCGGTCATCGTGCTTCCTCACTTGTCGGGGGAGCTGCGGCCAGTGGGAGGAATCCCGACCGGTAGGCCTCGTCCCACTCGGGGGTTGCTTCGGCTGGTTCGGCGACGGCCGGCGGAGGCGGCTCGGCGATGCCGATCGCACGGCCGGCGAGCTGGGCCGCGCCGAGCGCCGCGCCCTGCCACTCGTGCAGCACCGCGAGCGGCGCGGGGGTCAGTCGCGCCTTGATCCACATCCACGTCGGGTTGGCGGCCGGCCCGCCGAAGACCGTGACCGAGGCGGGCGGTACGCCGCCGGTCGCCGCGTCGAGCATCCACCGGACGTGCATGCACAGCCCTTCGAGCACCGCGCGGCCGAGGTCGGCGGCGGTGTGTTCGGGCCGGAGGCCGTGGACGCACAGCGTCCGGTGCGGGTCGGGTTCGGGAGCCGCGCGCCCGTACAGGTAGGGCTGGACGACGATTCCGGTCGGCGGCCGTTCCGGCGGGCCGACAAGCTCGGTGAACCATCGGTGCCGGTCGGGATGCCCGGCGGGCGCGATCTTCTCCAGCAGCCAGTCGACCAGCCCGCCGCTGGAGGACAGGCCGCTGATCAGGCAGAACGACTCGCCGTCCACGAAGGGCCCGACCGTGGCCCCGCCGGCCGGCGCGGGCGGCACCTCCGCGACGGGCGTGACGATCGCCTCGGCGGTCCCCATCGAGTCCGCGACCTGTCCCGGCGCCCGTACGCCGGCGGCCCACGCGGCCGCCAGGTGGTCGTGGCCGGCGATGACCACGGGCGTCCCGG
The DNA here is from genome assembly GCA_025964685.1 of Actinoallomurus sp. GTDB lineage: Bacteria > Actinomycetota > Actinomycetes > Streptosporangiales > Streptosporangiaceae > Actinoallomurus. Next base: position 1,942 of record JAOPYG010000218.1, on the reverse strand, counting down.
CGAGCAGGCCGGTACGGGACGCGGCGCTCGCGGTGACCCTCCCGGCCACCCCGGAGACCACCGGCGGCAGCCGGCCGGGGTCCAGCCCGGCCAGGTCGAGCAGCTCGGGCAGGTAGGCGCCCTTGCGGATGTCGAAGGCGCCGGTACGCGCGGCCAGCGTCGGGCTGGTGACGACGGTGCCGGTCAGCGCGGCGGCGACGAGGTCGGCGGTTTTCGCCCAGCACGCCATGCGCAGGTCCGGCTCGTGGTGGCGCAGCCAGATCCAGCGGGCCAGCGGCAGCTTCGCGCTCGGCCGCAGGCCGGTCGCGGCGAAGAACGCCGCGGCGTCCAGTGTCGCGGCCAGCCGGTCCGCCTCGCGCACCGCACGCCGGTCGCGCCAGCCGATCAGCTCACCGGCCGGGTCGCCGCCGGCGTCCAGCGGCACGCCGGTCTCCGCCATGCTCGCGATGCCGAGCGCGGCCGGTGGCGCCCCGGTCTCCGCCACGCACGCGGCGAGCAGCCGCAGCGCGGTCGTACGCAGGGCGCCCGCCTCGTCCGGCGTCGCGGCCCGGCGCTGGGCCACGGGCGTGCCGTCCGGCCGGTAGACACCGGCCTTGGTGTGCGTGGTGCCGACGTCCAGGCCGGCCAGTGTGGTCACGGCCGGTCGCCGGTGTCGATGCGGCCGAGGATGTCGCGCAGGGTGTCGTCGGTGCCGACGTTGCCGGGCACCACGACGTATGACGGGCCGCCCAGCGGGGTGCGCAGGCTCCACACCGGCACTCCGGGCCGGATCTGCCCGCGTACGCGGGCGCTGGTCGCGCGCAGGGCGTCGGCGGCCAGGCGGGCGGAGGTGATGCCGCCCTTGGCCACGACCAGGTCCACCTCCGGCGCGAGGTGCCGTACGGTCGCGACGAGGGCGTCCATGAGCAACTCGGGAGCGGCGGGGACCCGGCTGTGACCGGGGGACCGGTCGGTGGCCAGCAGTGCGCGGCCGTCCGCCGCGAGCCGCTCGCGTACCTCGTCGGCCAGCCGCCGGTCGTCGCCCCGGTGCGCGGCGACCGGGATCTCCACACGGCGGTCCCACAGGCCGTCCAGGGCCTGTAGCTGCCGCGTGCTGGCCGCGGTGAAGGAGCCGCAGGCGACCAGGCCCCGGCCGGGCGGCGGCAGCTCGATCCGGTCGAGCGGCCGCGTCGACAGCCCGGCCAGCGCGGCGGCGAGCGACGCGGCGCACCGGACCACCACCGCGGCGCCCCGGCGCTCGGCCCTGAGCAGCCCGGCCGCGATGGCCAGGACGTCGTCCCGGCTGACGCAGTCGGGGACGACGACGGTCTCCGGCCCAGCCTCCACGAGCGCGTCGGCGACCGCGTCGGGGCCGTCCGCGCGCAGCCGATCGAGCGGGACCGTACGGGCGTGCCGACGGCCTCCGCCGACCTCACGCACCCAGCCGGGCAGGTCGCCGCTGGTGTAGCCGAAGACCGGGTCGCGGGCGAACTCGGTCTCGGCGACCGGCACCGTCCCGGCCGGGGTGCGCAGCCGGTGGACGCCGTCCTGGGTGAACCGCCCGCCGTCGATGAAGGCGGGCACGAACAGCACCGGCGTACCCGGCGCCACCGCGTCGGTCTCGGCGAACACGTGCCCGCGCAGCGTCGAGTCGCCCCGCAGGATCAGCCGCATCGGCCGTCCGGCGGCACGCGCGGCGGCCGCGGCCGTACGGGCGATGTCCCCGACCAGCCCGGCGGCCTCGCGCTCGGGCAGCGCCCGGCTGTTGGACAGCACGAACACCGAACGGCTCGGGGAGGCGAAGACGGCGTCGAAGGCGGCTCGGCCGGGGCGCAGGATCACGTCGACGTCGCTGACCGCCTGAGTGCCGGTGGGGTCGTCGTCGATGATCACTTTCACCCGCTCGTCGGCGGCGACCTCGGCCTGCCAGGCGTCTTCCACGCGCTTCTCCCCACCGCGAGTT